>JBDSCZ010000070.1:0-2185 GCA_039920865.1 Burkholderiaceae bacterium
GCAGCAAGGCAGAAGCCGAAGCCGAGTACAAAAATACCCCCAAAGAGCATATGAACGCACGCATTGCCGCAGCAGATGGCAACTATGCGGTGGCCAAAGCAAAATGCGACGCAGACAAGGGCAATGCTAAGGATGTCTGTCTCAAGGAAGCCAAGGCAGTGCATACCAAGGCAGTCGTTGATGCGAAATCCAGCAAGAAAATCAGCGAAGTGAAATCGGATGCGAAAGAGGACATGAGCGATGCCGACTACAAAGTGGCGGTCGAAAAGTGCGATGCCATGGCCGGCCCTGAAAAGGAGGCGTGCGTCATCGAGGCCAAATCGAAATACAGCAAATAAAGCTGCATGCTCCTTGCAGATATGTCTGAAAAAATGACTACTCCCTGCGCACTGCGATCAGTCAGCAGATGTCGGCTGCCGCTGACCGTCCACCAGACCTGTTTGCAACAGTGTGGCGAGCGCCTCTGCCGCCATCGGATAGCCAAAATAAAAACCCTGGCCTACGCCGCAGTCTCCGGGCAGAAGAAATGCACACTACTCGGCCGTCCACACCCTCCGCTATGGCGCGCTTCTGCAGGCTTTTGCCCATGCTGATGATGGCACTGACGATGGTGATTTCGTCCTGGTTGCTGGTAATCTGGCGCATGAACGACTGGTCGATCTTCAGGGTGTCGATCGGAAACTGCCGCAAATAACTGAGGCTGGAATATCCGGTGCTGAAGTCATCGATCGCCAGCTTTACGCCCAGCTCTGTGAGCGCATGCAGTACGAGATCGGTCGATGATCTTTCATGGGTGCGGGTACTTTACAACGCGCGTTAGCGCACAGACTGGCATTATCTTCCATGTGTACTGTGTATCAGTCATGGCAGTCGCCATGGCATACGGTGCTAACAATTGAGGGGCGCGCAATGATGAACGGATCGATGGACGGGTGGTATTCAGGTATGGATTCTGGAGGCTGGATGTTCGGCGTATTGATTCTGGTGGTCGTGATCATCGTGGCGGCAGTAGTCGTATCCCGAAAGAAGTAGTGACACATCAGCACCGCCGTTTTATCGGTCGCGTCGGCCATGAGAAAGGCGGACCGTATGATGCTGGGTGCGCAGCAGCGTAGCGCGGTTGCGGCATCGCGATAGCTCGTGGCGAACCGCAATCTTTACGTTCTCGCTCTGGTAGGACTTCTCCAATCTTGGCTGCTAACTCGTATTTATCGTTGTGGAAAAGTCTGAAAATAATCCCGACGGTAACCTTTTGTGAAAAAGATAAAACCAATGTCTACATCACCACCCATTCGCGTCGAGTATTTTTCTGATCTGTTGTGTGTCTGGGCCTATGCGGCAGAGATTCGTCTTGACGAACTGCGCCACAATTTCGGTTCAAGCATTGATTTGCAATATCACTTCATTCCGCTATTTGGCTGCACCGCGTGCCGCGCTGCGGGAGATTGGAAAGACAAAGGTGGCCTGCCAGGTTTCGGCGCGAAAGTCATCGAGATCGCACAACAATTCCCGCACCTCACCGTACATCCGGACATTTGGATTCGCAACGTGCCGCCGAGCTCAGGCAGTTGTCATCATCTATTAAAATCAGTGCAACTATTGCAGATCAACGGATTGATAGATGGCTCGCCGCAAGCAAACTTGGGTGGTAAGACTTTGTTCGAAGCTGTCACTTGGGATCTGCGGCTGGCTTTTTTTCGTGACCTTGAAAATGTTGCTGACCGAAAAATTCAATTGGCAATCGCCGAGCGTCATTGCCTACCAATTGGGCCGTTGGTTGCCTACATGGACAACGGTGAAGCCATGGCCTTGCTATGTCAGGATACCGATTTGCGCGACAAGTACAAACTCAGTGGAAGCCCAAGTTATGTTCTAAATGAAGGCCGGCAAGTGCTATTCGGCAATATCGGTTATAAGGTCATCGCTGCGAACGTGGAAGAGCTTTTGCACAGTCCGCACGAACAGGCCAGTTGGTGCTAATTTTCCAAGGAGCAGACGGACGGCGCGTACGGCAACAAAAAAATAGAATTTGTCGAACGCTCGAACCCGAGCCTTAAACTGGACGGACTTGTCCTGCCAATGCATAAAATAAAAAGCCCGCTAAGTCAATGACTTAGCGGGCTTTGTTTACATATTTAAAAAAAGTATGCCCTAAAATGGAATGTCGTCATCCATATCGGAGAAG
>JBDSCZ010000071.1:0-8679 GCA_039920865.1 Burkholderiaceae bacterium
ATCCATCGATACGCCCTGCGGGTTACTCAGGACGAACGGAATCCGTGGTAGGCGACGATTTCAACAGTTAACTACGACATAGCCTAAATCCATGATTTTTAGCGAGGGCTACTGCACAATCTTGTAACAAGGAATATATTTCTTGCCGGGTAATTTCATCCGGTGCTGTTCGACGAAGGATGCCAGCAGCGCATCCATCGACGCCATGATGGCTGCGTCACCGCGGATTTCGAAGCGGCCATGACGTTCGATGGTGCGGATGCCCTCGTCCTTGACGTTGCCGGCCACGATGCCGGAGAATGCGCGTCGCAGGTTGGCCGCCAGCAGGTGGCTGGGCTGGTTCTTGTGCAACTCCAGGCCGCGCATCGCATCGTGGGTCGGAATAAACGGCCGCTGGAATTCGGCATCGATTTTCAAAAGCCAGTTGAAATAATAGGCATCGCCTCTGTCCTTGCGGAATTCGCGCACCAGCTTGATGCCTGCCAGCATTTCCTGCGCCACGCCGACCGGATCGTCGATCATGATTTTGTAGCGTTGCTGCGCCGCGCTGCCCAGTGTGTCGCCGATGAACTGGTCGATCTGGCGGAAATAATCCGCCGATTTCGCCGGTCCGGTAAAAATCAGCGGAAACGGAAGGGCTGCATTGTCGGGATGCAGCAGGATGCCCAGGATGTACAGGATTTCTTCCGCGGTACCGGCGCCGCCGGGAAATACCACGATGCCATGTCCGGCACGCACAAAGGCTTCCAGCCGTTTCTCGATGTCCGGCATGATGACCAGGTCGTTGACGATCGGGTTCGGGGCTTCGGCAGCGATGATGCCGGGTTCGGAAATGCCGATGTAGCGGCCGCCGTGGATGCGTTGCTTGGAGTGGCCGATGGTGGCGCCCTTCATCGGTCCTTTCATTGCGCCGGGACCGCAGCCGGTACAGATGTCGAGATGGCGCAAGCCCAGCTGATAACCGACTTTTTTGGTGTAATCGTATTCTTCGTGGCTGATCGAATGGCCGCCCCAGCACACCACCAGTTGCGGGTTGATTAACGGGTGCAGGATGTTGGCATTGCGCAATACGTGAAAGACCGCGTCAGTGACGCCGTCCGGACTGTTCAAGTCGAATTGCGGGTTGTCATGGATTTCGTCGTTCACATAAATGACGTCGCGCAGAACCGCAAACAAGTGGTCGTGGATGCCCTTGATCATTTTGCCATCGACAAAGGCCACTCCAGGCGCATTCATGACGTTCAGTTTGATGCCGCGTTCGCGCTGGATGATGTTGATGTCGAAGGATTTGTAGCGTTCCAGCAGTTCCTTGCCGTCATCGACGTCGCTGCCGCAGTTGAGTACCGCCAGCGAACAGTTGCGAAACAGCGTGTACAGACCGCCGTGACTGGTGTCTAACAGTTTGCCGACTTCCGCCTTGGACAGCACTTCCAGGCGACCTTCCGGTGAAATTTGGGTATTGACGACTTCGTATTTCATAAACGTATGAATTCCTGATGTGAAATGTGTGTTGCAAACAGGTAGTGAAACAAATTTTACTCTACTGATACAACGGCGATGCGTCTTGTTTTGTCATCGTATCGCCGCCTTTTTCTTGCCTCGCAGGAGCGTTTTGGCGCACCATTGCGAACCAGGGACGGCCATGGCCTCCCTCCCTCTCCCCTTAGCCCCTCTCCCGCGAGCGGGAGAGGGGAGCGAAGCGCGTCGCTTTGCGACTTTCACGTTAATCACCTGCCAGCAGAATCCCCGATGCCCAAGCCATTCAAGACCCACTTTGACGATTTTCTAGACTTGCTGGAAGGGGCAGGCGGCAAGCCTTTCGTTCAGCGTCGGGGCGACCTGTTGTCCCTGCATTTTAACGGGGTCGCGATCCAGAGTGAAATGCGGCTTTCTGCGCCGGATCAATTGATGTTTAGTTACACCCGCGCAATGATGGGTTTTTTGTTGTTCCAGCAAGCCCCCAAGCATCTGCTAATGGTCGGACTGGGTGGCGGCTCCATCGTCAAGTTCTGTTATCGCCATTTGCCGGACACCCGCATTACTGTGCTGGAACTCGACGCCGACGTGATCGCGCTGCGCGATCAATTCATGATTCCGCCCGACGATGATCGCTTGCAGATCATTCATGCCGATGCTGCCGTATTTTTGGAGGATGCGCAGCAGGATGTCGATGTATTGCTGCTCGACGGCTTCGGCACGGATGGCTTGCCGCCAGAGTTATGCTCGGCGGACTTTTATGCGGTCTGCCGGCGCACACTCAATGCGCATGGCGTGTTGGTTGCCAACATCATCGACCGTGATCCCCAGTTGCCATTCTGCATGCAAACCCTGCATGCAGAATTTGATCGGCGGGTGTGCTGGTGCCGTGCCGAAGGGGGCGGCAACCGGATCGTGTTTGCCATCAACCCTGATAGCGATGGCAATAATGAATGCCATCATGAATTTTGGCCGCAGCTATTGCAAAGAGCGCAGGCCAGCAGCTTGCGCAGCCAGCTAAAATTGCCGGAACTGGTTGAACGGCTGCGCAGTCGCCGCACTTAACGTTCCGATTGATTTCCATGAGGCAATTTTATCTGATTTTTAGCTGGAAATTCTGCTTGCGCAAAACACTTATGCACAAACAATGCAAGGATAAAAAATATTTAATTATTTTTTATGTGATCCAATCGTATTTTGCAAGTTATTGATTTTAAACGAATTATTTATTGCAATCGGATTGAGCATTTTATTGAAACCCACGTCTTTGCTTGCGTCGCAGCCTGTCAAGTGGGCGTTATCCACAAAGTTATCCACAGATGTTGTGGATAGTTTAAAAAGTCCTTATGAAACCGCTAGTTAGCGTGTTTTATGATGCATTACATTAACTTTATGCTGCACTGTTTTATGTTTGACCTGATTTTCCCTCACTTGACTTCTTGCGTTTGACTTCGGGGTCGTTGCCGGTCATGGGTAGTGCGATGAGGTCGTCCTCATTGCGTTGCTAGAAAATGCAATTTGATACAGTGGTCATTGCTCTGTGGTGCTTGTTGATGCGCAGCAGGGCAGGATGTATCGGGTGTGCTATTTTGAAATTCACGCATCAATTTCCGGATATTCTCGTATGGAAACCGAACTGAAATTATTGCTGGACCCAGCCGATGTAGCGGTTTTTCGCCGCCACCCGCTGTTGCGCCGGCATGCGCTTGCCAAGCCAGCCACGCAACAGCTTACCAGCATCTATTTCGACACGCCGGACGGCTACTTCAGACGGCACGATGCCGGCCTGCGGGTGCGCTTGGTGGCGGGGCAGTGGATCCAGACGCTCAAGGCGGACGGGCAGGTCGCGGCCGGCCTGCACCAGCGCCAGGAATGGGAATCTCCGGTGGCCGACGCATTGCCCGATCTGGCGGCGCTGGCAGATCTGGTCGGCACCCACAGCAAATGGAGCCGCAGGCTGCAGAAAGCTGGCCTGAGTGCGCAATTGGCGCCGATTTTCACTACCCGATTCAAGCGCACGCTGTGGCAATTGCGGCTGGATAATGGAGCAGAAGTCGAGCTGGTACTCGATCAGGGTGCGGTAGAACATGCAGCAACACGGCTGCCGATCAGCGAGATCGAACTGGAGCTCAAATCCGGCGAGCCGGCCGGACTGTTCGAATTCGCGTTGCAACTGCAAAAAACCGTACCGCTGCGCATCGGCAATATCAGCAAGGCCGAGCGCGGTTATGGGTTGCTGACGCCGTCGCCGATGCCGATCGAGCCGATCATGGCAGAACGGCTGATGCTTGCCCCCGCCTTGAACATCGAGCAGGGTTTGCAAGCGATAGCCGGTAACTGCCTGGCGCAGATCCATGGCAATGAAGACGGTGTCATGCACGGCAGCGATCCGGAAAGCGTGCATCAGATGCGCGTCGGGCTGCGCCGGCTGGGTTGCGCATTTGGGTTGTTCACACAGCTTGCCCCTTGTCCTGCGGCGCTGCAGGCTGAACTCAAATGGCTGTTGGGGACGCTGGGTGCGGCGCGCGACTGGGAAGTTTTTTCCGGCACGCTAAATGCTCTGGAGCTGGCGAACCCGGTGTCGGCGCAATGGGAGGCGCTGCAGCAGGCTGCGCAAAAGCTGGCGCACAAGCACCGGCATCAAGCCGGGCTGGCGCTGGGTTCGGTGCGTTATGCGGCTTTTTTGCTGGCCTTAGGGCGTTGGCTGCACAGCGCGCCATTGGCGCAGGGCGACCCGAGCTGGACTGCGCCGTTGGCCGGCTTTGCCGAAAGTACGCTGCAGCAATGCCACCGCAGACTTAAAAAACGTAGCAAGCGGCTGCGGCGACAAGAAAGCAGGGATAAGCAGCCGCAGGCACGCCATCAGGTGCGTATTGCAGCCAAGAAATTACGTTATCCCAGCGAGTTTTTTCAGTCGCTGTATCGACCCGGCCAGATGCGCGCGTATCTCAAGGCCTTGTCCGGCTTGCAGGACAGCTTGGGCCGGCTCAATGATGTCGCGGTAGCCGGTCGCCTGTTGGGCGAACTGGTGCATGATCACCCCGAGCTGGCCTATAGCGCAGGACTGGTGCAGGGTTATCTTGCAGCCGGCGCCGAGAAATCGATCCGGATATTGGGTCGGCGCGGGCGGAAGTCCATGCCGGCCAAAATACCTGCCTTGAAATGACCTTGTTTTACTAAAAAATCATGGAGTATCATAATTTTCATGGCATTTTTCGCATATATTGATTGCGGTTGAAAATATACTCATATTGCTATTGGTGGCGCTGTTGGGCTTCGCTGCGCTTAGCGCCAACCTACATAGTATTTTTACACTCCGCATGTTCTGTATGCGAAAAATGGCATGCTATTTGGCATACTCCTGTTTTTCGTGAATTTCATGGCTTGCGTTGTTATCTTTTTCCACGCATACACATGTGCATTATCTTCACTGACGCACATGTCCACGAAAGACACGAACCAAGGCCTCAGTCGGACGATTTTGTTTCTGCTTAATCTGTCAGTTAACGTCTATTTGAAGTCCCTCTCCCCAGCCCTTGTATGCTCTCCCGCAAGCGGGAGAGGGGGCTTTTCTCCTCTCTCCCACGGGTGGGAGAGAGGCCGGGAGAGAGGGCGATCGCTATACCGAGAAGTTTGTACAACATAGTAGGCAGGGGTACTCCGAAGGCATATATTTTTTCGTGCTTTTCGTGGACCTGTTTTACCATAATGAAATTACGTAGCATCAGATCTTCAGCAATTGTTTCATCCACTTGATTCAGCCGAAAGGAAGGCCATGCCAGATTCGCTGCATATCGTCTGCCCGCATTGCGATGCGGTCAATCGCGTCCCGGCCGCGAGGCTCAACGCGCAACCCACCTGCGGCTCGTGCCAAAAACCCTTGTTCACCGCGCAGCCGGTGGAACTCGATAGTGCCCGTTTCGTGCGGCACATCACGCGCAACCAGATTCCGGTGCTGGTCGATTTCTGGGCGCCGTGGTGCGGCCCGTGTCGCATGATGGCGCCGGCCTACGCGCAGGCGGCGCAGCGCCTGGAACCGGCGATCCGTCTGGTCAAACTCGATACCGAACAGGCGCAGCAACTGGCGGCGCAGCATGCGATTCGCAGCATCCCGACCCTGGCGCTGTTCAAGGACGGGCGTGAAGTGGCGCGCCAAGCCGGCGCGATGGATGCGGCCGGCATCGTGGCGTGGGCGCAAGCGCATGCATGAGATGGCGCGGCAGCAGCGACCAGGTGGTTGCCGGCAGCTATATCAATCTGCTAATCCGCTGCCGCAGTCACGCGTGCGCCTTCGCTAATCTGGTTGCCCGGATAGCGGATGATTCAAGACTGCAATCAAATCCATCTGTTTCACTTTACGCCACACCAACAGGTTGGCGGCTGCGGCCGACGCAAGTATTACTGCAATTGAGATTAAAAAAGTTTTGCTGCTGACCACCGCCGGAATACGGAACACTTCCTCGCTTAGCATTGCTGACAACAATACGCTCACGCCATAGCCGAGCGCGCAACCCAGCGGCAGCGATGCTCTTCAGCAGGGCAATCTGCATCCGTTGCAATGTGGTCAGGCGCAGCAGGATGCTGTGAATCAGGAATGCGGCCACCCCAAGGAAAATCGCCGGCAGTATCGTGCCGGTGACGCGATCCTGCGCCAGTTCGTTTTCCAGAAAATGATGCGACAGCTGATCCTCGCGGGCATAGGCGCCGAGCGAACCATACGGCGCCAGCATGATGTCCAGTTCTCGATCACCTGCGGCGCGCTGGCGTGCGGCGCCAGCGTGATGGCGACGTCGTTGAATGCATGCTGCAAATTGCTGGCAGCAGCCAGCGCGTCATAGGACATCCACAACACGCCGAAGCGCTTGTTGTCGGGGAAGGCACCGCTGCCCTTAATTTCAGTCACATATTCCGGTGAAATCGCAACGCCGACGATGCGCAAAGTTTCCTTGCGGCCGTTGATGATGGCGTCCAGCGTGTCGCCGGGGCGCAGCGCATTGGCTGTGGCAAACGATTCACTGGCCAGCACTTCATTCTTGTTGCCTGCTTCTATCATCCGCCCGCTGCGAATATTGACGCGGTTGAGCTGGCTGTCCGGTGTTGTGGAAAGCGATACCAGGCGCGCGCTGGCGGGTTCGTCCAGACCGGGCACATCCAGCGTCGCATCGAAAACCACCCGGCCTTCGACCGCATTGACACCGGGGATGTCCCGTATCCGCGTCAGCAGCGTGATCGGCGCGCGCCGCAGATTGGAAAAAACAAGTGGATTTTCCGCTGCCGGACGCACCCAGCAACACGATGAATTCGCCGGCATACAGGTCAAGGTCGATATTTTTAAGCGCCTCGACCTGCACTTCGCCCATGGTGTAATTCTTGCGGACGTCGCGCAGTGTGAATACCGGCGACCCGGATTGAATTGCGATGGATGACTCCTGATTCGGAGGGGCATCGTGTGATGACAAGTCCATGGCATCCCAAGCTGTTGAGCGGCGATTTTAGATACGGAAATGCCTGTCGATTTTTGATCGAATGACAATCCATTGTCTTGCAACAAGTCAAAATAATACCGGTTCGAGGCATGTCATAAAAATCGCAGTAGAACGCAGATTCACTGAGTATATTTATAAGTGGCAATAAATATATGCGGATAATGCCTTGAAAATTATGATACTCCTAGAAAAATATATATTTTTTCCGGAATGCAGTGCAGTAGGCTGAGCATCAATTGATTGATTTGCGTTTACTGAAAGGCGACTTCCGCAAAGCTGCGCAATTTGCGGCTGTGCAGCTTGTCGACCCCTTGCTTGCGTAGCAATTCGACGGCGCGGATGCCGATGCGTAAATGCTGGTCGACCCGCTCGCGGTAGAAATGGTTGGCCATGCCGGGCAGCTTGATTTCGCCGTGCAGCGGTTTGTCGCTGACGCACAGCAGGGTGCCGTAGGGCACGCGGAAACGGAAACCATTGGCGGCGATAGTGGCGCTTTCCATATCCAGCGCAATCGCGCGGCTCTGGCTGAAGCGGCGTTCCGGGGTGCGCTGCGGCAACAGTTCCCAGTTGCGGTTGTCGGTACTGGCGACCGTGCCGGTGCGCATCACCCGTTTCAGATCGTAGCCGGTGAGCTGTGTGATGTCGGCCACAGCGGCCTCGATTGCGACCTGGATCTCGGCCAGCGGCGGAATCGGCACCCACAACGGCAAATCCTCGTCCAGCACGTGGTCTTCACGCACATAACCGTGGGCCAGCACATAGTCGCCCAGTTGCTGGGTATTGCGCAGGCCGGCGCAGTGACCCAGCATCAGCCAGGCATGCGGGCGCAGCACCGCGATGTGGTCGGTGATGGTTTTCGCATTGGCCGGCCCGACTCCGATGTTAACCATGGTGATGCCGCTGCCATCGGCGCGTATCAGGTGGAAGCCCGGCATCTGCGGCAGGCGCGGCGGCGCGGCGCCCATTTCATCACCCGCTTGTGTGCTGTGCCCGACTCTTCGCGTGACCACGTTGCCCGGTTCGACAAAAGCGATGTAGTCATCTTCATCCGTCGGCGCCAACGGGTCGGGTGCACGGTTCATGATCTCGTGTCCCAGTCGCACGAATTCATCGATGTAGAACTGGTAATTGGTAAACAGCACGAAATTCTGGAAGTGTTCGGGTGCGGTGCCGGTGTAGTGGCGCAGCCGCTGCAGCGAATAGTCGACCCGCGGCGCGGTAAATAGCGATAACGGCTTAGCCTCCCCAGGCGGCGTTTCATAGGTGCCGTTGGCAATGCCGTCATCCATCGCGGCCAGATCGGGAAGGTCGAACATGTCGCGCATCGACAAGCGCCGGTCGGCGCTCATGCTGCCTTCGATGTGGTCGTGCTGGGCAAATGAAAAATGCACCGGGATCGGTTGCGAACTGGTGCCTACTTCCAGTTGCACCGTCTGGTTGCGGCTGTGATTCTTTAACAGCAGGCGAAATTGTTCCAGGTAATAGCTGGAGAACAAATCCGGTCGCGTCAGCGTGGTCTCGAAAGTGCCGGCGCCTGCCACAAAGCCGTAAGACAGGCGCGAATCGGCCCGCGCCACGGTGTCGGTATGTACCCGCACGAACGGATAACAGGCGCGCACATGACTTGAAATGCTTTCGCCACCGACGAAGCGCTGCAAGGACTCGCGCAGGTGGTTGATGCTGGAGTCATAAATGGCGCGCACCTGATCCAGCGCGG
>JBDSCZ010000072.1:0-6009 GCA_039920865.1 Burkholderiaceae bacterium
TCTGCGCTTGCCGCTTGATTCAGTTCGGTGAAGGTAGCGCCAAGATCGCTTAGGAACATACCCAGCAATTCGGCAAGTGTCTTGACGCCCAATGTGTCGATTTCGACGTCAAGATAACCAATATCGAGTAACGCCACTGTCTGTGCGATATCGTCAATCCCCAATTGTTCATGATCTGACTCCAGCAGCGCACCGCTAGTGCATTGCACAATATTTGTCTGCAAGATTTTGGCCAAGGCTGCCAAGGTAAAAGGCTTGCTCAGAAAAGCGGCGGTTTCCGCCATCCGGTATTGCTCCATCGTAGGGCCGGAAACATGAGCGGACATGAGAATCACCGGTATCTGTGCCCAGCGTCCATCGCTGAGGCTCCGGATTTCCTGTGCCAGTTCCAGGCCCGAGGCATCGGGCAAGTTGATATCCATCAAGATGCCGTCGATGGCGGCCGTTTGGCCTTTCAGCAGAGTCAAGGCCTGACTGCGATCGCCAGCCAGCAAAGGGTGATGGCCGAGCAACTCCAGATAACGTGAGCAGACTATGCGATTGATTTGATCATCCTCCACCACCAGCACGGTGAGCGGACGGTTTACCATTGGTGACGTCGCTTCGCGAGATTCGAGCGGCAGTGCGGGAAGAATTGGGGCTATTGCAAAATCAAGCTCGAAACTGACACAGGTGCCTTCACCGGATCGGCTCTCAAGCGTGATGCAGCCACCCATCGCCTCTAATAACCGCCGGCAAATTGCCAGCCCAAGGCCGGTCCCACCATGGCGACGACGGCTGGCGTCCTTGACCTGCACAAAGGGCTTGAATACCTCATCGCATTGATCTCCCGGGATGCCGATACCGGTGTCCGTTACTGTAAAAAACAGCCGGCACTGCTCTCCGGACATACTGGTGCTGCCATAAACGGAAACTGTGATTGATCCCTCATCGGTAAACTTGATGGCATTGCCGATAATGTTGAGTAGTATCTGGTTGAGTTTGCGCCGGTCACCAAAGATGATTGACGGCATAGTTTTTTCCACATCACGAATCAGGACAATGCCTTTGCTCTGAGCCTGCACCGACTGCAGGTCCAGCATGTCGTCTATGGTTTCGAGCAAGTCAAAAGAAGCTTGATCGAAATCGATCTTACCAGCCTCAATCCGGGAAAAGCTAAGCATGTCTTCGAGAATCTCCAGCAGCATCGTGTTGGCATAGTCGATCATTTTTGTGTACTCGGTTTGCCGGATACCAAGACCCGTGCTGCGCAGCAATTGCACGGTACCGCTGACGCCGCTTAGCGGGGTGCGCAGTTCGTGGCTCAGGGTAGCGAGGAAAATGTTCTTGGCATTATTAGCCTCTTCGGCTTGCTGTCGCGCCACCGCATGCTCGGCTACTTCGTGCTCCAGAAGCACGTTGCTTTGTTTAAGTTCTGCAGTGCGAGCTGCCACTTGGCCCTCGAGGGCGTGCTGGTGCAGCAGCAACTCGCTCTCCAGCCGTCGGCGCTCACGGGCATTGTCCCGAAATTGCTCAAGGGCACGGCTCAATGGCGCCAGCGGGTCATTGCTGGCAGTTGTGATGTCGATCTCATAGTTGCCGGCACCGAGAGCCTGGACGGCAGTCTCCATGCCCTTCAGGCGACCGAGTACGTGGTAACGGTACAAAATCCACAAGGTGGCGATAAATATGATGAAGAGCAGGGCTGCTACTACGAAAAATCCTGTCAATCCGCGATTGACAGCACGCGTGGACTGATTGCCGGCAAAATCTATTGCCTCTCCGCCGGCGGTCACTAGCACACCCGCCTGTTGATTTAATTGGGATGCCAGTACGCTGCCTTGTCCGCTGAGCTGAACCAAGGATGCCAGCAGCACGAGTTTCTGCTGGTGTATGGCAAAGATGCCATCGGGCTTCATGGCCGCAGCCAGCGTTTGGTAATGCGCGAGGCTGTTCAGTTTGCGATCAGGATCGCCGACATCACTGATACGGCGTCGTAGCGTGACCAGATTATCGGCAAATCGGGATTGTAAACCCAGGACGGCGTCGGGATTGTTTTCACTCTCCAGCAGTTCCAGCAGGGTTTTGAGATTGAAGCAGGTTAACTGGAGTTCAGACATACGCTCCATTGAATCGATATCGACCTCAATGAGCCGGTCGAGCGTTTCAAAAACTTGGCTATGCGCACGCCTTCCCTCAATCAATGGATAGAGATTAGCAATGGTCGCGGTCGTCGTTGTCGAGGCATTGGCGACGAGCGATTCGGACAGTGTGACCAGCGCCAGTGCGGCTTGGCGCTCGCGGGCGAGTTGTGTCTTTATCTGTTGATCCAAGCGCAAGCGGGCAGTGATTTTCTGCGACTGCTGCTGGAGATTGTCGTCAATGGCCGCCACAGTCGAGCGTGCCGCAGTACTGTGCAGGGCATCGAATTGCTGCCCGTCAAGTTGGTCCAACAAGATGCGCATATGCGTCAGTTGAGCTTCCAGTATGTTCTGCAGGCGTGCGACCTCTTGCACAGTGCTGGCCATCCCGAGCTGCTGCATTAGCGTGATAATGCGGGTATTGTTGCGCGCCAAGGTCTGGACAGCATCCATTGCAGGAATAGTTTTATTGACGATCGTTTGCTGGGTCGATGCAACTTGTTGAAAACTCAACCACGCCATGGTTGCAACCACTACGGTCAGCAACGCTGTCGCCCCGAAAATCAGGAGAGTCTTGCCGACCAGCCCGAGTCGCAGTTCGAGGTGTCTGAGTCGGTTGATCACAGCCCTGGCGGAAAAATGTGTAGTAATGAGCTTGCCCCGAGTGTCGATCAAGTTGCCATTTTGCGCCACCCAAAACGGTCTGACAATCGTTGCCATGCAACGGCAACTTGATCCGGAGCCGCGCCTCTGGTACCGTTGCCCGAGTTTTCAGGATTGAAAGTTGCAACATGAAAGTATTCAGCAAGCGGTTGCCGGCTCTTTCAGCCAGCGTGGCATTCGTGGTGGCAATTCTGTCGCCGGTCACCACTGCGGCGAATGCCGCAGTGGTGCGCTGGGATCCCCCTTTCGACTATCGGAATCACGCCACCCTGATACATTATCCAAGCGCCTTGCCAGCGACGAAACCTTGGATTTTATGCATTGCTTTTCCGCATATCAAAGATGCCTACTGGCTCAGCGTCAATTACGGAATGGTCGAGGAGGCACGGCGGCTTGGTGTCGAGGTGCGGTTTCTGGAGGCGGGCGGCTACCTCAATCTGCAGCGCCAGCGCGATCAGGTGAAGGAATGTGCGGCAATGGCGGATGTCGATGCCCTAATCATCGGCACCATCTCTTTTGATGGCCTGTCAGACCTGATCAAGGAAATCAGCCGCAAGATGCCGGTGCTGGCGACGGTCAACGACATTGCCAATGCAGACATCGCAGGCAAGGTCGGTGTGTCCTGGTATGACATGGGACGCTTGATCGGTGAATATCTGGTGGCGCGCCATCCGGTGGCTGGCGCGCCCATACCGATCGTCTGGTTTCCCGGCCCTCACGATGCCGGTTGGGTGCCTTTTGTCGATCGCGGATTCCGTGAAGCGATCCGCCACAGCCGGATCACCATTGCCACCACTGCTTGGGGCGATACCGACAAGGCCGTACAGCGCAATTTGGTGCAAAACGCGCTCGACAAGTATCCCAAAGTACGCTATCTGGTGGGTAATGCGCTGATGGCAGAAGCGGCAATCAGTGTGCTTCGCGAACGGGGCATACAAGATAAAACGGCGATCATCTCGACGTATTTCACGCCGGGCGTCTACCGGGGCATCATCCGCGGCCGCATTCTCGCAGCCCCTTCTGATTCACCTGTGCTGCAGGGTAGACTTTCCATCGGCCAGGCCGTCAATCTGCTGGAGGAGCGATCCTACATCAAGCATCTGGGGCCGGCGATCAAGATGGTCGATGCCGCAACGCTCAAGAATATCCATCTTGAGGACGACATGACGCCCTCGACCTTCTCACCGCAATTCAGTTATGTGCCGAAATAAAGACGGGATTTAACGGGCGTCTTCAAGTTTCTTCCGGCGCCTGTGTTGCCTTCACAAACAACGGTGCGATAAATTTTGATCCCGGCGGCAAGGCTTTCATCATCGGTGCTGCCACCATGTCGTACATCTTGGCGGCAAAAAGCGTCAACCCCAGAAATACAACGACGACGGCCGCCGTTGCCCGCACTAGGCGGTTACGCAATTCGATCAGGTGCGAGATAAAGGTATCTGCCACACCCGTATTTTGCTCTTCGGTCATTAAGCTTAAGGCTTGTCTCAAAGTCGCTGGCAGCGTAGCAGCACGGGGCCGTGCTCACGCCGGACAGCGATGCTCAGCTCTTCGTTTTTTCTTTCACGTCAACATTGATGGTTGTCTTGTCTATGTCTTGCTTGAGACTCCCTTTCGCTGCGTGATGTTCTTCCTCGTCCTTCACGCCGTCCTTGAAGTCCTTGATGGCCTTGCCAAGATCGCCGCCGATGTTGCCTAATTTCTTGGTGCCAAAAACAAGCATGACGATCACCAATACGATCACCCAATGCACAATGCTCAATGAACCCATGATCTTCCCCTTTCAAGACGGTTGATTATTTCAGGTATGGCACCTGACTCACTAGTGTCCGGTTAAACCGGGTTAAATTCTTACAAAATCCAATACTGGGGTGGCCTTGCGGCCGATTTTATTTGGTGTCGATTTGAATCTTGAATCCTCATTTTTCTGTAAATTCCGGGAATTGCTATTCTCGGGGATGAACAATGAATGTAGGCAAGACGCTGTTTGCACAGGTTATGGAGTTCATTCCATGGACCAGTTTTGGCCGTATCGTGAATCGGTATGCTGGTGATTCTGGCGTGCGTCGCATGAATTGCTCCGAACAATTTCGCGTCATGGCTTTTGCGCAATTGACGTGGCGCGAAAGCTTGCGCGACATCGAGGTGACGTTGGGCGCGAATGCCAGCAAACTCTATGCGATGGGCCTGCGGCACACTGTTCATCGCTCGACGTTGGCCGATGCGAACGAGTCGCGCGATTGGCGCATCTGGTCCGATCTCGCAGCCTTGCTCATTCGTCGTGCGCGCAAGCTTTACTGCAACGAGGACTTGGGATTGGACTTGACCAATACCGTCTACGCATTGGATTCGACAACGATCGATCTTTGCTTGAGTCTGTTCGATTGGGCGCCATTTCGATCGACCAAAGCAGCCGTGAAAATGCATACGTTGGTGGACTTGCGCGGGAATATTCCCGCGTTCATTCACATCAGCGACGGCAAGATGGGCGACGTCAACATACTCGACATGTTGGCTGTCGAGGCTGGCGCTTTTTACGTGATGGATAGGGGCTATCTCGATTTTTCTCAACTCTACAAAATGCATCAGGCTGGTGCCTTTTTCGTCACGCGCGCCAAACGCGGAATGAATGCCAGACGTGTGTACTCGGCCAATACCGACAGAACGACTGGCGTCATCTGCGATCAGGCAATCGCGCTCAACGGTTTTACGTGAAGAAAGACTATCCCGAACATGTGCGGTGCATTCGTTTCAAAGATCCCGACTCGGGCAAGACGCTGGTCTTCTTGACCAACAACACGAGCTTGCCAGCACTGACTATCGCTGCGCTTTACAAGAATCGCTGGCAGGTGGAATTGTTCTTCAAATGGATCAAGCAGCATTTGCGGATCAAAAAATTTCTGGGCACGAGCGAGAACGCCGTGAAGACGCAAATCTGGTGTGCTGTCTCCACATACGTGCTCATTGCCATCGTTAAGAAGGAACTTCAACTTGATGCCTCGCTTTATACTTTGCTACAGATTTTGTCGGTCTCAATTTTCGAAAAAACCCTTATTTCACGTGCCTTCCAGCCTGATGCAAACAGAACCACCATGTCATCCGACGCTAACCAATTGATTCTTTTAGATTTTTAACCGGACACTAGTACACCTGACTATATGTAAAACTTACTACCATTAGTATTATTTCTATGCCAATAAATACATGCGAAAAGTGGCATAAAAAT
>JBDSCZ010000073.1:0-4684 GCA_039920865.1 Burkholderiaceae bacterium
GGAGGCGCTAATCAAGTTCAGACCGACCGGGCCGATCAACAATCCGGTCAGCACATAGCCGGTAATCGCCGGCACAGGTACGAGATGCTTGACCAGGCGCGCGCCAAATATCCCTGCGATAAGAATCAACCCCAAAGCGGTTAAAACATTGAGGCTGCCAGGCAGGTTTGGAAAAAAACTGAATGTCGACATATGGATTTCCTATGACAGGTAAGGTAGCAGCGGTAAAAAAGCTTGCCTGCAACTATCTTAGGCAAAAAACTGCAATTGAACCTATTGAACACCACGAGGAAATACGGGCAACTACCTGGAAAGCGCTGGTCTGATAGCGATTATTTTTCCCACATTGCCTAAGTAAATATGCCGCCAACATTATTATTGGAGGCTGTGCAGCCACATTCTAACGGATAACGCAATTGCCAAAATGCACTTGTGCCCCGCACAAGAACTACAGAAATTTTCAAAATAAAAAATAGGAATGAAAATCACCATATACAAGCATATGACTGTCTGAATGCTCTGAAGAAATTTTGGATGCTGAGGCATGCTGCAAAGCATCAATCCGAATAGATCGACAAACAATACGGTGTCATATACGCACAGCATTGGACGTTACCGGAATCCACGCACATACCTATTCTCATTCCCCGCTCGGGTATAATTTCCGGTTTTATTGCAGACAATTACACCATGGAAGCTGAACGCTTAAACGCCCTCTCCGCCTTGCTTGCCGATTTGGCCAGTCGTGAAACCGAACTTCGGGGGTATCTTTGACTTCGATCTAAAGTCCGAGAAACTCGAATCTGTCAACGCAGAACTGGAAGACCCGAATGTCTGGAACGACCCGAAACGGGCCCAGGATCTTGGCAAAGAAAAAAAATCTCTTGAAAATATCGTCCATTCACTAATCAAGATCGAAGCCGATCTGCGCGATACCAGCGACCTGTTTCAGATGGCACGCGAAGAGCAGGATGAAGACACTATGGTGGCGGTCGAAGCCGACACCAAGGATATCGAAAGCCGTGTCGCTGCAATGGAATTCCGGCGCATGTTCAACAATCCAATGGATCCAAACAACTGTTTCATCGACATTCAAGCCGGTGCCGGTGGCACTGAAGCGCAAGATTGGGCCTCGATGATCCTGCGCCAATACTTACGCTATTGTGAACGCAAGGGCTTCAAGGTTGAGATACTTGAACAATCAGATGGTGAAATTGCCGGCATCAAGACTGCTACGCTAAAGGTTGAAGGCGACTACGCCTACGGCTTTCTGCGCACCGAAACCGGAGTGCATCGATTGGTGCGCAAATCTCCATTCGATTCCGCCAACGGCCGCCACACTTCATTTTGCAGCTTGTTCGTATATCCGGAAGTCGATGACTCGATCGATATCGACATCAATCCGGCCGATGTCCGCGTTGATACCTATCGCGCGTCAGGGGCCGGCGGCCAGCACATCAACAAGACCGATTCGGCAGTGCGTCTGACCCACGCGCCAACCGGCATCGTGGTGCAATGCCAGAACGACCGTAGCCAGCATCGAAACCGCGCCGAAGCGTGGGATATGCTCAAGGCCAAACTTTTTGAACTTGAAATGCGCAACCGCATGAGTGAGCAACAAAAGCTGGAAGATTCCAAGACCGATGTCGGTTGGGGCCATCAGATCCGCTCTTACGTACTGGACCAGTCACGCATCAAGGATTTACGCACCAGTTTCGAGACTGGCAATACCAAAGCGGTGCTGGACGGCGATCTGGATGAATTCATCGCTGCTTCACTGAAACAGGGCGTCTGAGAAGACATTCAACCGCGCCACACCTCGCCACGCAATCAAGCACACACTGTCTGAGAATTATGACTAACCACAATGAAGCAGCAGCGGCCGCGCCGCTGGACGAAAACTCGATCATCTCCGAGCGGCGCAGCAAACTCGCTGCCATTCGCACTCAGGGCATTGCCTTCCCCAACGATTTTCGGCCGCAGCACAAGGCAGCCGCTCTGCGGACGCAATACGGCGCAGTCGAAAGCGAAGCACTGATCGCCGAACAGGTAACGGTGGTGGTTGCCGGCCGCATGATGTTGAAGCGAGTGATGGGCAAGGCATCCTTCGCAACCATTCAGGATGCCTCCGGGCCCAAAGCCGATGGTCGCATCCAGTTGTACATCAGCAATGAAATCACTGGCGATGCCGCGCATCAAGCATTCAAGCATTACGACCTTGGTGACATCCTCGGCGCCGAAGGTACTTTGTTCCAGACCAAGACCGGAGAACTGTCGATTAAAGTCACCAGCCTTCGTCTGCTAACCAAATCGCTGCGTCCGCTACCAGACAAGTACCACGGCCTTTCCGACCAGGAAACTAAATACCGCCAGCGTTACGTTGACCTGATCATGAACGAAGAAACGCGTCGCACCTTCAAGGCGCGTACAGCGACAGTCTCGTCGATCCGCCGTTTCATGGAAAAAAACGACTTCATGGAAGTCGAAACACCAATGCTGCACACCATTCCCGGCGGTGCCACAGCCAAACCATTCATCACCCACCACAACGCGCTGGACATGCAAATGTTCCTGCGCATCGCGCCCGAGTTGTACTTGAAGCGGTTGGTAGTGGGCGGCTTCGACCGCGTATTCGAAGTCAATCGCAACTTCCGCAATGAAGGTGTATCGCCGCGCCACAATCCGGAATTCACGATGATGGAATTTTATGCCGCCTATGTCGATTACTTGTGGCTGATGGATTTCACCGAAGCGGTGATCCGCCAAGCCGCCATCGATGCGCATGGCACCGCCCTGCTGACTTACCAGGGCCGCGAACTGGATCTGTCCAAACCGTTCCATCGCCTCACCATCATCGGCGCGATCAATAAATATGCGCCGCATTACAGCAACGAGCAATTGCACGATGCCGATTTTCTCAGAAAAGAACTGGCGAAATTTGGCGTAAAGCCACATGTGATCTCGGGCCTGGGTGCGCTACAACTGGCCCTGTTCGAGGAAACCGCCGAAGTACAGTTGTGGGAGCCAACTTATATCGTCGATTACCCAGTTGAAGTATCGCCACTGGCACGCGCCTCCGACACCCAACCCGACATCACAGAACGCTTCGAACTGTTCATCGTCGGGCGCGAAATCGCCAACGGATTTTCCGAATTAAACGATGCGGAAGATCAGGCCACCCGCTTCCATGCACAAGTCGCTGCCAAAGATGCCGGCGACGAAGAGGCGATGTATTACGACGCCGACTTCATTCGCGCGCTTGAATATGGCTTGCCCCCGACCGGCGGTTGCGGCATCGGCATAGATCGCCTGATAATGCTGATCACCGATTCGCCCAACATCCGCGATGTTATCCTGTTTCCGCATCTACGCCGCGAAGACTAATTATTAGATGTCGATGCACGATTAATGGGGCCGAGCGATGCTGCCTCATTATTTTTTCACGCGACATCACTCCAACAACAGCTTGATGACACTGCATGAAAACTCGGCACCAGACCTAGAAAATCAGCAGAATTATTCCTTCCAGAAGAAACTTTTGACTTTAAAAAACTGGACCGACAAGCTTGGCTCTGTTGAACTTGGACATTAAAACGTACAGCCGTTCAGCAAGCGCCGCGGTGACAATGTGCTTCGGCGCCCGCCACGAAAACGAAAGTCCTCCCGAAATTTCGTTCTTTGTTACCTCATAGGCTCGATTTTTACCCCTGCTTCGGGATGAATTTTCAATTTTTTGAAATACACAGATTAAGCATGACCTAGCATTGACCAAAAACAAAAAAGCCCAACCACCAAGGCTGGGCAAAATTGTTAGTTCTACTGAAAAATTCTGGCTCCCCGACCTGGACTCGAACCAGGGACCTGCGGATTAACAGTCCGTCGCTCTACCAACTGAGCTATCAGGGAATTGTGCCTTACTTGCAACAATAAATATACATTGATGCGACGAGGAAGAGATTATAGCAGAATTAGATTCTGATATTCACAATTTTCATCACTCTTCCAGGGCTATCGCATCAAAACCCATTTACAAACAAAGAGTTGCATATTGGCATTGTAAACTTTTAGGAAATGCGGTTTGCTCCAGTAACTTTTGATGGAGTAAATCGATCGCGAAATCAGGTTTGGCAACGTTGATGGAGAGTTATCTGAGATGCCTGATTCGCGGGTGGTTGGAAGTACCGATAATCATTTGGTGGCTATTCTGGTGCTGACGGTGTGCGCGGTATTGTGCGGAGCCGATGACTAGGAGTCCGTTGAAATGTGGGGCGAAGCAAAACTGGACTGGTTGCAACAATACATCCCGTTGAAGAACGGCATTCCCTCTCCCGACTCGATCGGGCGCGTGTTCGGGGCACTCGACAGCACGACGTTTCAAGCATGCTTTACCCGCTGGGTATCGACTATCTGCGGTTCGCTCGTCGGGCAGGTGATTGCCATTGACAGCAAGACAATGCGCGGATCGCATGACCGCCGTTTGGGCAAGAAAGCGATTCACATGGTCAGCGCCTTTGCGAGCGATCAGGGCGTCACGCTGGGGCAACTCAAGACAGAAGAAAAGTCGAACGAAATCACGGCGATTCCAGAGCTGCTCGCGATGCTGGAGTTGAGGGGCGGCATTGTGACCATGGACCATTTGATGCGATTGCCCTGACGTTAAAAGCCCGTGCCATCGCCCAACCGT
>JBDSCZ010000074.1:0-16455 GCA_039920865.1 Burkholderiaceae bacterium
GACGCCTGGTCCGCCGCCGTTGGCGATGACTGCAAGCCGGTTGCCGCGTGGTAACCGCCCAGCGCCAATCAATTGCTCGGCGGAGAATAGTTCAGAGTAGGTTCGGACGCGAACTGCACCGCATCGAAGGCGATGTGCCCGAACGAACCGGTGCGCTCGCTGGCGCCAATTACTGCGGTGCTGTTAGGAGAAAAACGATGCTCAAAATAGTGGACGCTCATTGCAGTTACCTATTGTAAATTTCGGCATCACGACGCCTACCATTATCGACCAGAGTGGTCCCAGCCTAAGGAAATCGGCGCATCATGAGGCACTGGCATGAGCCGGATCGCGCATCGTGAAGCCGGCATGCCAACGCGGGCATCCGCACCGGCCACGGCCACTCCCTCTTTGCATCATGAAATTTTGTTTGGAGTATGATATTTAATCACGCATCTACCCCAAGCAAATAAAGCGGATTTAAAAATACATTATCCAGTATATTAATATCAAGAAATATTGCTGGAACACTGCCCCATCAGCTTACAACGAAAATGCAGGAGTTAACGGATAGTGTGATACTGCCGGAAAACGCAGATAGACACTGACAGGATTCATCGACATGAACACACCTCTTTCGCCCCCGAACGGATACCGCATCGATACCTTGCCAATTAGCAATTCGTTCGCGGCTTTGCCGCCGGCATTTTTTACCCGGCTGAAGCCGACCCCGCTACCGGAGCCGTATCTGGTCTGCGCCAGCGCCTCGGCTGCGCAATTGATCGGACTCGATGCCGCTGAGTTTTCCACGCGCGAATTCATCGAAACCTTTAGCGGCAATCGCACTCCGGAAAGTGCGGTACCGGTGGCGGCAGTGTATTCCGGCCACCAGTTCGGGTCTTGGGCCGGGCAGCTCGGTGACGGCCGTGCGATCCTGCTGGGCGAGGTGCCCGATTGCAGCAACTCCGGCAACGACTGGCTCGAATTGCAGCTCAAGGGCTCCGGCCTTACGCCCTACTCCCGCATGGGCGACGGACGGGCAGTGCTGCGGTCCTCGATCCGCGAATTTTTGTGTTCGGAAGCGATGCACGGGCTCGGCATCCCGACCTCGCGCGCGCTGTGCGTGACCGGCTCGGATCAGTACGTGATGCGCGAGACGCCGGAAACCGCTGCGGTAGTGACCCGCATCGCGCCCACTTTTGTACGCTTCGGTTCCTTCGAACACTGGTTTTACACCGACAAGCTGGAGGAACTGAGAACGCTGGCCGATTACGTGATCGACCGTTTCACTCCCGAATTGCGAGATACCCACAACCCGTACCAGGCATTGCTGCGGGAAGTAACCCGCCGCAGCGCGCACCTGATGGCCGACTGGCAAAGCGTCGGCTTCATGCATGGCGTGATGAATACCGACAATATGTCGATACTTGGCCTGACCCTCGATTACGGCCCGTTCGGCTTCATGGAAGCGTTCGATCCGCAGCATATCTGTAATCACACCGACCGCCAGGGCCGCTATTCGTATCGAATGCAGCCGCAAATGGCCGAGTGGAATTGTTACGCGCTGGGGCAAGCGCTGTTGCCACTAATCGGCAGCGTCGAGGCGACCAAGGCGGCTTTGGCGCCGTTTCAGGCCGATTACGTAGCCAAACTGGATCGCCTGCTGCACGCCAAGCTCGGTCTGATCAGCACGCAAAGGTCGGATCAGCTGCTGTTCGATAAGATGTTTGGTTTGATGGAAGCCAATCATGTCGATTTCACGCTGTTTTTCCGCTTTTTGTGCGATTTGCAAACCGAAGATATCGGCAACGATATGGCGTTGCGTGATCTGTTTCTCGACCGCGCCGGCTTTGATGCCTGGGCAGCCCAATACCGCAGCCGCCTGCAGCAGGAAAATAGTTCGGATGCCGAGCGCAGGCTTGCAATGCAGGCAGTAAACCCCAAGTATGTGCTGCGCAATTATCTGGCGCAGGTCGCCATCGAAAAAGCGCAAAATAAGGATTTTTCGGAAGTTGCCAAACTTTTGGCCATCCTTGAAAAACCATTTGACGAACAGCCGGAACACGTCGCTTACGCTGCTTTGCCGCCAGATTGGGCAAGCCAGTTGGAAGTGAGCTGTTCATCCTGACGGAGATACCATGACTGCACCGAAAATAAGTAAAACCGACGCCGAATGGCAGGCGCTGCTCGACCCAAACGATTATGAAGTCACCCGGCACGCAGCCACCGAACCCGCATTCAGCGGCCGCTTCTGGGATCACCATGAAGCCGGCATTTATACCTGCGTGTGCTGCGGCACGCCGCTGTTCGAGTCGGATGCCAAGTTCGATTCCGGTTGCGGCTGGCCAAGTTACTTCAAAGCGATCAATCCGGACAATGTTTCCGAGCGCGTTGACCGCGGCCATGGCATGATACGTACCGAAATTTTATGCAATGTGTGCGATGCGCATCTGGGTCACGTATTCCCGGATGGGCCGCCGCCGACAGGACTGCGCTACTGCATTAATTCGGCTGCATTACGATTCGCGCCAAAAACTTAGCCAAGAAAATACCAACAATGAAATTTTTATTCGATCTGCTCCCTGTGATTGTCTTCTTTGCCGTATTCAAATGGGGTGAAGGCCATGCGGATTCGGCGCAAGCGCTGATATCGGAATATTTTTCCACACTTGTTTCCGGCGGCGTTGTAACCGTCAGTCAAGCGCCAATCCTGCTCGCAACCGTAGTCATGATAGTCGTGAGCGTTACGCAAATCGGCTACTTATTGTCCCGTGGCAAAAAAGTCGACCCGATGCTGTGGGTATCCCTGCTGATTGTCGGCGTGTTCGGCGGCGCCACCATCTATTTCCACAACGAGAATTTCATCAAATGGAAACCAACCGTGCTGTACTGGTGCTTTGCCGCAGCGCTGTTGGGCGGCCAGATTTTCATGCGGAAAAACCTGATCCGCTCGATGATGGAAAAACAGGTAAAGCTGCCAGACATCATCTGGCAGCGCCTGAACCTGGCCTGGAGCGTATTTTTTCTGGCAATGGGCTTTCTCAACCTGTATGTTGCATTTAATTTCCCCACCGCAATCTGGGTTAATTTCAAGTTATTCGGCGGGATGGGATTGATGTTTGCGTTCATCATCGTGCAAAGCATGTTCTTGTCAAAATACATGAAAGACGCAGCATGAGCGCGCGCCTTGATGCGATCCGTGCCCGGCTGATTGAAACTTTCGATCCGGCCGAGTGTCACTTGGTAGACGATTCGGCACGCCATGCCGGCCATGCCGGTGCCGCTTCCGGCGGCGGACACTTTACGCTGCACATCGTATCGCGCCATTTTGAGGGGCAAAGTCGTCTCAGCCGGCATCGGCTGGTGTATGATTCCCTGCGGAATTTCATGCATTCAGACATTCATGCGCTGGCAATTACGGCCTTGGCACCGTCCGAAATACAATAATTTTTTCTTTTTTTACTCCATCCTAGGAATCAATGATGATTTTAAAGCCTGCCCGTTTGCTGGTGGTACTTTTTGCAGCCGCTGCCCTGCCTGTGATGGCACAAAACCTTGCCGTGGTGAATGGCAAGAAAATCCCTTCCTCGCGTGTCGACATGATGGCCAAGCAACTGGCTTCGCAAGGCCAGCAGGATTCGCCGCAATTGCGCGCGATGATCAAGGAAGAATTAATCAACCGTGAAATCCTGATTCAAGAAGCCGACAAGCGCGGCCTGGGCAACAGCGCCGACGTCAAGAACCAGGTTGAAATTGCCCGTCAATCGATCGTGATCCGAGCCCTGGTCGCAGACTTCATCAAGAAGAACCCAGTCAGCGATGCCGATATCAAAGCGGAATATGACAAGTTCAAGGCACAAGCCGGCGACAAGGAATACCATGCGCGCCATATCCTGGTCGAAAAGGAAGACGATGCGAAAGCGATTATCGCTAAGCTCAAATCGGGTAGCAAGTTCGAAGACCTGGCCAAGCAATCCAAAGACCCAGGTTCAGCAGCCAAGGGGGGCGATCTTGACTGGGCAGCTCCTTCAGCATATGTAAAACCATTCTCCGACGCACTGGTTAAACTTGAAAAAGGGCAGATCACTGAAGCGCCGGTCAAGAGCGATTTCGGCTACCACGTCATCAAGCTAGAAGATGTTCGCCCAGCAAAAGTGCCGACACTGGAAGAAGTAAAACCACAGGTTGCTGAAACGCTGCAACAGAAGAAGTTGCAGGCTTTCCAGCAAGAACTGCGCAAAAAAGCCAAAGTAGAATAAATCCCATTTTTTGATGCAATCAAAAAAAGCGCTCTTTTCAGAGCGCTTTTTTATCGCGTGGAATTAATTATCCAACCCATTTGCGTGCATTGCGGAACATGCGCATCCACGGCGCGTCCTCGCCCCATGACTCCGGATGCCAGGATTGCTGTACCGAGCGAAACACCCGCTCCGCATGCGGCATCAACACGGTAAACCGGCCGTCCGGCGTAGTCACCGAAGTAATGCCTTGCTTTGATCCGTTCGGATTGTACGGATAGCCTTCAGTGACCTGGCCCTGGTTATCGACGAAACGCATCGCTACCAACGCTTGATCAACATCACCAGTCATGGAGAAATCTGCATAGCCTTCGCCATGCGCAATCGCGATCGGCGTTTGTGTGCCGGCCATGCCCTGGAAGAAGATCGACGGCGAATCCGTCACTTCAACCATCGAAAAGCGCGCCTCGAACTGCTCCGACTTGTTGCGGGTAAATTTCGGCCATGCATGTGCGCCGGGGATGATGGATTTCAAATTGCTCATCATCTGGCAACCGTTGCAAATGCCCAGGCCGAAAGTATCGGTGCGCTGGAAGAACAGTGAGAACTGCTCCGCGAGCTGCGCATTAAACAGTATTGTCTTGGCCCAGCCTTCGCCGGCACCCAGCACATCGCCATATGAAAAACCGCCGACCGCGATCAAGCCACTGAAGTCAGCCAGGCGAGCACGGCCTGCAATCAGATCGCTCATATGCACATCCACTGCGGCAAAGCCGGCTTTGTGCATCACGTAGGCAGTTTCCACATGCGAATTGACACCTTGCTCGCGCAGAATTGCGATGCGCGGCCGTACGCCGGTGGCAATATACGGCGCAGCAACGTCCTGCTGCGGGTCGAACGTCAGTTCTGGACTGAGGCCGGGGTCTGTGATGTCCAGAATACGGTCGTATTCGGCATCGGCACAGGCCGGATTGTCGCGCAGGCGGGCGATGCGCCAACTGGTTTCGCTCCACAGGCGCTGTAACGCGACCCGCGGCTGCTTGTAAATCGATTTGGCGTCGCGCATCAATTCGATCACGTCTTGCCCGTGCGGCTTGCCGATGATGTTGCTGCAGACGCCCAGATTGTGGGCGCGCAGCACGTTCATCACCTCCGATTTTTCTTCCGCACGGACCTGAATCACTGCGCCCAGTTCTTCGCTGAACAAGGCGCGCAAAGTCAGTTCGTTGCGGCGCTCAGCCACCTGGCCGGCCCAGTTCTTGGCTTCGCCACTGTCGGTGGCGTGCTCGCCCTCCAGCACCAGCATGTCGAGGTTGATGGATAAGCCGCAGCGGCCAGCGAACGCCATTTCCGCCAAGGTGGCAAACAAGCCGCCGTCGGAGCGGTCGTGATAGGCCAGCAACTTGCACTCGGCAGTCAACTGCTGAATCGCTGCGAAGAAGGATTTCAGGTCGGCGGCGCTATCGAGATCCGGCGTTTCATTGCCGATCTGCTGCATCACTTGCGCCAGTGCGGAGGCGCCCATGCGGTTTTTGCCGCGACCGAGATCGATCAGGATCAGCACGGTATCGCCGGCATCGGTGCGGATTTGCGGCGTCAATGACAGGCGCACGTCGTGCACCGGTGCAAAGGCGGTAACGATTAACGATACCGGCGAGGTGACTGCCTTGGCAACGCCTTCGACTTTCCAGGTGGTGCGCATTGACAACGAATCCTTACCCACAGGAATGCTGATACCCAGCGCCGGACAGAGCTCCATGCCGACCGCCTTGACGGTATCGAACAAGGCGGCATCCTGTCCCGGCTGGCCGCAAGCTGCCATCCAGTTGGCAGATAGCTTGATGTCCGAGATATCCCTGATCGGCGCTGCGGCGATATTGGTGATCGCTTCGCCCACCGCCATGCGGCCGGAAGCAGCGGCGTTGATGGCCGCCAGCGGAGTACGCTCGCCCATCGCCATCGCTTCACCGAGAAAGCCTTCGAAACTCATCGTGGTGACGGCACAATCAGCCACCGGCACTTGCCACGGGCCGACCATCTGGTCGCGCACGGTCATCGCGCCGACGCTACGGTCACCAATGGTAATCAGGAACGATTTGTCGGCCACCGTCGGCAGCCGCAACACGCGCTGTGAAACCTCCAGCAAATCCATGCCGGTCAGGTCGATTGCCGGCAACTGCTGCTCCAGGTGCGTAACCTCGCGGTGCATCTTGGGTGGCTTGCCGAGCAACACGTCCATCGGCATGTCGACCGGATTATTGCCGTGTTCCGGATCGATCACTTTCAACTGGCGCTCTTCTGTGGCACTGCCGACCACCGCGAACAAGCTGCGCTCACGCTGACACAAGTATTCGAATAACGGCAGGCTGTCGGGTGCGATAGCCAGCACGTAGCGCTCCTGCGATTCGTTGCTCCAGATTTCTTTCGGCGCCATGCCGCTTTCTTCCAGCGGCACCTTGCGTAAATCGAAAATCGCACCGCGCCCGGCGTCGTTGGTGATTTCGGGGAAAGCGTTGGACAAGCCGCCGGCACCGACGTCGTGAATCGAGATGATCGGATTCTGGTCGCCCATCGCCCAGCAGGCGTTGATGACTTCCTGCGCGCGCCGTTCCATCTCGGGATTGCCGCGCTGCACCGAGTCGAAATCCAGATCGGCGGTATTAGTACCGGTTGCCATCGATGAAGCGGCGCTGCCGCCCATGCCAATGCGCATGCCGGGGCCGCCCAGCTGGAGCAACAGGCTGCCGACCGGAATATCGTTCTTGTGCGTGTGGATATCGGCAATACTGCCGATGCCGCCTGCGATCATGATCGGCTTATGGTAGCCAAGCACATTGCCGCCAACGTTTTGTTCAAAGGTGCGGAAATAGCCACCCAGCGTCGGGCGGCCAAATTCGTTGCTGAACGCGGCGCCGCCCAGCGGGCCTTCGATCATGATCTGCAATGGCGACGCGATGCGATCCGGCTTGCCATAGGGCTCAGCTGGCAAGTCCTTTTGTGCACCAGTTAGCACGGTATCACGTGCATTTTCCCAAGGCTGAACCGCATCCGGCAAATTCAGGTTCGAGACGGTGAAGCCGCACAGTCCGGCTTTCGGCTTGGCGCCGCGGCCGGTTGCGCCTTCATCGCGGATTTCGCCGCCGGCGCCGGTGGCGGCGCCCGGGAATGGAGAAATTGCAGTCGGATGATTGTGGGTCTCGACCTTCATCAGGGTATGCGTCAATTCCACTGAGCTATCATACAAATTACCCTTGGCCGCACCGCGCGGGTAAAAGCGCGAGACGCTCGCCCCTTCCATGATGGACGAATTGTCGCTGTAGGCAACGATAGTGCCTTTCGGCTGCAGCAGATGGGTATTTTTGATCATTGCAAACAGCGATTTATCTTGCACTTCCCCGTCGATGCTCCAGTCGGCGTTAAATATCTTATGGCGGCAGTGTTCGCTATTGGCTTGCGCGAACATCATCAGTTCAACGTCGGTCGGGTTGCGCCTGGCTTGCGTAAATGCAGCCAACAAGTAATCGATTTCGTCATCCGACAAGGCCAGGCCGAGATCGGTATTCGCCGCCATCAGCGCGCCCTTGCCGCCAGCCAGCAAGTCAATCGATTCCAGCTGCTTTGCCTCCAGTTCGGCAAACAAGCCTGCAGCATCGTTGGCTGAACGCAATACCATTTCGGTCATGCGGTCATGCAGCAAGGCGGCCACCGCTTGCGCTGCCGTATCGGACAATGTTTTAACGCCGCCCAGCAGGCCGGACTTCAGCTGAACCCGGTACGTCACGCCACGCTCAATGCGCTTGATATGCGTCATGCCGCAGTTGTGCGCGATCTCGGTAGCTTTGCTGGCCCAGGGAGAAATGGTGCCGAAGCGTGGAATTGCAATGAATTCTTCAGCTTCCTTGGCAGCACAATGTGCGGCAAAAAAAGGTTCGCCGTACGTCAGCAAGGCTTGCAGGCGATCGCGGTCGTCCTGCGATATTGCCTGGCCGTCATCGACAAAATGGGTAAAGCGTGCGGCGATGGCGACAATATTGGCATCAACAGCTTGCAGTTGAGATAAAAGACCTTGCGTACGGAAGGCGGACAGTGCGTTTGAACCCGGAAGAATCAGCATGGCAGAGGAAGATTTGATGCAGCGGAACTGCATAATTAAGGGATGCGGCATTATACCGTGACGCACCATGCCTGACAGTCGGCAATCCGCATCGCGCCGCGCAATCGGCCGCCTTTGCGTGTGTAACAAGTTATCCGACAGCGCATCGAACGGAGTTGAATGTCATTCCTGACTTCACAATGCAAATAAATTTGAAAAATATGCGGCAGTGCAATACTTAATTGGCTTGCAAATGTTACATTCACGACCCGGCATATCTTATACGCGACAGCGAGTGCGGCAGTATCCTGCCGCCTTTCTGCCACAAAGGATCAGGTTATCAATTGGCACAAAAGCAAGTAGCAGTGATCGGCGGCGGCGTCATCGGCGTTTGTACCGCATATTTTCTGGCTGCCGCAGGGCATCAGGTAGTCGTGATCGAACGTCGCGGCAATGTCGCCGAAGAAACCAGTTTCGGCAATGCCGGGGTGATGGCGCCCGGTTATGTGACGCCTTGGGCCAGACCCGGCATGCCCAGGTATTTTCTGAACTATCTGTTCAAGCAGGAAGCGCCACTGATGCTGCCGCACAAGATGGACCCTGCCTTGTGGCGTTGGATCCGACTCTGGCTTTCCGAGTGCGAACTGGAAAAATTCCGCACCAATATGCAACGCATGCAGCGCCTGGCAGCCTATAGCCGCCAGACCTTGCAGCAACTGGAACAGCAAGCCTTGCTGGTCGATGAGAAAACGCAGGGTTATCTGCAGCTGTTTCGCACTACGCAAGATATGGCGCTGGCCGAACCGGCGCTGGCCCTGCTGACGGAACAAGATAGCGCACACCGTTTGCTCGACGCCGATGGCGCACGCCTGTTGGAACCGGCATTGGCGACGGAGACCGCGCTGGCCGGTGCATTATATTTGCCGCATGCAGAAACTGGTAACTGCCCATTATTCACCAAGCAACTCAAGCAGATTGCGATGTCGATGGGAGTGCAATTCATTTTTGGCGGCAGCGTTAGCGCAATCGCACAAAACGGCAATGGGCTAGTGCTGAATCTTGATGACGCCTCTTTTTCTGCTGACGCCATCGTACTGGCGGCGGGTGCAGAGAGCGCCCGGATGCTCAAGGATCTCGGCATACGCACGCCGCTGTTTGCTGTCAAAAGCTATGCAGCGACTGCAACTATAAAAGATATGGACGCGGCGCCGCTAGCCGCATTGATGGATGAAACCTATCGCGTCAGCATCACCCGCATGGGCAATCGAATCCGCCTCGCTGGAACCGCAGAACTGGCTTCGCGCTCTACAGCAATGTCCGAGACCGCGCAACGCACCTTGCGCAAAGTCGGCCATGACTGGTTTCCGAATGCAGCCAACTATAACAATGCGCATTTCTGGTGCGGCCTGCAAGCGACCTTGCCGGACGGCCCGCCGCTGATTGGCGCTACCCCGATCAAGAATCTGTACGTCAATATCGGTCACGGCGCGAACGGCTGGGCAATGGCCGCAGGCGCTGGCAAACTGGTGGCCGACATCATTTCCGAACGAAAACCAGAAATCGATCTGGACGGCTTGACCCTGGCGCGCTATGGCGTGCAAACTACTTTATAGTCGAAGGGTTATCGGAACTAACAATACTATGGATTTATGGGGGTATATGCATTTATTGTGCAGTTCCCGCATTATTTCATTGCGGAACTAAAATATACATAGACCCAGTACTTGCTTAACAGAACTTGGCCTTTAGCACTTCGATAATATATGTGCCGTTCAGAATCGGCAGTGCTACAACTCTCGAACCTTATTTAGCGAAAGCCTCGATGCCAACCAGACATCCACTGTATTCGATTGCTGAAATCCACCGGATCGAACAGCTCGCCCTGGCCGAACTGCCGAGCGGCACGCTGATGCGCCGCGCCGGGCAAGCTGCTGCCAGCACCGCCATGGCGATGCTGCAGCCGGCGCCGCCCGCAGCGCCGGTACTGATCCTGGTAGGCCCGGGCGACAATGGCGGCGATGCGCTCGAAGTCGCCGCCCGACTGGCGCAACACGGACTCGCCGTCACCGCCCTGATTGCCGGTTCGACGCCGACGTCACCCGATGCGCAACAAGCGTTGCTGCACGCACGGAATAGCGCGGTACTGTTCAAGGATGCTGCGTTTTTGCCGGAAATCCCCACCATCGAATGGGCGCTGATTGTCGATGGCTTGTTCGGCATCGGCTTGACGCGCCCGATTGGCGGTGTCTACCGCAGCCTGATCGAGAGCATCAACCGCACTAATCGTGCCAACCGGCGTGGGTGTCCAGTGCTGGCGCTCGACATCCCAAGCGGACTCAATGCCGACACCGGTACTATCGTTGGTGCGGCAGTCGGTGCCAATACTACCGACTCAGGCATCGCCATCAAGGCGCAGCAGACCATCACTTTCATCGCCGACAAACCTGGCCTGCACACCTGCGACGGCCGAGATTGTGCGGGTGCCGTTACGGTGGCCGCGCTGGCACTTGAGGCAAGGCACTTTAATTGCAATTCACCCAGCATGCATCTAGCTACGGTGGCAGAATTTAGCCGCGCGTTGCAGGTACGCTGCCATAACTCGCATAAAGGAAGTAATGGCGATGTCGTCATCATCGGTGGTGCGACCGGCATGCATGGTGCGCCGGTGCTGTCCGGGCGCGCCGCAATCCAGAGCGGCGCAGGCCGGGTTATCGCCGGATTCATCGACGCGGCGCCGGCCTTCGACAGCGCGCAACCGGAACTGATGTGTCGGCCCGTGGCGCAATGCGCCTTCGCTGCTACCGTGGTCATCGGCCCCGGCTTGGGGAACTCCGATACCGCTCTTGCTGCCTTGCAAAAGACGCTGCAATCCGACGCCAGACTGGTAATAGATGCCGATGCAATAAACCTGATCGCCGCCAACCCTGCACTACAGCAGACACTGGCGCTACGCTCAGCAGCCACCATCATGACGCCGCACCCACTGGAAGCTGCACGCCTGCTAGGTGTATCGAGCTGTGAAATCCAGGCCAATCGGATTATCGCTGCGCGCCGCTTGGCGCACACTTTTCACGCCATCATCGTGCTCAAGGGATCAGGTTCCATAATTGCCGATCGACAAGACAATATTATGATTAACCCGACCGGCAATCCTGGCTTGGCCACCGCCGGCACCGGCGACGTCCTGTCAGGCATTATTGGAGCTCTGTTGGCGCAAGGATGGCCGGAATGGAAGGCCGCAATTGCGGCGGTCTGGCTGCATGGCAATGCAGCCGATGAACTGGTCGCCGCAGGACAAGGGCCAATCGGACTAACTGCAAGCGAACTGATTCCGCTGGTGCGCCGCAGTCTGAATCGCCTGAGCAATCAATACGGCGCGGTGCGTTGACCAAATTTCCTACAGCAGCCTGCCGGCTGCAATCGTGATCGTACGCTCGCACCTGGCGGCGATCAAGCCATCGTGCGTGACCAACACCAGGGTTGAATTACGCTCCAGGTTCAAGTCAAACATTAATTGGATAACGGCCTCTCCCGTCACCGCATCCAGGCTGCCAGTTGGCTCATCGGCAAACAACAGCGGTGGCTCTGTTACAAAAGCGCGCGCAAGAGCCACCCGTTGTTGCTCGCCACCGGACAGGTATTTCGGAAAATGCTTCAAGCGACTGGACAAACCGACCCGCTCCAACATCGCTTCAGCCTTGCTCCTTGCATCGGAATCACCGCGCAACTCCAGCGGCAGCATGACGTTTTCCAGAGCATTCAGGTGCGCCAGCAACTGGAACGACTGGAATACAAATCCTATTTTTACCTTGCGCAAAAGTGCTCGACCGTCCTCGTCCAGCGCAAAAATATCGGCGCCGTCAAGCCGAACAGTACCGCTCGATGGTGTATCCAGTCCGGCTAGCAATCCAAGCAGGGTAGACTTGCCCGACCCGGACGCGCCCATAATTGCGAGCGTCTGACCGACCGGCACGGTAAAATTGATGTCGTGCAAAATAGTAAGTTCACCCGTCGCATCTGCGACGCGTTTGGTAAGATTGTCAGCCGCAATGGCTGGTGCAAGCAAGGAAAGATCGGGCATGCAGAGAAATATGGGATGGTTGGAAGGTTTAAAGCGAATATTCAGAGCCGCAGCGCTGGTTTTTTTGGTCACGTTCGCATCAGGTGCACATTCTGCATCAAAAACGATACTAGTGCTAGGCGATAGCCTGTCCGCAGAATATGGCTTGGCGCGTGGAACCGGTTGGGTATCACTGCTTGAACAACGCCTGAAAGCCGAAGATATCGCTGCCATAGTCATCAATGCCAGCATCACCGGTGAAACCACCAGCGGCGGCAAAAGCCGTCTTGGCACACTGCTGGCCAAGCACCACCCCGATGTGCTCGTGATTGAATTGGGTGGCAACGACGGTTTGCGCGGCTTGTCGCTCAGGGCATCGGAAGACAATTTTCGAAGCATGGTTAACGCAGCCAAAAAATCCCGTGCCAAAGTGCTTCTTGTCGGGATGCAAATCCCACCCAACTATGGTCGGGATTACACTGAACGGTTCTCGGCCCTGTATCCCAAACTCGCCAAAGAAAACAGGTCGGCTTTAGTGCCATTTTTACTCACTGGAGTCGCCGACCGGCCGGAACTATTTCAGTCTGACCGCATACATCCAAACGCCCAAGCACATCCGATCATGCTCGATAATGTCTGGACACACCTTAAACCCCTTTTGATCAAGTGAGCATATGAAGTACCCTGCCCTGCTTCCTTTTGCCGAAATCATGCCGACGCTGGACAAATTCGATGCCATCATCGACGTTCGAAGCCCGGCCGAATTTGCGGAAGACCACATACCGGGCGCAATCAATTGCCCGGTTCTGAATAACGAAGAACGTCAACGCATCGGCACGCTATACAAACAAGTCAATGCATTCGAAGCCAAAAAATCTGGTGCAGTATTGGTGGCAAAGAATATCGCCCATCATATAGAAACCTTGTTCCTGGATAAACCGCGCGAATGGTCGCCCCTGATTTATTGCTGGCGCGGCGGCAACCGCAGCGGAGCACTGGCCCACATCCTGGCCAAGATCGGCTGGGCAGCAGTGCAATTGGACGGCGGCTACAAGGAGTATCGCCGGCACGTAAACACCACACTGGGCGAAATCGCATCGCAATTTTCTTTTCAAGTCTTGTGCGGCACCACCGGTAGCGCCAAAAGCCGATTGTTGCAGGTACTTGCACAGCAGGGCGCACAAGTACTGGATTTGGAGCAACTGGCCGAACACAGGGGTTCCGTGCTGGGCCAACTACCACTACAGCCACAGCCGTCACAAAAGATGTTTGAGAGCCGCCTGTGGCAAACGCTACGCCAATTGAATCCTGCAAAAGTGGTATTCGTCGAATCGGAAAGCAAAAAAGTTGGAAACGTCCGGGTGCCAGAACTTTTGATGGGGAAAATGCGTATTTCACCCTGCATTGCATTGCAGCTATCACAAGAAAATCGCATCAAATTGCTGATTGAGGATTATGCGCACTTCATCGCTGCACCTGATAAGCTGATCACCCAATTGAACTGTTTGGTTGGTTTGCACGGCAAAGAAAAAATTGCGCAATGGCATGCGTATGCACTGTCAGGCGACATGGAGCCCCTGGTGGCAGAGTTGCTGGCAGAGCATTATGACCCAGCCTACAAGCGCTCAATCCAGCGCAACTTCGATCAATACGGTCAGGCGCGATTACTGGAATTGACTGGAATAGATATTGATTCTTTGCAGTGCGCAGCACGAAAATTAGCACGCGCAAACTGCCACGCCATTCCTATTACCCCGACGAACGACACGACAACTGCGTTACAGTTGACGGAACAATCCGACTAATGAATCAGACAAGCTGTAATCACCAACGGCTGCAGAAAAAAAACCGCTCATTGAGCGGTTTCTTCGTCATATCCGATTTAATTTACGTCAATTAGCTAGGAACTAGTGGCTTATCCTGCCCATCAGTATTTTTTGACACGACAGGTTGCAGTATTTTGACTTTCGATTTCTGCTTTAAATATTCAATATATGCGAGCATTTCTTGCTGAGCCAAGGCATTGGAAATTTGCTGTTGCTCCGCTATTCGGCGCGTTTCATCCACAGCAGCAGGTGCGCCAACTTTATTAATACGATAAATCGCATATCCTTGGCCTGGCAAATCGACACCGACAAATTCCGGTAATTTCGAGACATCAGCTTTCATTGTGGCAGCAAGAGCGGCACTATCCAAATCAGACTTAATTGTCCGCGAAATAGTTTTTGCTGCACTAAAACCTGCGTTATCAGGATTTTTTTGCAGGGAGGCCAACTTGGACTCCCCTGCTTTTTTGGCCAGATTCTGCATTTCAATTTGTGTTACACGCTCCAGCACCAAGGCTCGCACCTCATCAAAAGGACGCTTGCTTGTCGGTTTATATTCGACCACACGCCCGGATATCAAGTTATTTGGAGCTATTTCTACCGCTTCGGTATTGTGCTTGTTCTTGATTGCATCATCAGAAAACAAGGCTTGTAGGAACTTCGGATTATTAAACACAGCATTCTTGCCGGCAGCATCTCCAAGCTGGCGCGTCACATTGGATGCGGTCTCAACCGTCAACTTCAGTTTATCAGCCACCGATTTCAAACTATCCGACTGCTCATAAATGGTATTGCTGAAGACTTCTGCCATTTCCGCATATTTTTTTGCTGCCATCTGCTTTTTAATTTCTGCGGCAATCTCGGTCTTTGCCTCATCTAGCGATTTAACTGAAGCCGGCTTAACGGCAGTTACCTGAATAATGTGAAAACCAAAATCGGATCGGACGATATCGCTGATTTCGCCCTGTTTAAGCTTATAAGCCGCCTCTTCAAACGGCTTGACCATCATCCCATGACTGAAGAAATCAAGATCGCCACCGCGTTCTGCAGAACCGGGATCTTGGGAATTTTCCTTGGCAAGCCTGGCAAATTCTGCCGGATTCTTGCGCAGTTGAGATAGCAGATTTTCCGCTTTAGTCTTCGCCGCCGATACTTCCGTCGGCGAAGCGCCTTCTTTAATCGAAATCAAAATATGGCTGGCGCGTCGCTGCTCGTCCACCGTGTAGCGTTTTGCATTTTGATCGTAATAAGACTTTATATCAGCATCCGTAATCGACAATTGGGATTCAACGGCTGCACCGTTCAAGATGACATATTCAATCTTTAGTTGTTCAGGAATTACATACTGAGCTGAATGATCCTTGTAATAGGACTGAAGCATTTCGTCAGTGATTTTTACTTGCGAACTGAAATCCGCAGCCTTGAAATTAAGCTGTTGAATTTCTCGTTCCTGAGCTGCGATTCCAGACAAACGCGCAACCACAGTTTTTGGTGCAAAAGCACTTGACTGTATTGCGTTGCTGAGCTGTTTCAAGGCCAGGTCTTGACGTAAGCTGGCTTCATAAGCAGAGGGTGTTAAGCCCTGTGCGGCAAGCAATGATTTATAACGTTCCTGGTCGAACTTTCCGTCAGGTGAAGTCAGGGCTGGCATGGCCAAAATTACCTGCTGCAATGAATGGTCAGAAACCACCAGGTGGTTGCTTGATATTTCAGCCAATAACGCACGTTGCGCAATGAGATTATCCAGTACGCTTTGACGCATTTCTGGAGTATCCGACATCTTTGGATCAAATTGCGCTCCAAGCATTTGACTGAGACGATCCATTTGCTCCCGTTGCGCAGCTTCAAATTCTTGTTTTGTAATTGAATATTCTGCCACTTTGGCGACAACATTTCTGTCCGTTCCAAAACGGCTGTACCCTTCAAGTCCAACAAAAGCAAAAGAAGGAATAATGAAGAGCAACAATAGCAACTGTGTCAGGCGTTTGTGGGAACGGATAAACTCTAGCATGGTCAACCAATCAGACAAATTTGAAAAAGACGCCGAATGTGAAAAAAGGCGAACTTTCGTTCGCCTTTTTTTGTTCTGGCGGAGCGGACGGGACTCGAACCCGCGACCCCCGGCGTGACAGGCCGGTATTCTAACCAGCTGAACTACCACTCCTATATTTAAACTCTGGCGGAGCGGACGGGACTCGAACCCGCGACCCCCGGCGTGACAGGCCGGTATTCTAACCAGCTGAACTACCACTCCTGAGT
>JBDSCZ010000075.1:0-13777 GCA_039920865.1 Burkholderiaceae bacterium
CGGTTTCCGTCGCCAGCAAGCGGCCTTCAAATTCGCGCTGGAGTTTCGCCTTGAAAGCGGCGCGATTGACGCCATCGGCCAGTTTCAATTCGATCCGTGACAAGCGTCCGATGCGGCCGAAGCGCCATTGCGCGGCGCCGATATCCATCACCGCGATCCGTTGTCCGGCGCGTGAGCGCAGCAGGGTGCCGGCCACCCGCAACGCGATGCTGCGACTGCCCGAGCGCAGCGACAGGCGGTCGCCGGTATTTACTTTCAGCCATTCCATCGCCGCAGCGGAGAGAAAAATCGCATCGTCAGCGAGCGTATCTAAACGCCGGTCATCGGCCGGGATGCCGATCAGGTCGGGCGCGATTTCGGCAGCGCGGAACACGTCGATGCCGAGGATTTTCAGCGCGCCAGCCGCATTGGTATTGGCCGTATTGACAACGGCAGCGTCCAGTTCCAGCACCGGACTGGCCAGCGCCACGCCTGCGCGCTGCGCCAGCAGCGGGTAAATTGCTTCGTCAAAAGTCGGCTGTACGCCGCGCACCTGCAGATCGGACAGCCCCGACAGGCTCTTGATCGCCGCCGAGAATTCGTTGAAGGCTGCCGCATTGATCAGATGGATCGCAAACCCGAGCGACACCCCCAGCGCAATCGCGCCGATCGCGACTAACGCGCGCACCGGATGGGCGCGCCACTCGCCCAGTAGCAGCCAGCGGGTCAGTAGTCGCAGGCGCATCGGCATCGGTACGGGGTTTGCAGTAAGCATCTCATGCCAAGCGCAAGCCGTTCTTGCTCAGCACCAGCACCCGGTCGGCCATTTCCGCCGCCGCGTGCGAATGGGTGACCATGATCGCCGACGCACCGCTGGCCTTGATTTCCGTGCGCAGCAGCATCAGCACACTCTGCGCGGTATCGGGGTCGAGGTTGCCGGTCGGCTCGTCCGCCAGCACCAGATTCGGGCGGTGCACCAGCGCGCGGGCAATCGCCACCCGCTGCAATTCGCCGCCCGACAACTGGCGCGGGAAATCATCGCCGCGCCCCTGCAGCCCGACTGCATCCAGCATTTCATGCGCCCGATGGCGGCTCTCGCCGTTCAGCAGCAGGGGCAGCGCAATGTTTTGTTGCAGCGTCAGATGCGGCAGCACATGAAAGGCCTGGAACACAAAACCCATCTTCCTGCGCCGCAGCAAGGTTGCAGCATCGTCATCCAGCGCCGACATGACCACGCCATCGATCACCACCTCGCCCGCATCCGGCGTATCCAGCCCGGCAATCAGGTTCAGCAGCGTCGATTTCCCGACCCCCGATTCGCCCATCACCGCAACGAATTCGCCGGCGGCCAGCGTGTAGGACACGTCATCCAGCACGCGGCCTCGGTTGCCGTACGACTTGCTGATGTGGCGCAGTTCCAGCATCGGTGCTCCGGTCGGTTGTTATGGCTCGGAAGTTACGGTGAATTGCTGTTGGTTTAAGATATTATATGGAGTATAGCTAAAAAAGATTAGTCTTCCGCATATATTTATTGGACTTTAAAAAATACATTGGGTTGTATATTTCATGCGGAACAAGCCTGATTTCTGGTGAAAATGCGCTGCCGGCAGGAAAAGCGCTTGCCGGCGCATTGGATGCAAGTTCTGATTATCCGGCAAACGGCAGTTGTGCACGCGCGAGGCATAGCCGGGATTAGCAGACGGATCCCATCAAGGATCAGACTAACCGCACCGGCCCCGGGTACTGCGCCACCAACGCATCCGCGGTTAGCAAGATGATTCCTTCAACGGTCGCCTGCGCAACAAGGATGCGGTCGAATGGATCTTTATGGAGCGGCGGCAAACTGTCGATGAAAACCGCATGTTCACTGCTAATAGTCAATTCCTGATAGCCGTTGTCCAACAACCCGCGACGCAGCACTCTTGCGTCCACCTGGAAATCGGAACGGCCGAGGCCGCGTTTGATGGCGATTTCCCACAGGCTGGCCGCGCTGAAAAGCAGTTCGTTCTGCGGGTCTTCCAGCAACTGGCGCGCCGCTGCCGGCAACTGCTCAGGCGCACCGGCGGCCCATAGCAACAAGTGGGTATCGAGCAAGAACTTCATTCCTCGCCGCCGAAAAGCAGCTCGATTTCCCTGCTGCCCATGCGGTCGAAATCATCAGGAACGGTAATCTGACCGGCCATGAAGCCCAGCCTGCGGACTTGTCCGACCGATGGCGCGTCCAGACGGGTCACCTTGACCAGCGGCTTTCCGGCCTTGGCAATGATGAAGGAATCCCCTTTTACTGCCCGCTCTATCAATTTCGACAGTTGGGTCTTGGCTTCGTGGATATTAACAGTTTGCATGATAATCCTAACTAAACTAAGTCCTGTTAGTCTAGTCTGCCATATGAAAAAACACAATCCCATCCTCCAGGCAGTTGAATAGGGAGAGCAGCGAGTCGGAGTCAGACATTCCTTCGGTGACGCGGGTCCAGTTCAACCGATACCCAGCAGCCCATGTGCATCAAGAAGCGCGTAGACGATGACGGGATTCTGGTCGAGGCAGCGGCGGATCGCTGCAGGGATTGCTTGCCGGGTTTTCTTGCACAGGCCGGGGCGTTCTGCGAGCTGGATTGCGGTGCCGGGTGCTGTGCGGTTTTTTCCTGGTCTGTGTTGGCTTGAGCGTGAAAATCTAGTGTGGTGCAAACGCAACGCTGACGGAACAGTGATTTATAATGCATCCTTTGCCCCTCCAGTCCAATGAACCCGTTTCCTTTGAATCTCGCCAGTCAGCCACTACGTCAATTGCGCCGGGCATGGCGCAAATACGGCATCCTGTGGCTGGGAGCGGTCATCGTGGGTTTGGTTGCGGTGCTGTATGCGCGCTTGATCGATGTCGGTTTTGAAGCATTCCGATCCATCCAGGCAGTGTATTTCTGGTTGCCACTCTTCATTACGCCTGCTGTCGGCGCACTGTGCGTGTGGCTGACCCGCCGTTATTTTCCAGGTTCCGAGGGTAGCGGTATCCCACAGGTCATCGCCACGCTGGAAAAAAACACTACCGAGCGCGGTCATAGGCTGTTGTCGCTCAAGGTCATGTTTGGCAAGATTGCCATTTCTTTCGTGTCCATCGTCGGCGGCTTCACCTTCGGGCGTGAAGGCCCGACGGTCCAGATCGGTGCGGTCCTGATGTTCAATCTAAGGCGTTTGTATCCGCGTGCCAATGCAGCGCTGGAGCGGCGTCTGATTCTGGCGGGGGCGGCAGCCGGCTTGTCGGCGGCGTTTAATACGCCGCTGGCAGGGATCGTGTTTGCGATTGAAGAACTGACCCGCAGTTTTGAGCATCGCGCCAGCGGCGTGGTGATTACCGTGATCATTTTTGCCGGCGTGGTGGCGCTTGCGTTGAACGGCAACTATACCTATTTTGGGACAATTCACGTTACTGATGCGCTGAACAATACGATTGTTCTGCCAGTGCTGGTGACCGGTCTGGTGACGGGTGTTGCAGGCGGTGTATTTTGCTGGCTGCTGCTCAATACCGAGCGCTGGATTCCGATTCGGGTACGCGACTTGCGCCGCAATCGTCCGGTAGCATTTGGGGCCTTGTGCGGATTGGTGGTGGCTCTGGTCGGAATCCTTGCCGCCGGCACCACGTTCGGCAGCGGCTATGGCGAGGCCAGGGCCGTGCTGGAAGGACGGGAGCAATTGCCGGTGCTGTACCCGATCCTGAAAATGGCATCGATGGTCGCTTCGTATTTGCCCGGCATCCCGGGCGGGATTTTTGCGCCGTCGCTGTCGATCGGGGCCGGCTTCGGCGATCTGTTGCACCTGCTGTTTGCTGATATTTCGTTGCCGATGCTGATTGCGCTGGCGATGGTCGGGTATCTGGCTGCGGTCACGCAGTCGCCGATTACCGCTTTCGTGATCGTGATGGAAATGATTAACGGCCATGCGCTGGTAATCTCGCTGATGGCTACCGCATTGATTGCCAGCCGCGTTTCGCGGCTGTTTGCGCCGCCGCTGTATGACGCGCTGTCGGAGCGCTACCGGAGCGAAATCAGCTTGTCCAAACCGTAACCGCATACGCATACCGTAAGGCACAACGCTCCTCATGCAAAACGCGTGTCCGCTGGGTGACGGATGCCGTTTTGCTGCATGTCTTTGATGCGCAGCTGACGCTGTTGCCCACCCCGACAGTCGTATACTTTCAACATACCTTCCCCGAACCTTCATCATGCGTTTCGCCGGCACTCTTCAAACATGGAACGACGCACGCGGCTTCGGCTTCATTGCGCCATTGCGCGGCGGGGAAGAAGTTTTCGTGCACATCAAGGATTGCGATGGGCGCATGGGACGGCCTGAGGTCGGGCTGCGCCTGAGCTTTGAAGTCGGGACCGGCCTGGATGGGAAAAAGCGCGCGAAGCGGGTGCGGGCGGTTCAGGTAAGGCGTGTTCCAAGCCGGCAGCGCAATGACTCGCCAGCGCAGCGGGGCACTGCGAGTAAGTTCGCCATTCCCGCATTTCTGCTGCTCTACCTGTTGGCGGTGCTGCTGTGGCGGGTGCCGGGCTGGGTCGGCGGCTGGTATCTGGCCAGCAGCGTGCTGTGCTTCGTCGTATATGCGATCGACAAATCGGCCGCGCAGGCCGGTCGCTGGCGGGTTTCGGAAAATACGCTGATTGTTCTGGGGCTGGCCGGTGGCTGGCCCGGCGCCATCGTCGCGCAGCAGGTGTTGCGCCACAAGTCGAGCAAGGCTTCGTTTCGCGCTGTGTTCTGGGGCAGCGTGCTGCTTAATGTTTTGGCCTTTATCGCGCTGTGCTCGCCACTTGTTACGCTACTGCGCAATCCGCCGGTGGTATGAGGCAGGTCAAGATTGCAGGCGCCGGCAAGCGCTAACGTTTAAATTCATGATGCAAAAACCCGGACATAGGTTGGCGCAGATCCGCGTTTGACGTACTGCATTGCCGCATGGCGTTGTTCGTCATGCAACGGTGTAATGCTTGCCAATGGAGGTAACTGAACATGCGATGCGGAAATGGAATTGCAATATTGCTATTGAGTTCGTCCATGCTTATGCCGGGTACCGGTTTCGCCCAGGATGCTGCAATGGGCGCGACTCCCCGTATGCAGGACGGCATTGCGTTTGTGACCGGCGGCATCGGCGAAAACGATCAGAACGCCTTGAAGGCGATGCGCAAGGACTACAACCTTCTGCTTACCTTTGCGGTGAAAAAGACCGGGGCATATCTGGCTGATGTCAAGGTGAATATCCAGGATGCCAAGGGCAAGAAAATACTTGAAACGGTATCCACCGGCCCGCTTTTCTATGCCAAGCTGCCGCCGGGAAAATACCGGATCACTGTCGCGTCAAACGAAAGGACGCTTTCCAAGACAACTTCGATCGGAAAAAAAGGTGCCAGGGATCTGTATTTTTATTGGGAGCCACTATAGTGCGTTCGGCTCCGGCCCAACGGGTTCTGCTGTCAGGCCGGGGCAGCAATCAAGGCGTTTTGAAAATAGTGCAGTTGCCTTTCAAAAAGGACAGCACCTCGACGAATTTTGCATCCCAGTCGTCCAGCAGGTATTTCTCCGCTTCGGCAAAAAAATCATTCCATAGCGCAATCAGGTCTTCGTGCATTTCGTAGGGTGCGTATTGTTCGATATAGGCTGGGACCAATCCCGGCTTGACGCCGTCCTTGCGGATTTTTCGCACGATGTCGCGCGCGGCTTTCTCGCTGATTTTTGTTTTCGGCGCGGTATCGGCGGCCAGACAGAGGAACAGGGTGAGCAACGAGTCGGAGTCCGACTTTCCTTCGGTGACGCGGGTCCAGTCTTTGGAGACGATCGCGTCGAAATTGCTGACGTCGTCGGCGTCGTCGCTGCGCAGATAGTATTTTTGCTTGAGCTTGTCCAGCAACGCGCCCAGCGTGGTGGTAGGGTCGAGGATTTCCGGGATATCGGTCTTGACGATCTTCTTGCGGATACGCTCCACAATCGGCCGGTACTGCTCGGGCATGTCGGACGGAATCAGTTTGGACGGCTTTATGGCTGCTGCTGCAATGCCCGTGGTCTTGAGGTCATCTATCAGTTGGGCAAATGCGTAAGCGTTCGGCAGGGTGGTTGCGTGGCTGTCGCACAGGCGCAGCAGTAGCGCAGTGCGTATCACCAGCTCGGCAGCTTCATCTTCCAGTGCTGATGCAGTCATGCCGATCCTTTCGGCGAGCCAGATCGCAGTTGCAATTTCATCCTGCGCAGCGATGCGCTTCTTGCGCTCCTTGCGGTAGGCAGTCGGGGTTTGGCGCGACCATTTTTCCAGGAAGTCCTTGACCTCCGTGTTCCTGTGGTTGCCGATGATGGCGTCTTCCGGCAGCGCGAACAGCTTCTTGAACAGCTCGGAGCCGCCGCGCGAATGCGACAGGAATGTGTTGTCGCGCAGCGATTGCGCGGCCAGCGTCAAATCGCCGCCGGATTTTTCTTCAAGGTACAGACTGACCAGGTTGACCATGCGCGTGAGCGCGGTTTCGACATCCGGGCGCAGGTATTGCGAGCCGAAATAATCGGCAATCTGCACCATGCCTTTCGGCGCATCGTCCAGCATGACGCTGATGCGTGCCGGATCAAGGATGCGGTGCTGCACCCCGAAATGCAGTGTTTTTTCAAAAAACGTTCGACCGTCGTACAGTGAAATCTTGCTGTTATCGGACATGGGAAATCGAAGATCGTTTAAAAATCACAAGATGGATGGTGTTCACAGCGCCGATTCCTCGCCCAGCAATGCGACAGGTGCTTTTTCTTCTTCAGAGTCTGTTGCGTTCAAGGCTGCTTCCGCCAGCGCTGCAAGGCGCAGGCTGTCACGCCAGCGCGCGCGCAGCATGAACAACACTTGGGTAAATAGATCGGGCGTGACATAGCGCAGCGTCCAGGTCAATTCCATCCAGTCGCGGTCGTTGACTTCTTCGTGGCTCAAGCGTGGATGTTCGTCGGGGTCGGCTGCCAGGTCGTAATCGACCAGTTCGGTTTTCGATTCATCGCCATACTTGAAAAGATCGAATGTGGCGTACTGGAAGAAATGCTCAACCCGATCGGCCTTGTCGCACAGGTAGTCGACCAGCGCATCGCAACCGTCATCGAGCTCACCGATTGCATGCAAAAATTCGCCGGCATCGCAGCCTTCGCGAAAGATGATCGAGTTGATCATGCCGCGCAGATGTTCGTGGCTGAGATCGTTGTAGCGGCGCTCCAGAATCACCGCGCGGGCGAACTGTTCCGGTGTCACCAGCAGGTTGACCACCGATTCCTTGGAGGTGTCGTATTCGCGAATGATCGCCAGCAGATCGGAGGGCGGCAGATCGTCGAGGGCGAGCACCAGCGCATGGTCGCCCTCGGCTTCGGCCAGTTCTACCAGCGCATGTTCGGCGCCGACAATATCGCCGGCGCGCACCAGGCTTTGTGCTTTGAGTAATGCAGGAGTGTTCATGGCGATCCAGTACGAAAAAATGTTAGTTGTTGCGGTCAAATCCCTGCTCGGTCATCCAGTCCGATCCTGCTTCGGCCAGGTCGGAATCGTTATCTTCCTCGCCGTCATAGTCGTCGCGATTTGTATCACGATTTGCATCGCGATTTTCTGTTTGGTCCTCATCGTCATCCGAGCTGGCATGGTGCGGGATGCCGGCATCGCTCTTGCAGTGCAGGTATTCCAGTCCGGCTGACACGATCAGGAACTGTTCGCCGTCCGGGTGCACCAGCACGGCCTTGGCAAGCTTGCTGGCCCAAGCTGCCAACTCCAGCGATGGCAACAGCGTTGCCCACGATGGGAATTCATCCGGTTCCTTGGTTACCAGCGCGTCCATGACCTTGCCGCTGACAAAATTGATGCCGGTGTGGAAGGCCACTGCGCCCATTTCTGGGTAGTTCTTGATCATCGGCATCAGCGACGGGATTTGCTCGCGCTTGGCTTGCAGTCGCGACGCCAGCACGTCGTTGCCGGCAGAATCGCTGCACATGTCATCGAGCTCGGCGTCGTAGGCGGATTTGAGTTCATGGAAAAATGGCGAAAGTCTCAATGCAGCACTCCTTGAATATAATTTGTCCAGATTTCTCTGGCGGTTTGTAGCGGGTTGTCGAGCAGGTTGCGGCGGCGATTTTCGTCGTAGGCCGCGCGCTTCTCTTCGACCGACAGCGTGTCGTACGCGGCCTTGATTTCCCGGAATTTTTCTGCTGCATCGTGTGATGCGTTCTTGTCCGGATGATACAAGGACGCTTTTTGCCGGAACGCAGTTTTTATCTCGGTGAGCGCGGCGTCGCTCTCGACGTCTAATACAAGATAGTAATCTTTCATATATCCTCATGTAGGGGCGGGTTCCAAACCCGCCCTTTCTCGGTCATCATGCAAGGGCAGGTTTGGAACCTGCCCCTACCGGGTCATCACCCGCCGTAGCTGGAAACTGATCGCATCGACTGCAGCCACCATCAGTAGCATCGCGAGGATGACGCTGGCAGCCTGCTGCATCTGGAATAGCGACAGGTGGTATTTAAGCATCTGGCCCAGCCCGCCGGCGCCGACCACGCCCAGAATAGCGGCGGCGCGGATGTTATTTTCCCATCGGTATAGCGTATATGACAGCATTTGCGGCAGCACCTGCGGCAGTGTCGCATAAAAGAAGGCCGTCATCGGCGTTGCGCCGTTGATGCGCAGCGTTGCTTCAGGCGCCGGCGGCAGGTTTTCCAGCGCATCGGCGAACAGGCGTCCGAGTACGCCGGTGGTATGTGCGGCCAGCGCCAGCGTGCCGGCGAACGGCCCCAGGCCGGCGGCAATCAGCAGGATCGAGGCCCAGACCAGTTCCGGTATCGAGCGCAAGACATTGAGTTTCAGGCGGATCACCGTGCGCGCAACACTGCCGAAGCGACCGCTAGCCGGTAGCGCCAGCGCGAGCCCGAGCAGCACCGCAATGCCGGTGCCGAGCGCCGACATCGAAAGGGTTTCCAGCGTGCCGATGGCGATTTTGTACAGGAAAGGCCCAGCCAGTTCAGGCGGCGCGAAACCGTGCAAAAATTCCATGCTGGAGCGCAATGCACCGGTACTGAACAGCGCACTCCATTGCAGCGGTAGCGAAGCAAAGCTGGCGATAATCAGTGCCAGCAACCCAGCGAGCACGGCAACAGTAGAAAAATCGGCCGCTGGCGGCGCGGGAGCTTGATGCGGTTTCATGGCATTAACCCAAACGCTGGCGCAAAAAACTGCTGACCAGATCGGCGCACGCTACCAGCAGCACAAAGATGATCAGCATGGTGGCGACTTCGCCGCCGGCCAGCATTTTCATCGATTCATCCATCCGTTGCCCGAGGCCGCCGGCACCGACGAAGCCCATGATGACCGAGCCGCGGATCGCGCATTCCCAGCGGTAGGTGGTGTAAGACACCAGTTCCGCCGCGGACTCCGGCAATGCACCATACAACAGCGCGCTCAACCGGCTACTGCCGTTTTTCAGCAAGCTGTCGCTGGCATGCGCATCGGAAGATTCGAGGATTTCGGCATACACCTTGCCCAGCATGCCGCAATAGGTCAGCGCGATGGCCAGCACGCCGGCAGTCGGTCCCAGGCCGACGATGCGTACGAACAGTAGCGCCCAGACCAGTTCCGGCACGCTGCGCAACAGCACCAGCAGCCAGCGTGCGCTTTGCCGGATCAGTACGCCGGTCAAACGCATGCGGCCGTTGCCGAGGCGGGAAATCGACAGCGATTGCGTCACCAGCAAGGTCAGCGGGATCGCGCCCAGTAGTGCCAGTGTCAGACCGGCGGTGGCCATCGCGACGGTTTGCCAGGTCGCGGCCAGCATCAGTTGCAGGAACTCGGTAGAGTGGGCCGGCGGCACGAAATCTGCCAGAAAACGCCCGGTCGCGCTTAGGCTTTGTGCATCGAAAAGGATCCACGGCTGAAATTCGCTCGCCACCAGCATCGGCCACAGCAGCACCAGCGCGATGATGCCGCCAACCATGCGTCCGCGCCAGGCCGGGTCGGGATGCTGCGAACGGATTGTTATGGCAGAAGCAGGCATGAATAGGGGGTCAGCAGTGCACAACGATGTTGACCGGCAACGGCTGGCCGGCATCCGTTGGCGAGCTGCCGGCATTCTGATATAGCGCCGCAATCATTGCGTCGCTGACCTGCGCGCGCGCGGCATCGAACAGGATGCGACCGTCGCGCAAGCCGACGATGCGCGGGAAATGGCTGCGCGCCAGTTCCACCTGATGCAAACTGCAGATCAGCGTCGCATTGCGGCTGGCAGATTCCTGTTGTAGCGCGGCCAGGGTTTGCAGCGCCAGCGTCGGGTCGAGCGCCGACAACGGCTCATCAACCAGGAAAGCTTCGGCGCTTGAGACCAGCAGGCGCGCCATGCCGCAGCGCTGGCGCTCACCGCCGGACAGGCGATCGACCCGTGCATACAGCTTGTCCTCCAGATTGAAGCGCGCCAGCGCATCATAGGCGATTTGTGCATCGGTGCCACCGGGCTTGATCAGCGTCCCCAGTGCGCGCCAGAAGCCCCAGTGCGGCAAGCGTCCAGCCAACACTGCAGTCACCACGCGCTGGCGCGGCGGCAGCGGCGGCGTTTGCGGCGCCAGAAATAACCGTGCGCGCAGCAGATGGCGTTCGGCATGCGTCAAATCCCATGGCGACAGCCCGAAAGTGGAAAATGTGCCCGATTGCGCCCGATGCGCGCAGGCGAAGGTATGCAGCAAAGTAGTCTTGCCGGCGCCGGATGGCCCGATCAGCGCGACCTGCTCGCCCTGGCCGATGGACAAGCTGACATCGTTCAGCGCAAAGCTGGACTGTGCGGATTGGGCACCGTGGGCGGCTGATGGGTGGCGCACGCTGGCGCCACGTAGTACGAATGACATTTATGCTTCAGTCTTACTTCAGCAAGCCGGCACTGCGTGCAGCCGCTTCGATAGCAGCATAGTTTTCAGCCTTGGTCGGGATGAATTTGCTGGCGCGCTGCAGGTCGAGGATTTCCTTGTCGGCCGGATTTTTTGCATCAAGCGCCAGGAAGGCGTCGGTCAGCTTCTTGCGCACTACCGGGTTCATGTCGGCGCGCACGCTCCAGTTATAGTCGTAATAGCCGGGCGTGGTGTAGAACACATGCACGGCCTTGGTGTCGACCTTGCCGCTGGCGACCAGTTTTTCCCAGACTGAAATATTCAGCGCGCCGGCATCGACCTTGCCGCCGGAAACTGCCGCCACCGTCGCATCATGCGCGCCGGAGAAGGCGATGCGCTTGAGGTCGGTATCCGGATTGATTTTCGCTGCCAGCAGGTAGGAACGCGGCATCAGATGGCCGGAAGTCGACGATTCGGAACCGAAGGCGAAGGTCTTGCCTTTCAGGTCTTCCAGCTTGTTGATGTCCTTGCTGGTGGTGATGAACACCGATTTGAATTTCTCGTCTTCTGCACGCTGTACCAGTGGCACTACCTGGCCGTTGCTGCGCACTTTGGCCTGAATGAAGGTGAAGCCGCCGAACCAGACCATGTCGAGCTTGTTGTTGATCAAGCCTTCAACCGACGCTGCATAGTCGGTCACCGGCGTGAATTCGACCTTCATGCCGAGTTTTTTCTCCAGATAGTCGCCCAGCGGCTTGAACTTGCGCTGCAATTCGGTCGGTGCTTCGTCGGGAATCGCCGACACCCGCAAAACCTGCTGTGCCTGGGACAGGCCGGATGACAACAGCATCGCAGACGCCATAGCAGTAGATAGCAATACCTTGATAATTTTGGAAGACGGGAGATGTGCCATGGGATACTTTCGACAATTGGTAAGTGGATTTTCGTTTTACGGCGAAACCAGGCTGAATCCAGACTGTTTCGCGCAATGTAAAGGCGGTATTATCCGCGAATTAACGCTTGCGGTCATAATTGGTAAGAACTCACGTCGCAGATATTGCTGGTTGCTGTTTTTTCCGATAATTCAATAACCCACTCCCAATCCATGCCTATGCCGAACCTACAAAATTTTTCCGCGCCGCTCGTCACCACCGCAAACCTGATACGCAATGACAATGACGACGCCAATGCAGAGGCAGTGCGCGCAGAGTTGCAGGCCGGTTTGTTGGCAGAGCCGGCTTTTACTGCCCCTAAGCACTTGTACGACGCACTCGGTTCGCGGCTGTTCGAGGCAATTTGTTTACTGCCGGAATATTATCCGACCCGTACCGAGGCGGCGATCTTCGATGCCAACCTGATCCAGATCGCACAGTCGGTCGGTTTGGGTACGACCTTGATCGACCTGGGCGCAGGCAATTGCGCCAAGGCGGCGCGCCTGTTCCCGGTCTTGCAGCCGCGCCAGTATGTGCCAATCGATATTTCAGCTGATTTTCTGGCGCAGGCGCTGGCGCCGCTGCGGACCTGCTTTCCGAGCATCGAAATGCGCGGCATCGGGCTCGATTTTTCCAGCAGCCTGGATTTGCCGGCCACCGTCAGACAGGAAAATCGTCTGTTTTTTTATCCCGGTTCGTCGATCGGCAATTTCGCGCCGGATCAGGCCCTGGATTTTTTGAAACGGATCCGCGCTGCTTGCGGTACTGATGGCGCATTGCTGATCGGGGTCGATCTGGTCAAGGACAAAGCCATCCTGGACGCCGCCTATGATGATGCGCTGGGCGTGACTGCGGCCTTCAACCTGAATCTGTTGCACCATCTGAACCACTTGCTCGGTGCGGATTTTTCCGTGCGCGATTGGCAGCACCAGGCGTTTTATAGCCCGCAACAGAGTCGCATCGAAATGCATCTGGAAGCGCGCCGGCCGCTTATCGTGCGCTGGACCGGCGGTCAGCGGCATTTTGCCGAGGGCGAACGGATCCACACTGAAAACAGTTATAAGTACACCCGGCAATCGTTTGCCGAGCTGCTGGGTGCCGCCGGTTTTGGCGCGCTCAGGAGTTGGACCGATGCCCAGGGATGGTTTGCGGTCATGCATGCGCGTGCGGTGTAAGGCTCTAATGCGGCTCTAATGCGTCTGGCAAATTCAGGAGTGCAAAATGACAATGCTGGTTTCCCTGCTGGAGCAATACGGCCAGATTCGACAGGCCACGATGGCACTTTCCGAGCCGCTGACCGACGAGGATTGCTGCGTGCAATCGATGCCGGATGCGAGTCCGGTCAAGTGGCATCTGGCGCATACCAGCTGGTTTTTCGAAACTTTCGTGCTGGAACGCTTCGAACTTAATTTCCAGCCGCATCATCCGGCCTTCCGGGTCTTGTTCAACTCGTATTACAACGGCATCGGCAGCCAGCATCCGCGTCCCCGGCGCGGCCTGATTACGCGCCCGGGCCTGGCCGAGGTGGAGGATTATCGCAGCAATGTCGATGCCCGCATGGCGGCGCTGATCCTGATCGCCGCTGCGCTGTCGCCGGCCCGCTGTGCCGAACTGGTGCAACTGGTGACGTTGGGTTTGCAGCACGAACAGCAGCATCAGGAGCTGCTGCAAACCGACATCCTGCATCTGTTTTCGTGCAATCCGATGCAACCGGCTTATGCGCACGACGCACTGCTGCCGATGGCGCTGGTGTTGCCGCTGGAATGGTTGCAGTATCAGGGTAGGGTGGTCGAGATCGGCCATGCCGGTGACGGATTTTGCTTCGATAGCGAGTTGCCGCGCCACCGGCAGTTTATCGAACCGTTCGAGTTGGCGTCGCGGCTGGTGACCAATGGCGAATACCTGACTTTCATCGAGGCCGGCGCGTATCGCGATCCGACGCTGTGGCTGTCGGAAGGCTGGGATTGGCTGCACTCGCAGCAATTGGAGCAGCCACTGTACTGGCGTCCGGTC
>JBDSCZ010000076.1:0-4078 GCA_039920865.1 Burkholderiaceae bacterium
CAAGGACGCCTTTGGCGCGCTGTCGCTGCCGTCGCGCCGCCTGTTCGGCAAGCGGGCGCTGACGCTGGGCGGGCTGGCGCTGCTGACCGGCTGCGATATCGTCAACCAGGACGCTGCCGAAAAAGTGTTGCTGCGGGTGTCGCGCTTCAATGACCGGGTGCAGGCGCTGCTGTTCGATCCGAACCGGCTGGCGCCGACCTATCCGGAAAGCATGATCACCACGCCTTTCCCGTTCAATGCCTACTACGGGATCGACCAGGTGCCGCAGGTCGATGCCGCCGGCTACAAGCTGGAAGTCAGCGGACTGGTCAGCGACCGGCACGCCTGGACGCTGGCCGAGCTTAACGCGTTGCCGCAGGCCAGCCAGGTGACGCGCCATATCTGCGTCGAAGGCTGGAGCGCCATCGGCAAATGGAGCGGGGTGCCGTTTCACTTGTTCCTGAAGCGGATCGGCGCCGACCTGAGCGCCAGGTATGTGGGATTCAAATGTGCCGATGACTATTACCAGAGCATCGACATGGCGACCGCGCTGCATCCGCAAACCCAGCTGACGCTGCGCTATGCGGACCAGACGCTGCCGCCGCAATACGGTTTCCCGATGAAGTTGCGGATGCCGACCAAGCTCGGCTACAAGAATCCGAAGCACATCACCGCCATTTTTGTCACCAACGAATATCCGGGCGGCTACTGGGAAGACCAGGGCTACAACTGGTTCGGCGGCTCCTAGTCTGGAGCGCCGTTGTGTGCTGGCGTCATGCCAGCTTAACTTGCAGTAACTTTAACTAGGAGCGTGTTATGAAGAAGCTGATGATTGCCATTTTCGCAGGCAGCATGGGTCTGGCCTCGCTTGCCGCATTTGGGCAGGATGCGATGAAGAAAGACGAGGCCATGGGCAAGGATGCAATGACAACGGACGCGATGAAAAAGGATGACATGGCCAAGGATGATATGGCCAAGGATACGATGAAGAAGGATCACATGGCCAAGCCGCAGGCCAAGAAAAGCAAGAAGGCCACCAAGAAACACAGCATGAGCAAGGACAAGATGTCCAAGGATAAGATGGACAAGAAAGGCGACATGGAGAAGAAAAGCGATATGGACAAGGGCAAGATGAGCTATTAAGGGGGCGGTCCGGCCAAGGCGATTGCATGATGGCGAAGCGCGGTCCAGGAAAGACACGAACAGATCAAAGACACAAAAATTATCCGATTTAAATGGACAGCAAAGCCATTGCGATCGATTTTTTTCGTGCTTTTCATGTGTTTCGTGGACGGTAAGCAGTGGCTGAGCTGGACTATTGCTCCATGCAATCGACCTGTCGATCAGGCGCGCAAGGCTTGACACTTGACACACGCAAATAGAATAACTATTCTATTTGCCATGGTCAGACAGGCAAAATTCAACGAAGACAGCTTTATCGACGGCGCGATCGAGATTGCCGCCCAATGCGGGATGGCCGCGGTTTCCATTTCGGCCATCGCGATCAAGGCCGGTGCGCCGATCGGCTCGGTATATCACCGTTTCGACTCGCGCGGCGCGATCCTGGCGCAGGCCTGGCTGCGGGTCAAGGCCGATTTCCGGCGCGAAGTCGCCAGCCTGTGGGACAACGGCGATACCTGGGCCGGCGTCGCCGCCATGCTGCACTGGTGCCGGCGCGAGCCGGTTTACGCCAGATTCCTGTTGCAATGCGAAGGCCAGCCGGTCTTTTTCAGCGAAACCCTGAGCGCCGAACTGCATCAGATGCTGGAAACCGAGCAAGCCGCGCTCGATGCCTGCTTCGCGCGCTGCGCGCTGGCGCTGCACCATAAAATGCACGCCGACAATATCGACGCGATGTTGCACTTTGTCCTTATCGATGCACCCGTCGCCATCGTTAAGCCCTACCTGACGCAAAACCAGCCCATTCCCGCCAGCGTCGATGCGATGCTGCGCGCCTCGCACGATGCGGTGTGCGAATGGGCCACTCACACCAACTGACAAACTGACACCATGCGCCACTCTACCCAGACCGACAACGGCCAACAGATTCCACTGCACGACGCAGCAGCCTTCAGCGCGATGCACGCAGCCGGCAGGATTGCGGCCGACACGCTCGATTTCATCGAGCCCTACATCAAGCCCGGCGTCTCGACTGCCGAGCTGGACCGGCTGTGTGAAGACTTCATGCGCGCTGCCGGCAGCATCCCCGCCACCATCGATTACCACGGCTACAAGCACGCCAGTTGCATCTCGGTCAACAACGTGGTCACGCACGGCGTGCCGTCGGACACCAAGATCCTGAAAGTCGGCGACATCCTGAACATCGATGTGACACCCAAGTTCAACGGCTGGCACGGCGACACCAGCCGCACCTTCATGGTCGGCAAGGTGTCGGTGCTGGCGGCGCGGGTGGTCAAGGCTGCCTATGATGCGATGATGGCCGGCATCAACGTCGTGCGTCCCGGCGCCACGCTGGGCGATGTCGGTGCGGCGATCGAGGCGGTGGCCCGGGCCCAGGGCTTTTCGTCGGTGCGCGATTTTTGCGGACACGGCGTCGGTAAGGTATTTCACGACGCGCCCCAAGTACTGCATTACGGCAAGGCCGGCACCGGCGTGGTGCTCGAGCCCGGCATTATCTTCACCATCGAGCCGATGATCAACGTCGGTAGTTACCAGGTCAAAGTGCTGCCCGATAAATGGACCACCGTGACCAAGGACCGCTCGCTATCCGCGCAGTTCGAACACACGCTGGGCGTCACCGAAACCGGTTTCGAAATCTTTACCCTGACCGCGCTGCCAGCGGCGGCGTAATTGCAAGCGCGCAGTCCAGCGTGCCAAGAGACCAGCAGATTGTTGCCCCGATTACGGCCGCATCCTGGCGCCGGAACGGTTTACCGATTTGACCGGGCAATCGGTGTTTTAGAGATGCCGCGCTCGCATTCCAGGTGCCTCGAAACCCCGAGAATTGATCCATGCGAGCTTTTCCGAATTTCACCGGATGGCTGGCAAAGTGCCGCGCTATAATCCGCGCCGATGAGAAAATTTTTGAAATCCAAGCTGCTGTTTATCTGGATCGCCTGTTTTGCGATGCTGATCAATGCGTTTGCGCCTTCGATTTCTCATGCTGTAACCTCCTTGAGCAGCGCGCCCGCGTCGCCGATGATGGAAATCTGCACCATGACCGGCGTCCAGTCCATCGCAGCAATGACTGGTCTGCCAGGCCGCGACCATTCCGGGCCAGACAAGGCCGGCAGCGGCGAGCATTGCCCGTTCTGTTTGCCGCACGCGGGCAGCTTTGCGCTGCCGCCATCGGAGCTGCCGGTGCAACAGATTGTGGCTGGCAACGACCTGTTCCCTCCCCTGTTCTATCAGGCGCCATACCGCCTGTTCTCCTGGACCGCAGCCAAACCGCGCGGCCCGCCGCTGGCTGCCTGACTTCCCGCTAGTTTTCCCCTGATGCACTCCAAGTGCGGTTCTGCGCACCCGCCGAGTGTTGTGCTTGTCCAACCGGAAGCAAATCATGTCTCGCATCCCTGCGCTATCGGCTCCGGCCGCGCGCGACGCGTACATGCACCATCACATGCCCACATTTACCGCATCTGGCGCGCGCCTGCCCGGCCCCGCACTTAAATTCATGCTGTCGCTGGGACTGCATGGCGCACTGCTGTATTCGGTGCCGCAGGCGATGCCCGGTCTGGCGCTACTGACGCACAGTGCGCCGGTGTCGATCCAGGTTGCACTGATCGCGCCGCCGCATCCTGCCGTGGTGCCGCCAGCCACGCTGCCGCGGCCGCTGCCTGTTGCCGCTCCTGTCGCAAAACCGGCCACCAAGCCGGCGGCCCGACCGAAACCGCAGCGCATGCCCAAACCCGCGCCGGCTTCGCTCCTGACTGCCGATAACGGGGTTGCCGCAATGGCAAGCGCGCCGGCCATGCCGGTTGCGGCAACACCGATTGCGGCCGAAGCGAACGCAGTTGCTGCCGCTGCAAATGTTGCAGTTGCAGCTACGGCACAGACGCTGGAGCCGGCGCGCTTTAATGCCGACTATCTGAACAATCCGGCTCCGGCGTATCCGCTGATGTCGCGCCGGCAAGGCGAG
>JBDSCZ010000077.1:0-2493 GCA_039920865.1 Burkholderiaceae bacterium
AGCTGGGAGCAGGTATTGCGTGCGGCCGACCTGATGTCGATGCATCGGGTTTCAATCGACATCGGCCCGACGCGGCACGGCGTCACGCGCGGCACCACCATCTATTTCTTCGACCCGTCGGGCAACCGGCTGGAAACCTTCTGCGGCGGTTATGACTTCTATCCGGATATGCACCCGATCACCTGGACCTGGGACGAAGTGGGCGCCGGCGTGTTCTATCACGACCGCAAGCTCAATGAGCGCTTCCTGTCGGTGGTGACCTGAGATGGAAGTGCGGATTGCAACCCCTGGCATCACCTGGGAGGCAGCCAGTGCCGCCGCGCAAGCTGCGCTGCGGCACGCCGAAGCGAACGGCTGGCGCGTCAACGTGGCGGTGGTCGATCGCGGCGGCAGTCTGATGTCTTTCCTGCGCATGCCGTGCGCATACCTGCACTCGATCGATATCGCGATCGACAAGGCGTATACCGCAGCCAGTTTCGGCTTTCCGACCAAAGACTGGATGGCGGCCATCGGTCACGACGACGGCATGAAGCTGGGCTTTTCCGCACAGCCGAGATTGATCGTGTTCGGCGGTGGCTTGCCGATCCGTGCAGGTGCTGTTGCGGATGGCGGCGAATGGCTAGGCGGTATCGGCGTATCCGGTGCCTCGGAAGCGCAGGACGAGGAATGCGCCCGTGCCGGCCTTGCCGCGATTGGTTTGGCAGGCTGATTTTTTGAACACTCGAATGGAGAAAATTGCATGAAACAGATCAGGAATTTTATCAACGGTGAATACGTTACCAACGTAAGCGGCAAGACGTACGAGAAACGTAATCCGGTCGACAATTCGCTGATCGGAAACGTCTATGAAGCCGGCAAGCCGGAAGTCGATGCCGCTGTTGCGGCCGCCAAGGCCGCGCTGCACGGCCCCTGGGGTCAGCTGTCGGTGGTGGAGCGGGTGGGCATGCTCGACGCCATTGCCAATGAGATCAACCGCCGCTTCGATGACTTTCTGCAGGCGGAAATCGCCGATACCGGCAAGCCATTCAGCCTGGCGTCGCACATCGATATCCCGCGCGGCGCGGCCAATTTCAAGATTTTTGCCGATACCATCAAGAACGCTTCTACCGAATCGTTCGAGATGCGCACGCCCGATGGCAAGACCGCACGCAGTTACGGCATACGCACCCCACGCGGCGTCATCGCCGTGGTCTGTCCCTGGAACCTGCCGCTGCTGCTGATGACCTGGAAAGTCGGCCCGGCACTGGCCTGCGGCAACACAGTGGTCGTCAAGCCCTCTGAAGCCACCCCGAGCACAGCGACTCTGCTGGGTGAAGTGATGAACAAAGTCGGCGTACCGGCCGGTGTGTATAACGTGGTGAACGGCTTCGGCGTGGATTCCGCCGGCGCGTTCCTGACCGCGAACCCGGATGTGAACGGCATCACCTTCACCGGCGAAACCAAGACCGGCACTGCCATCATGAAAGCTGGCGCCGACGGCATCCGTCCGGTGTCGCTGGAACTGGGTGGCAAGAACGCTGCCGTCGTGTTTGCCGACTGCGACTTCGACAATGCCATCGACACCGTCACCCGCTCGGCTTTTGAGAACTGCGGTCAGGTCTGCCTGGGCACCGAGCGTATTTACGTCGAGCGTCCGATCTTTGACAAGTTCGTTGCTGCATTGAAGGTCAAGGCCGAAGCAATGAAGCCCGGGCGCCCGTTTGATGCCGACACCAAGATCGGTCCGCTGGTCAGCAAAATTCACCAGCAGAAAGTGTTGTCCTACTACGCGAAAGCCAAGGCCGAGGGTGCCAATATCGTCTTTGGCGGCGGCGTGCCCGACATGCCGGAAGACCTGCAGGATGGCTGCTGGGTGCAGCCGACCATCTGGACCGGCCTGCCGGAAACCGCCACCGTCGTGCGCGAAGAAATTTTTGGGCCGTGCTGCCACATCCAGCCCTTTGATACCGAAGAAGAAGCGGTACGCATGGCTAACGACACCAAATACGGCCTTGCCACCTCGATCTACACCCAGGACATCAGCCGCGCCAGCCGTCTGGCCGCGCAGATTGAAGTGGGCCTGTGCTGGATCAACAGCTGGTTCCTGCGCGATCTGCGCACCCCGTTCGGCGGCTCCAAGCAATCCGGCATCGGGCGTGAAGGCGGAATCCATTCGCTCGAGTTCTACACCGAGCTGCGCAACGTGATGATCAAGTATTGAGGGCGCAGCGATGAATGCAAATCCTGAAATCGGAAAATCCATCATTGCCAGCATCCAGTCCGGCTTTCAGCAAGCGTTCGCCGCGATGTTCCCGGCACCGCGCCAAAGCGGCGTTGATGTGCTGGCCAGCCGGGAGGAATACATCCGGGCGCTGCCGCACGAGATGCTGATGATCCAAGCTCGCGAGGATCAGGTCATTCCACTATCCAATTCACTGACTCTGGCGTAATGGATTTCCCGCTTGCAATTGCATGTATTTGGACGCTGCGGGCACCGGACACAGATTGAACATG
>JBDSCZ010000078.1:0-16265 GCA_039920865.1 Burkholderiaceae bacterium
CCGCCCAGTTGTAATCGGACGGGTATTTTTCGGGCTCGTCGGTGACTACGATGATAGTAGCCACGCCTTCGGCGGCGATCTGGCGCGAAATCATGCCGGGGTCGAGCGGGCCGTCGAACGGCTGGCCGCCTGTCATCGCGACCGCGTCGTTGAACAGGATCTTGTAGGTGATATTGACTTCACCAGACACCGCGGCGCGGATCGCCAGCAGGCCGGAGTGGTAATAGGTGCCGTCGCCGAGATTGCAGAACACGTGGTTTTCGGTGGTAAACGGTGCCTGGCCGACCCAGGTCACGCCTTCTGCGCCCATATGGGTGAAGGTCGAGGTTTCTCTATCCATCCAGGTCACCATGTAATGGCAACCGATGCCGGCCAGTGCGCGACTGCCTTCCGGCACCTTGGTCGAGGTATTGTGCGGGCAACCGGAACAGAAATGCGGTATCCGGTCCTTGTTCGGGTCGGGCTTGGCGGCGGCGTTCAGCATCGCCTCCTTGGCTTCCAGATAGGCGATGCGCTGCTTGACGCGCTGCTCGACCGGATGGCCGGCAAAGTATTTCGAGATGCGGCTTGCGATCGCGCGTGCGATCTGGGCCGGGCTCAATTCATAGGTGGCCGGCAGCAACCATTCGCCGTGGCCGGAGCCGTGCAGATTGCTCCATTCGCCGCTGTCGTCGAACTTGCCGACCACCCGCGGCCTGACCTTGTCTTCCCAGTTGTACAGTTCTTCCTTCAGTGCGTATTCGAGGATCTGGCGCTTCTCTTCCACCACCAGAATCTCGTCCAGGCCGGTGGCGAATTCGCGCACGCCCTCGGATTCCAGCGGCCAGGTCATGCCGATCTTGTACAGGCGAATGCCGATGTCGCGGGCGACCTGCTCGTCGATGCCGAGATCGGCCAGCGCCTGGCGCGTATCCAGATAGGATTTGCCGGCAGTGATGATGCCGATCTTGGCAACCGGACTGTCCCAGATGATCTTGTTGAGCTTGTTGGCGCGCGCATAGGCCAGTGCCGCATACCACTTGTAGTTGTTCATCCGGGTTTCCTGCGCCAGCACCGGATCCGGAGTGCGGATATTGACGCCGTCGTCCGGCAATACGAAGTCTGCGGGAATGATCGGCTGCACGCGGTCCGGATCGATCTCGACCACCGCGCCGGATTCGACGATATCGGTCACGCATTTCATCGACACCCAGAGCCCGGTGTAGCGCGACATCGCAATCCCATGCAGGCCGTAATCCAGGTATTCCTGCACCGAGGACGGGTACAACACCGGGATGCCGCAGGCCTTCAGGATATGTTCGCTCTGATGCGCGGCAGTCGAGGACTTGGCCGCATGGTCGTCGCCGGCCACCACCAGCACGCCGCCCAGCCTGGAAGTGCCGGCCAGATTCGCATGCTTGAAGACGTCGCCGCAACGGTCGACGCCCGGCCCCTTGCCGTACCACATCGCAAACACGCCGTCGTATTTGGCGCCGGGAAACATGTTGACCTGCTGCGTACCCCAGACGGTGGTCGCGGCCAGATCTTCATTGACGCCAGGGTGAAACTTGACGTGGTGCTTTGCCAAATGTTTCTTGGCCTTGGCGGCGGTCAGATCGACGTTGCCCAGCGGCGAGCCGCGGTAGCCGGTGATGTAGCCGGCGGTATTCAAGCCGGCCTTCTGATCGGCCTGACGCTGCAGCATGGTCAGGCGAATCAACGCCTGGGTGCCGGTCATGAAAGCGCGGCCGCGCTCCAGTGTGAATTTGTCGTCGAGCGAAATAGCGTCGAGGTTGTCGAGGTGAGGCGCAAGGGCTTGCGACTGCCCGGCGGTCAGGGGTGCATTCATAGTTGTTTATCTCCGTGCCAAAAATTATGTCTTTGGGTGCGATGGTTTCGCTGTCAAACGAGTTCGCCTCGTGAGCAAACTGCTTTTAAATTTTGACTGTTTAACGTAAAAGTCGCATAGCGACTCACTTTGCTCCCCTCTCCCGCGTGCGGGAGAGGGGTCGGGGGTGAGGGCGACCATGGCGCTTTCATGTATTTGGTGGCATTTTCACCATGGCCGGCAGATTAGCACAAAGCGGCATTTTCTTCACGGTGCGGTGCAATATTGATTATGGCCACTCCGGCGCCAGCGCCAGATTGGTTTCATCCGGTAGCAGGGTATCGGCCGACAAGCTAGGCAGCGCTTTCAGGCGCGCGTAGATAGGCGTGAAATCCGGCTCGGTTTCTTCAAATAGTTGCTGAAAATCCGGGATCACAAAATAGGTTTCCTGATAGGAATCGATCTTGTACAAGGTGCGCATCACCCGCTCCACCTCCAGGGGAATGCGACGCGGCAGCGGGCTGTGCAGGCAATGCTCGACCTCGCCGCCGGACGACAGGATGCCTGCGCCATAGGCGCGCAAGCCCTTGGAGGTCTGAATCAGGCCGAATTCAATCGTGTACCAGTACAGCCGCGCCAGATACTCGAGCCCGTCGAGCTTCAGCGCCTTCAGCCCGGCATGGCCGTAACGCTGCAGATAATCGGCGAACACCGGATCGAGCAGCAGCGGCACATGGCCGAAAAAATCGTGGAATATGTCTGGCTCGACGATGTAATCGAATTCCGCCGGCTCGCGCAACCAGACCGTGACCGGAAAACGGCGATGCGCCAGATGGGTGAAAAAAGTCAGTTCCGGCACCAGCCCTGGCACCGCAACCAGCCGCCAGCCGGTGGCAGCGCACAGGATAGCGGAAGCTTGCACCAGGTCGGGGATGCCGGCGGCGGCATCGAGCTTGGCCATCCCGGCGAGGAACTCATCGCAGGCGCGGCCCGGTACCAGCCCGGCCTGGCGCTGATACAGGCGCCGCCACAGCGCATGTTGCTCGGGCGTATACGCATGCCAGTGCTGCATGACCTCGTACTCTGCATCGGCGTGGGTGTAGTCGCCGCGCAAGGCGGCGCCATGCGATTTCTCGGCCACGGTGGCGAAGAAATTGTCGGTATTCGGATGTTTTTCCATGATGCAATCGCCTCACAAAAGATCGGGTGCCGTATCCCGGATGGTTTTGTAGCGCCGCAGGTACTCCATCCAGCATTATTTTTACCGGGCTTAAATCATGCGGAAAATGGCATAAATAGGCATATACCCTACAATAATTGAATGCAGCCACGGCAACATCAGTTGCTGCTGCGCGCGTCTTTCAATACACCACGTTTGATCTGATCGAGCTCAATAGATTCAAACAACGCGCGGAAATTTCCTTCGCCGAAGCCTTGGTCGCCCTTGCGCTGGATGATTTCAAAGAAGATCGGGCCGATCACGGTCTGGGTGAAAATCTGCAGCAGCAACTCGCGCTGGATCGCATTGCTGTTGCCATCGATCAGGATGTTCAGGCGCCGCAGCTCATCGATGTTTTCACCATGCCCGGGCAGGCGGCGCTCGATCAGATCGTAATAGGCGGCTACGGTTTTCTGGAACACCACCTGGCGCGCATTCAGCTGTTCCACCGTCGTATAGATGTTGTCGGTCCCGAGCGCGATGTGCTGGATGCCTTCGCCGTGGTACAGGTCCAGGTATTCGGCGATCTGCGACTTATCATCGGATGATTCGTTGATCGGGATGCGGATCTTGCCGCAGGGCGAAGTCATCGCCTTCGACTTCAGGCCGGTCAGCTTGCCTTCTATGTCGAAGTAACGCACTTCGCGAAAATTGAACAAGTTCTCGTAGAATTCGGCCCACTCCTTCATGCGGCCGCGGTGCACATTGTGGGTCAGGTGGTCGATGTAGGTCAGGCCCGCTCCTTTCACACCTTCGGCCGGATTGGCTTGAGCGCCCGGAATCGCGATGAAATCGACGTCGTAAATGCTGATGTCGCCGATCCCGCCCGGTGCGACACCGGCCTGCGCATTTTTGCCGTGCCAGCGGTCGACGAAGTAAATCAGCGAATCGCCGATGCCCTTGATGGCGGGAATATTCAACTCCATCGGCCCGGTCCGGTTATCGAAACCCCAGGCACCAAGCTCCAGTGCGCGCCGGTAGGCGAATGCGGCATCGTTGACGCGGAAAGCGATGGCGCAGATCGACGGCCCGTGCTGACGGGCAAAGCGCTGCGCGAACGCGTCCTGCTCGGCATTGATGATGAAGTTGATGTCGCCCTGGCGGTACAGCGTCACGTCCTTGTGACGGTGGCGGGCAATCGCCGCAAAACCCAGCTGCTCGAATAATGCGCCCAGCGCCTTCGGGTCCGGCGCCGCGTATTCGATGAATTCGAAACCGTCGGTACCCATCGGGTTATTCCAAGGTTGGAAGTCCATGCCTGTCTCCATTTTATTGAGTCGGCTCGGAAAAGGTTTTTATTTTCCGGGCTGCCGCTCTCACCCTCTCCCTCCGGGAGAGGGCTGGGGTGAGGGTATCCGGTTCCGATTCCATTCGTTCCGGATAGTGGCCATGAAAACAGTATAGGCGCCGCGCGCCAATTTCGCCGCTGCGGTCGATTCTGGTAGCTTGCCACGCCAGATCCGCGCAATGGATCACCTGCCGAGAGTCAGTAATACGGCCGCGCTAGCGCTTCATGATATTCGAATTTAATGGGGTATATGCATAAATAGTACAAATTCCGCATGTAAATTGCACCGAATTTAAATTACATGCCACAGTATATTATCGCGCCACAAACTGGGAAAATCAGTCTCCCTTGAAGCCGGGCAAGTTTTCCAGCCATTTGACGGCGGCGCGGGTATTGGCCTTGAGCGCGTAATCGAAGCTGGCGACCTGCTCCTCCACCGCCTCCCTGAACACGGTGCCTGGGCTGGCGGGCAACAGTTTCAGATAGGCATCGGCTTCGCCATGGTCGCGATGAATTTCCATCCCGGCCTTTTTGGCGATGTGGATCATTACCCGGTTCGAGGACAGGCAATGCATGTAGAGCGTATCGACATCGGCATTGCGGCAATGGATGGCGGCGCGTTCGAACATTTTCGAGCCAACCCCCTGGCCGCGTCCGCTGGCGCTGACCGAAACGCCGAACTCGGCGACGCGCTCTTTCAAGGTGGCACTGACCGAGTCGGGAAAAGCCTCACGCGGAGCAAAGGCCAGATGGCCAACACCGATCAGCTTGAAATTGCTGGTGTATACACCAAAGATGGTATCGCGCGAAAAATCGAGTCGATCCACATACTGCGTAATCAGCGCATCCTTGATGGACATGCCGAAGCGCAGCGTGCGGTCATCTTCATTGAGCGCCAGAAAATGCCGCAATATGCGGTGGCGGTCGCGCTCTGACAACTCCTTGACGCGAACCGTCGGCCTATCATGCTCAACAGCAGCCGTGATGGGTGCCGCTCCCACCGGGTCATCAATTATATTCATGTTTAGCGCTCCTTATTGTGCAGTGCACAATAGCATATTCTGCCGCAAACGCTTATTTTTTACCCTGTATCACGGGCCCGCATCGGCCGAATTCATCTTAACCGCCGCCACCCGCGCCGCATGGATCGCCGCGGCGATCTGTTGCGGTTGGCCCGGAAGGGCTTGCGTGGTGTCAGCTGCAATCCGGCCGGCATCGACTGCTTGCGCGGCAGCCAGCGCCGCCAGCAGATGGTCGCGCAGTGCCTGAGACTGCGCCGCGCCGCCAGGAATGCAGCATGCGAGCGCCTGCAGCATGTCGGCAAACCGCTGCGGTTTGCGCAGAGCATCGCAGCGCTCGATCAGGCACACCACCGCGTCGGCGTCCAGTAGTTGAGACTGACTTACATCGTCGTATTCGCGCGCGGTCATGAGGGCGAGATCGCGGCAATCGTGCGGTACTCGCAGGTGCTCGCATACCGCTGCCACCGCATCCGGACTCAGATCGTGCAGCAGCGCCGCAAACCGGATCGGCAAGGCCAAATTCTGCTGCGACGCAACATCAATAGCCTGCATCGCATGCTGGCCTGCATCGGCTTCATGATGGCGCCGGGATGGCGCACCCCACAGCGCATCAATTTCCGGCAGCAGGCGCACCAGCGCGCCACAGTCGCGCAGCACTGCAAACATCCGCGACGGCAGCGCTTCCTGCAAGCCGCGTGCCAACTCCTGCCAAACCCGCTCCGGCACCAGCGCGTCGACTTCGCCGGCGGCTACCATCTGCCGCATCAGCACGACGGTTTCCGGTGCCACCCTAAAATCATGCGGCGGCAGCGCGAAACGGGCGGCAAAGCGGGCCAGACGCAAGATCCGCACCGGATCTTCGGAAAATGCCGACGAAACATGGCGGAACACCCGCGCCGCCAGATCGCGCTGGCCGCCGAACGGATCGATCAGAGTACCGTCTTCGGCGCGGGCAATCGCATTGATGGTCAGATCGCGCCGCACCAGGTCCTGCTCCAGCGTCACGTCAGGATCGGCATGAAAAAGGAAGCCTTTATAGCCCGGCGCGGACTTGCGTTCGGTGCGCGCCAGCGCGTATTCCTCGTGCGTTTTAGGGTGCAGAAACACCGGGAAATCCTTACCCACCGGCATGAAGCCCTGCTGCAGCATCTGCTGCGGGGTAGCCCCGACCACCACGAAATCGCGGTCCTGCACCGGCAAGCCGAGCAAGTCATCGCGCACCGCGCCGCCGACCGTGTAGATTTTCATTTGAATGTATCCGACGACATCAATCCGGGCCGGCATCATACTTGGCCGAACGTTCCGGCTCGGCCAGCGCCTCGCGCATCCATTGCGCCACCGCAGGATGGGCGGCAACCCGGTCTGCATATGCCTGCAGCGCCGGCGCCAGCGATACCTGATAACTGCGAAAGCGCATCAGTACCGGTGCATAGTAGGCGTCGGCAATCGAGAACGCGCCGAACAGGAATTGATGGTGGCCGAAGCGCGACAGGCATTCCTCCCAGATTTCACAGATGCGACCGATATCGGCCTGGGCGTCGGGCGTGCGCCCTTTGCCGGGATATGACATGCGGATATTCATCGACATTGCGCTGCGCAAGCCGCCAAAGCCGGAGTGCATTTCGGCGCAGATGCTGCGTGCCATCGCGCGCGCGGCCACATCCTGCGGCCACAAGTGCAAGTCAGGAAACTGCTCGGCCAGGTACTCGCAGATCGCCAGCGAATCCCAGATCGTAATGGCGCCGGCCTGCAGCACCGGCACCCGTCCGGCAGAAGATATTTCGGCGATGCGGGAGGCGGTATCGGGCTGGTCCAACAGGATGCGGCGTTCCTCAAACGGAATGCCGAACGCGGTCATTGCAATCCACGGCCGCATCGACCAGGACGAGTAATTCTTGTTGCCGATCACCAGCTTGAGGCTGGACTTGCCGCCGTTAGTCAGCGTATGGGATAGCGTGGTATCGGAATCGGTAGTCTGCACGATGGTCTTTCGTAATGATTTTCGAAATAATTAACGGTGCGCGCTTGAGCGGTACTCGTCATAGCGCGCCTGCATCGAGCCACCTGCCAAATAATACGGCGCAATCGCTTCCAGCGCTGCCGGCTGAATGCCCAGTTCCGGCGCGATCGGCGCTGTTGCTACATTATCGACTTGCATCGACGCAAGGTTGTCGCGGCTCATCACCGGGCCGAACGGTGCATATTCGAGCAATAGTGCCTGCAGCCGTGCCAGCGATGGCGGCAATGCGATGATAGGTCGCGGATGACCGGAATACAGCCCGGATAATTGCACCAACTGGCGCAAGCTGTACACGGCAGGACCAGCCAAATCATACGCATGACCGATGGTTTGCTCGCAGGCCAGCGTATTGACGAACGCGCGCGCCACATCCTCGACATGGATCGGCTGGAATTTTGCCTGCGCGCTGCCGAGCGGGATCACCGGCAATATTTTTTGCATAGCCGCAAACATGTTCAGGAAATGGTCGCCGGCGCCAAATATTACCGAAGGGCGGAACACGGTGGTTTTCAGGCCCGGCTCGGACCGCGCCGCGGCCTCCCCGGCGGCCTTGGAGCGCTGGTACATCGACGGACCATTGGCGCTGGCGCCGAGTGCGCTCATGTGCAGATAGCGCGACACGCCGCTGGCCGCGCAGGCAGCGACGATCCGTTTGGGCAACTCGACATGGGCGCGGGCAAAATCCGGGCCGTAAGGATCGCCGCGGCGCGAATGCAGTATTCCGACCAGATTGATGACCGCATCGGCATCCTGCATCAGGCTGCGCAGGACCGCATCGTCATGCACATCGGCCTCGATCACATCGACCGTCGGCAGTGTGATCAAATGCTTGGCGCGCTCGCGGCGGCGGGTCGGCACGATTACGACATGGCCGGCGTTTGACAATTGCGCGACCAGACTGCTGCCGACAAAGCCGCTGCCGCCGATCACTAATACGGTTGGATATCGCATCTGGTGTTACTCCCTGAACTTGATGTGCCGGTGCGGCAGGTGCGGCACCATATGAACTTATGATGTTAATAGAGTATATTTAAACAACGCAATAAATATATGCGGAAAATGCCATAAAAATGGCAATACTCCTTGCTTTTACAAAGTCTGGCAGGCTATCTGGTCGGTTCGCCACTTTCACAGACCAGGCATCCGCCGCTACTTCGGCCCAATCATGCCCAGTCGCGCCTTGAGCGACTGCGGCTGACCCTCGAACAGCGCTGCATAATACGTCGCGTTGGACAAAACGTTCTTGACGTAACCACGGGTTTCCGAAAACGGGATGGTTTCGGCAAAGATTGCGCCTTCCACCGTACCCGGCAGGGTTGCGCGCCAGGCCCGCGGCCGCCCAGGACCGGCATTGTAGGCGGCGCTTGCCAACGCCTGCGAGCCGTCCAGATCGCCCAAGACGATATTCAGGTAATTGGTGCCGAGCAGAATGTTGGTATCGATTTCATTAACCTGCCTGGGATCGAACGTGCCAAAGCCGATCTTGTTGGCAACCCATTTTGCGGTGGCCGGCATGATCTGCATCAGTCCGGACGCGCCGACGTGCGAGCGCGCATCCATGATGAAGCGCGACTCCTGCCGGATCAGCCCGTAGACCCAGGCCATGTCGATCCCGAGCCTTTGGGTGTTGATATGCATGATCTCGCGAAACGGGGTCGGATAGCGTTGCTCGAAATTCACTTCGGTCTTGGTGCGGTCGGACGTGTTGACCATCCGGTCCAGTACATTGTTTTGCCGTGCGAACTCGGCCGCCGCCAGATGCTGGCGCTCGTCCATCTGGCGCAGCTCCCAGTTCCATTCGCGGGTACCTTCGAAGCGCAAATTCATCGCAAAAAATTTCAGCGCGCGCCGGAATCCCGCATTCACCGCCATCGCCCCCACTTCGCTTGGCGTAGCCTTGGCGGCACTGGCCGGAATCGTGATTTTGCGGCCGGTTTCTTCGATCGCCAGTTGGCCGTAAAAATTGGTTTGATCGGCAATCGAGGCAAACATCTTTTGTGCGGCCTCGTTCTGCCCTTGCGCGGTCAACGCGCGCCCCGACCAGTAGATCCAGGTTGCATCGTCGCGCAGCTTGGCCGGCATCGCATCGATGGCCGCGCCGACCTGCTGCCAGTTGCCGGCGCGCAGCGCCGCACGTGCGCGCCATTGATGCGCCTCCAGCGACAGACGCGCGCCATCGGCCCGGCGCCAGTAGTCAAGCGCTTGCGGCACCAGACTGAGCGAAGCCGGCAAGGCGATCTGCGCCCACGCCTGGGCCTGTTCCTGCCGCGTCAGAGCAGCGCCATTGCTGGTCAATGCATGCGCGGCTTGCTCCGGACTGGATTTGGCAAAGCGCCCGAGCGCGATCAGGTATGCCTCGTGCGCGGAACGCCCAAAGCCGGGGCCGTATGCTGCGGTTTGCGCCGGCTGATTGATGGCGATCGCGACCTTATCCACCATCGTCAGATCGACTAGCGCAGTGAGCCGGCGCGCCAGCGCCAGATTGTTGACCTCGGCTGCCAGCCGGACCTGTTCCCACAGATCGTCCTCGTCAAACTGCCTGGTTTCGGCCAGCGTGGTCAGCAAGGCCACGCAAGCGTTACCATAATTTTTCGGTTCTACCAGCAAGGTTCGGGCGTCAGCTGCCACCTGTTGCCCTTTGCTGATGCGCGACATCAACGCATAACACTTGAGCTGGGTATCGTCGTCGAGCGCGAATTGCGGATATTGTTCATCGAATCGCGCCCAGTCGCGCATCTGGCCCAGCTCCAGCAGCCAGTCGTTGCGCAAGCGGTCAGCAATCGCTGTACCGTCATAGCGCGTCAGATAGCTGCGGATTTCTGCCTCGGATGCGGTTTTCAGGTGCGCCTTGAGGCGATAGTAGTTGACATAGGAATCGATGGCATAATTTGACAGTCGTGACGCAATGCGATCGGTTTTTTCGGCATCATCGCTGCGCGCAGCGTCGCGCAAGGCGATGAAATCCTCATCTTCACCCAACGGGCCAGTCTGCTGGAATTGGGCATAGGCAGCCGGCAGCAGGAGCAGCGCGGCACTAGCAAGCGCAATTCGGGCAATCGATTTGGCGCTAAATTTGACGGCAAACATAATAAACATAGATATGATTTTCACTAATTCTGTATGACATCGTTCAGGATAGCACGCGATTCCGGCAACTCTTTGGCGCATGACAAACCGCAGCAGACTGGTATTACCGAAGATGACGTGACTGACAAGACCGCCCTGCGCTGCAGCCTGCTGAAGCTGCGGCGCAGCATCGCCAGCTCGCAGCGCGCGCAGCACGACAGCGCCATCGGCCGCCATGTCACCGACTGGTGGCGCGCGCATCCGGTGCCGGTGCTGGGAGTCTATTGGCCGATCCATCATGAACCGGATTTGCACGCGACGTATGCGGAACTGGCTGCGGCCGGCGTACAACTGGCGCTGCCGGTAGTGATAGCGCCGGACGCGCCGCTGCAATTTGCCGCCTGGACCCCGGGCGCAGCGCTGGCCAAGGATGCTTTCGGCGTATCGATTCCGGCCGGAACCATCCGTCCGCTGCAGCCGCAAGCGCTGCTGATTCCGTGCCTCGGATTTACTGCTGCAGGGATCCGGCTCGGTTACGGCGGCGGTTTTTACGACAGGACACTGGCAGCGAGCCCGCGCCCTTTCGCTGTGGGCATCGCCTATAGCTGTGCCCAATCCGAATTTAGCGCCGCAGCGCATGATATTGCGATGGATGTTCTGATTACAGAGACGCAGATTGTGAAGCCCGGTTGAATTCACTCCACCATGCCAGCAGCGCATCGACCGCCATCGGTTTAGCGTAGATATAGCCCTGCACCTGATCGCAGCCGAGTGCCAGCAATTCAGGTACAGTTTCTTGCAGCTCTACTCCCTCGGCAACCACCAACAGGCCGAAATTATGGGCCAGATCGATGATGCTTTGCACAATCTGCCGGTCCTGAACCGAATGCGCCATACCCTGTACGAAAATTTTATCAATTTTAAGCTCGTCAATCGGAAACCGGCGCAAGTATGCCAGCGACGAATAGCCCGTGCCAAAATCGTCGATCGACAAATGAAAACCAATCCGGCGCAATTCAAACAACATCGCCGTGGTCTGTTCAATATCGTGGATCAATGCGCTTTCGGTGATTTCGAAACCGATGGCGGAAGATGGCACTCCCCATACGCTCAGTAGCTGAGACAAGCGTTGCGGCAACTGCTGCTGGCTTAATAATTTGACTGACAGATTGACCCACACAAAAATCTCGACTCCTTGTTTTTTCCAGATGCCGGATTCACGCAAAACCGTATTCAGTACATGCATCGTCAATGGCTCGATCAAACCGGCGCGTTCGGCCGCCTCGATCAGGATATCGGTCGGAACAAATTGTGCGTCATCGCTGGGCCAGCGCACCAGCGCCTCGACCGAAGCAACGCGCATGGTCTTGATGTCAACTTTGGGCTGATATACGACCTTCAAGGCATTCGTAGCAAGTATGTAATGCACGGCTTTCGGGAGATCGGCCGGAATGTTACTGGAGACCTCCTCGACTGGCGCCATCCAGAACAAATTGTTCGCTGCACGTGCATTCTGTTGTGCTATATCGGCGGCGCGCAACAAGTCGGCTGCAGATTGTGCATGCAGTGGTGCGCAGGCAATCCCAACACATGGCCGCATGAAAACAGTGTGCTGGCCTACCACCAAAGGCTGATTCAGCGCTGCCAGCAAGCGATGCGCAGCCAAAATCGCCAGCGCCTCGGACGGCAAGCCGGGCAATAACAGCCAGCATTCATCCTCACCTGCCATTACGAACTGATCCTTGCTGCGCAATATGGACTGGATACGTGCCAGCAGTTGCACCGTTACCTGCTGGCTATGGTAATCCGCCAACAAGGCGGTAATCCGATCAGAGCGCCGCAGAGACACGACCAGCAAGGCCACCGAACCGGACTCGCCACAACGATCCAGGGCAGCCTCGATGGCGGCATAAAATTGCGCTAATGACGCGCATTCGCCATGTTGCTCTTCGATATTGAAAGAATTCATCAATCAGCCCAAATAGAAATCACGGCAATCAATGTCGTAAGCGCCATCCGGCAAGCCACGCAGAATTTTCATTGTTTCAACCGCTTCCTTTTTATTCTGCACCATCAAATCCAGCATGGTCGGCTTTTCTCGCAGAGTTTTATCGGGATCTGTCAGCAACAGGACTCTCGGCTCCAGACGACGGATGTTGTTATGCTCGATCACAACAGCCACTTCACCGGAAGACAACTCGATCAAGGAGCCGACCGGGAAAATGCTGATCGCCTGCACGAATTCCTCGACCAGCGGCGCATGCAGCTTGGTGCCGGCTTCCTTGAACAGCTCTTTCAGCGCATCGAATGCAGAACGCGTAATGTCATAAGTGCGCGCCGACGTCATGGCGGCAAAACAGTCGGCGATCGCCGCCATTCGGCCATAGATGCTGATTGCTTCGCCGGACAAGCCATGCGGATAGCCGCTGCCGTCGAGCCGCTCATGATGTTCATTGATACCTAGCAGGATGTTCAGGGTTAAAGGCTCGGCCGCCTCCAGGATATTCACGCCTATCGCGACATGCTGGCGCATTAACCCGGCCTCATCCACCGACAACTTGTCCCGTTTTTCCAGTAGGGCGCGCGGCAACCGCAGTTTTCCGATGTCCAGCAACAAGCCGATGCAGCACAATTCGGATAACTGCTGCTGCGGAAAACCAAGATGCCGCCCGAGCGCCATCAGATACACGGCGACTTTCAGGCCATGCGTATAGGTGACCTTATCTTCAGAGCGCATCCGCACCAGCCACATCAGCGCGGAAGGATTGGCAATCACGCTCTCGGTCAACAACGCTACCGCGGGCTGTATTTCCTGTAGCGTGATGCTGCGGTCCGCGTTGATATCATCGGCCAGTTTATTCAGTACCTGGTCGGTGCGCGCAACCAGCTTTCGTGCATTGCCAATCTCCTGTTCAATCGGATTTTCATCACGGTAGACGACTAGCGCGATCGACTTGGGCAGGTATGCGGGCCGCTGGCTTGAATGGTGCGGCACCGCACGCACCCGTACCTTACGCACTTTATGCCTGCGGTAAAGTTCGCGCCATTTCTGAAAGCGCTCCAACCAGTCCAGCGGAGCAAAAATGACGTCGCGCGGATACAAGGACTGAATCAGCTGGCTGAACTGCAGGCTGGACGCAGGCGTCAGCGCACTGGTATGCGCGGCCTTGCTTGCAGAGTGTGGCGCGAAAGACGCAACACCAACCGGCAGCGCCGGATACCGCAAATAATAAGGAGCCGGTTGCAATTGCCGGGGCGACGTTTGGAGGCGGGCAGCAACGCTATCCGGCTGCGCCGCAGCAGTTGAAACAGTCGCGCCTACCGAAGAGGGTTTGGGCCAATGACCGAATGTTATCCGGCACCAGGCGCAGGCACGGGAAAACAATGTGGTCTCGAGCGCTGCCGGCGGTGCCGATGCATAGACCACGCGCACAGCCGGATCCTGGTCATCTGCCAAGCATTCCTGCCGGGCTAACGGTTCATGCAAGATGTCCCACGGCAAATGCGCCAAGGCGGTATTGACACTGCGACTGGGATCAATCACCAGCTCGCGCGCCAAGGTTTGCATCGCACTCCAATCCAGCGGTTCGGCAAGTAAAAAGCCCTGCAACATAAAAGGCGTTTGCGCCCACGGCCGATCCAGCTCGGAGACGAACATGCCCAAGCGCAAGTCAGCGACGCTGATACGCAACGATTGACACAATTTTTGAGGTTCTGGAATCAAATGCCGATCCGTCTGGTTAATGTATGCAAGCAATTATGTGGGCACTAATTCGGGCAATAATGTGGGCACTAATGTGGGCACTAATGCAACGCCACAAGCCGTATCAACAACCTAACGCTTAGCGCACGATAGTGCGCAAACCTATATTTGCATAAAGAAATATTGCGGATTTAATCTGAGACAAATCATGTGCAGATTTGTGTATGCGGCAACAGATTTTTCTGAGCGCATCGTGAATTGAGGACATTGCGCTTGCCCGCATTGTCCTTGACTGCTCCTGAGGCTCAGGCAGTTTGTGTTAATTATTGAAGCCGCTGCCATATCGCGGTGGTTGCGACAGACTGGTTCATCGAGTAAAAATGCAAACCAGGCGCGCCGCCGGCCAGCAAGCGCTCGCACAGTTGCGTCACCACATCAAGACCGAAAGCCTTGATGGAATCGGTGTCGTCACCGAAGCTGGCCAGTTTCAGCCGTATCCAGCGCGGAATTTCCGTGCCGCACATGTCGGAAAAACGCATCAGTTGCGAATAGTTGGTAATCGGCATGATGCCCGGCACCACCGGCACTTGAACCCCCAGTTTGCGGGCATTATCCATAAACTGGAAATAGGCATCGGCGTTGTAGAAATACTGGGTGATTGCAGCGTTCGCGCCGGCCTGCACCTTGCGCACGAAATTCTGCAGGTCGTCCTGCGGTGACTTCGCCTGCGGGTGCATTTCGGGATAGGCGGCAACTTCGATATGAAACCAGTCGCCGGTTTCAGAACGGATGAACTCGACCAGATCACTGGCATACCTAAGTTCGCCACCGCCGCCATAGCCGCTGGGCAAATCGCCGCGCAGGGCCACCAACCGGCGAATCCCGTGCGTTTTGTAATCGGCCAGAATCGTGCGTATCGACTCCCGCGAACTACCGATGCACGACAGATGGGGCGCGGCCTCCAGCCCATCGTCCATGATTTCCAGCACGGTATCGAGCGTGCCTTGCTGGGTGGAGCCGCCGGCACCGAACGTTACCGAAAAGTATTTCGGATGCAGCGCAGCCAATTTTGCGCGCGTTGCACGCAGTTTCTCCGATCCTTCGGCCGTTTTCGGCGGAAAAAATTCGACGCTAAAGTTTTCTTTTGACATTTATTTTTTCAGAATAATGGCCGACAAGGCCCAGGAAATAATACTGAACAGCAAGGCACCGCCCACCGCCGACCAGAAGCCGCCGACGCGAAAGCCTTCCACCATGCTGGACACCGCCCAGAACATCAGCCCGTTGATGACAAAAATGAACAAGCCCATCGTCAGCACCGTGACCGGCAAGGTCAGCAGGATGAAAATCGGGCGTATCAACGCATTGACCAGCCCCAGCAGCAGCGCTGCAATCAAAGCCGTGGCAAAACTGTCGACGCGCACTGAATGCATCAGGTAAGGCAAAGCCAGCAAAGCCAGCGTATTGATGAACCATACAACGAGTAAAAGCATGACAACCTCCCGGGTTAAATGTAAATGCAGCGCGCACTGGCGCATTCATGCAGACCGGCTGCTATCCATATACTCAAGATAGCAGCATATGATTCCCGCATATAAACATGGAAAAATATCAACATACCCCTTGTTTTTTCATATGACAGCAAGTATTCCGCCGGTATGCCAATCAACAGCTAAATGGCGCGGTTCTGTAGGAGCGCACCCGGGCGCGATCAACGGCAGCAGTCTGGCGACTGCTTTCGCGCCCGGGAGCGCTCCTACAAAGACTGCTGCGCCCGATCCGCATCAATACCGATAATGCTCCGGCTTGTAAGGGCCGGCCTTGGTCACGCCAATATACGCGGCTTGCTCATCGGTCAATTCGGTCAGCTGCGCATTGAGTTTTTGCAATTGCAGGCGCGCCACTTTTTCATCCAGATGCTTGGGCAGCGTATATACGCCGACCGGATACGCGCTGGTGTTGCAGAACAATTCGATCTGCGCGATGGTCTGGTTGGCAAACGATGAACTCATCACATACGACGGATGGCCAGTACCGCAACCTAGGTTCACCAGACGGCCTTCGGCCAGCAGGATGATGCGCTTGCCAGGTTGACCATTCACTGCGGGAAAAATGATGTGATCGACTTGCGGCTTGATGT
>JBDSCZ010000079.1:0-12457 GCA_039920865.1 Burkholderiaceae bacterium
TCCCACTTTGGCGAGCTCCGTATTGAATAAATCCCCCATCATCCAAAACCCCTCTGCAGGCGCACCAAAGATCGCGGCGGCATTGCGCGATGCGATACGCGGCAGCGGTATTTTTTATGAATCGCATGTTGCAGAATGGGCCGACGGCAAGCGCAGCCTGACAAATCTGCAGCAGGAGCCGCAAGCGCGCCTGGCAGAACAGGCGGCGCGGATATTGGCTGGCGGCGATGCGGATGCACCGCAAAAAATTGCAGCGAACACGGCAGAGATGGCGCGACTGGTCAGCCAGCAGCTCGATACGCTGGAGCATCAGCGCGCAGCGTGGCGCGGTGAAGCCTGGCCCGGTCAGCCGATGGAGTGGGACGTGGAGCAATACCCAGGCCAGAACCAAGGTGAAACGGCAGATGGCGCGCCAGCGGTGCCGGCAACATGGCAAAGCACGGTGCGCTTCGATATGCCCAGCTTGGGCAAAGTGGCGGCGACCGTGTATCTGCAGGACGGCCAGTTGCGCATCCATGTCAGCGCTGCGTCCGACCATACCCGCGCCGCACTGCAGGCGCAGCGCGAAAAGCTGTCGGCGTCGCTGGATGCTGTCGGATCGCCGTTATCCGCACTTTTGGTCAAGCACGATGCCGCAATCTGATACCCCGTTACAAACTGCAGTCGCGCTGGCCTATCAGGCCGGTGACGGCTCGCCCAAAGTCGTTGCCAAGGGCCGCGGCCTGGTGGCGGACGCCATCATCGCCCGCGCCAAGGAACATGGCGTGTTTGTGCATGAATCGAAGGAGTTGGTCGCGATGCTGATGCAGGTCGATCTGGATGACCACATTCCTCCCGAGTTGTATCGGGCTGTGGCGGAACTTTTGGCGTGGCTGTACCGAATAGAAGCTGGGCAATCCGATGCGAACAATTAATCACGGCACTGAAAATGCGCCACCAAACCTGTATGCGATCACATCACCGCGAGAAATCGTGGCCTTGTTGCATTCGATTGAAGAAAAAAGGCAATTAATCAGGATGCTGATCCATGGCGGAACCGAAGCCATCATCACTTCGATTCTCGAAGTGGATCTGGAGAACGATTGGATTGTTATCGACAGCTCTCCCGACGGCAACCTGAACCAACGCATCATCGATGCCGACAAGGTGTCGTTTGAGACTACGCTGGATAAGATCCGCATCCTGTTTTCAGCCGCGCAGGTAAGTCCCTGCCGCAAGGATGATCGTCCGGCATTGCGCATTGCAATTCCGACCAGACTGATCCGGCTGCAGCGCCGCGAGTTTTATCGCATCAACACGTCTATCACCAGTCCGGTGGTCTGCACCATTCCATTGCAAAACGATGCAGGCGAAACTGTGGTTAAAGCGGTGCTGCACGATATCAGTTGCGGTGGAATTTCGATATTCGATGATAACAAGGCACTCGACAACACCATCGGCCGCGTCTACAAGAATTGCAAAATTGTGTTGCCCGGAATCGGCACCATCACTACATCGCTGATCGTGGCTAATTCGCAGGAACAGACTCTGCTCAATGACAAGAAGCGGCGCCGCATCGGCTGCGCCTCGATCGATCTGCCCAATTCGATGTTAAGCATGGTGCAACGCTACATCGGGAAACTGGAGCGCGAATTAAACGCGAAACTCCATGGTCTTGAATGAATTGGAATTGGAATTGGAATTGGAATTGGCGGGTTTTATAATTGCTGGCTAACCCATTCGTAGGGGCGGGTTCCAAACCCGCCCTGTGTTTGGCGACGAAAGGGCGGGTTTGGAATCCGCCCCTACAAACAACCGGGTATTTGAAAAATACCCCACGAACGACCATTTGTCGGTTTTGGAAACCAACCCTATACCTGCATGTTCATGATGTCATGATAGGCAGAAACCAGTTTATTGCGAACCTGCACAGTGGTCTGCAGGGTGATGCTGGCTTTTTGCATCGATATCATTACATCCGACAGGCTGACGCTGTCGTCGCCGAGCGCAAAGCGTTGCCCAAGCTTGGTTGACTGGTCCTCGGACTTGCTGACCTGATCCAGCGAGGCTTTCAGTACATCGGCAAAATTAACCTTGTTGTCAGAGGCGGCAACAGGTGCCGGGCCTTCCGCCACCCTGGCATTGGCCGACATTGCCTTTATCTGGGCCAGCATGGCGTCTATCCTGCCGGTATCTATTGCTCCAATGCTCACTAAAAACTCCTTCACTTACGTGTTACTACATAATTGCCCGTGTGTGCGGTTACTTGCTATTAGGGCTTACGCAGAATTAAGGTGTGCCGGGCCGCGAGCACGGAGGCCTGCACTACCGAGACACCGCGGTATTGCGTAAGTCTTAACTATATCGCTTACCGACTTATCGATCCTGTCACGATACCATTAACAAGGGCAACAATTGCCGGAAAGAGCAGCTGAAACGCGGCTCTTTTTAAATGATCAAAGTGTGTCCTGCCGGATATAATCGATCCTTGGAGCCTAATGTACCATTGGCAGGAACACAACTTGAATCAATTAATTTTTTATAGCTGCAGTCGCAGGCGCGCACCATGCCAGTAGCAAATAACGCCCTTATTAGCGAGAAGATGACCAGTTTTGCACAGACGCCGGGTGCACAAAAATTCGTGCTCGGCCTGGGTATCGCAGCGATTATTGCGGTCATGGCCGGAGTCTGGATCTGGAGCCAGCAACCCGATTATCGGGTACTTTTTTCCAATTACAACGACCGCGATGGCGGCGCTATTGTCGCTTCCCTGCAACAAATGAATGTTCCATACAAGTACGCGGAAGGCGGCGGCGCGATTCTGGTGCCTGCCGACCAGGTGCATGACGCACGCTTGAAGCTGGCGTCTCAGGGCTTGCCAAAAGGCGGCAATGTCGGCTTCGAACTGATGGAAAACCAGAAGCTGGGTGTATCGCAATTTCTGGAACAGGTGAATTTTCAGCGCGCGCTGGAAGGCGAATTGGCGCGCTCGATTGAGTCGATTGCGGCGGTGCAGGCTGCGCGAATTCATCTGGCATTGCCCAAAGCTTCGGTTTTCGTACGCGATCGACAACAACCGACTGCTTCGGTATTGCTCAATCTGCATCCGGGCCGGACTCTGGATACGCAGCAGGTCAGCGCGGTGGTGCATCTGGTTGCCAGCAGCGTGCCGGACTTGCCGCCCAAAAATGTCACAATCGTCGATCAAAATGGCAACTTGTTGTCCGAAACGAGCCGGCCCGGCGCGGTCAACGGCCTGGATGCTACTCAGCTCAAATATGTGCAGACGCTCCAGCAAAATATCGTTAGACGGGTGGAGTCGATCATCACGCCGATTGTCGGCGCCAATAATGTGCGCGCAGAAGCAACCGCCGATGTGGATTTTTCGCGCAGCGAACAGGCAGCCGAAACCTATAAGCCGAATCTGGCGGCTGATGCATCCTCGGTGCGCAGTCAGCAAAGCAGCGAATCGGCCAACCTGAATAATACAAACGCAACCGGCATCCCCGGCGCACTGACCAATCAGCCGCCCGTCCCTGCTACCGCACCGATTACTGCAGTTGGCAATACTAACGCCGCCCCCGGGACACCGTCGGTACAAAATACGCGCAAGGATACGACCGTGAACTACGAGGTTGACAAGACCATCCGGTACGTACAGCAACCGATGGGCGGCATCAAACGCTTGTCCGTAGCAGTGGTGGTCAATTACAAGCATACGGTGGACAAGTCTGGAAAATCGGTCAGCATTGCATTATCCGATGTCGAAAAAACCCAGATTACCGATTTGGTCAAAGAAGCAATGGGTTACGACAAGGAGCGCGGAGATTCGCTGAATGTTGTCAACAGTCCGTTTGCCGGCATGGAAAAGGACATCATTGCTGAGCTACCGCTATGGAAGCAGGCAGACATGATCCAACTGGCAAAGGAACTCGGCAAGTATCTGGTCGCAGGAATTGTCTTGCTCTTCCTGTTTTTCAAAGTTTTGAAGCCGATGTTACGTAAATTGAACGGCCAGGATGCCGCCGCGATCAATCCTCCGGAAAACTTGCCGGCTCCTGAATCGGACGATGATACGGTCCGGATCGGGAGTGCCGCACACCTGCTGGAACAGGAAAATCGCCAAATTTCCAGCTATGATAAAAATCTGGAGATGGCCAAGCAATTGGCAAAAAATGACCCGAAGGTTGTAGCCAACGTCGTGAAATCTTGGGTGAATGGCAATGAGTGATGATGGCGTAATTAAAGCGGCAGTCCTGATGCTGGCGCTAGGAGAAGACGAAGCGGCGGAGGTCATGCGCCATCTGGGTCCGCGTGAAGTCCAAAAACTGGGTGCCGCGATGGCCACCATGAAATCCATACCGCACGAGCAGGTTGAAGCGGTATTGGTTTCTTTCAATACCGATGCGACCAAAAATTCTTCACTGGGGATGGATTCGGATGACTATATCCGCTCAGTTTTGACCAAGGCGCTGGGCGACGACAAGGCGTCCTCATTGCTGAACCGCATTCTGGGCGGCAGGGATGCCAGTGGCATTGAAAGCCTGAAATGGATGGATCCGCAGTCCGTTTCCGATCTGATCCGCAATGAACATCCGCAGATTATCGCCACGATACTGGTGCATTTGGAACGCGACCAGGCATGCGAAATCCTCGCCCACTTTACCGAGCGCTTGCGCAACGATGTCATTTTGCGCATTGCCACGCTCGACGGTGTGCAGCCGACCGCACTACGCGAGCTCAATGACGTCCTGACAAAACTGCTGATCGGTAATGAAAGTCTGAAAAAGCAACCGATGGGCGGCATTCGCACCGCTGCCGAAATCCTGAACTTCATGAGCGGTGAAAACGAAGCATCGGTCATGGATAACCTGAAAAGCTATGACAGCGACATGGCGCAGAAAATCATGGATGAAATGTTCGTATTCGATAACATCATGGATATCGACGACCGCGGCATCCAGCTTCTGTTGCGCGAAGTACAATCCGAGACGCTGATCGTCGCACTCAAAGGCGCAAGCCAGGAGTTGCGCGATAAAGTTTTCAAGAACATGTCGCAACGCGCCGGCGACATGATGCGCGAGGATCTGGACTCCAAAGGGCCGGTCCGATTGTCCGAGGTCGAGACGCAGCAAAAGCAGATCCTGCAAATCATCCGCCGTCTGGCAGAGGAAGGACAGATAATCCTGGGTGGCAAAGGTGAAGATTCCTATGTCTAGGATCCTGATCCCGAAAGAACAGTTATCCGCTTATCAACGCTGGGAAATGGCTTCGTTCGACAACGACAAGCCAACACCGCCGCCGGATGCACCTGCCCCGATTGCCCCGCCTACCGCCGAGCAGATTGCCGAAATCCATGAGGCAGCGCGCCTGCAAGGTTATGCCGCCGGCCAAGCCGAAGGCCATGCAGCCGGATTGGCGCAAGGACGCAGCGAAGCCGCTGCCGAACGGGATATTTTTCTGAAAATTGCCGCTGCGTTTAATGACCAGATCAGCAGGGCTGACGAATTGATCGCCAAGGACGTCATGGATTTGGCGCTGGATCTGGCCAAGGCAATGCTCAAGAATGCATTGAAAATTCACCCCGAACTGGTGCTTCCGATTGTCAGTGAAGCGATCCATTATTTGCCCAGCCTGACGCCGCCGGCCTTGCTGTTCCTTAATCAAGAAGATGCTGCGTTAGTCAGGGAACAGCTGGGAGAATCTCTCAAAGAAGCGGGCTGGCGCATCATGGATGAGCCGACGCTGGAGCGTGGTGGCTGCCGGGTTGAAACCGGCAGCAACCAGATCGATGCCACCACAGAATCGCGCTGGCATCGGATTGCCGGTGCACTGGACGCCCAAACGGACTGGCTGGCGCAGTGACTGGCAAGCCGAACGGCCAAAGCCACTGCCAGCGCTGGCAGGCATACCTGAACGATTGCCGCGAGCTGCTGGCAATCGCCGAACCGATGCAGGTATCGGGTCGGGTCACACGCGTGGCCGGATTGGTGATGGAGGCCGTCGGCCTGAAATTGCCGATTGGCAGCGGCTGCACGATCCCCTTGGGTAGTGGCACCCGCATTGAGGCTGAAGTGGTTGGCTTTGATGGTGAACGCATTTTTCTGATGCCGCAAAGCGACGTCGAAGGAATCGTGCCGGGCACGCGCGTCTTTCCGGTCGAAATTATCCATACCTTGCCCAGTCCGGGCCAGGTCAGGCATCCACGCCGCCGGCCCAGTGACCGCACCCGCCATCTTCCTGTCGGCATCGAATTGCTGGGGCGGGTACTGGATGGCGCTGGTCGCCCGCTCGATAGTCTGGGTCCGATTCTTGCGACCCATACCGCGCCGCTCAATGTCAGAGCAGCCAACCCTTTGTCGCGCGCGCCGATTACCGACATTCTTGATGTCGGCGTGCGCGCCATCAATAGCATTTTGACGGTAGGTCGCGGCCAAAGGATGGGCCTGTTCGCCGGTTCCGGCGTGGGCAAGAGCGTACTGCTTGGCATGATGGCGCGTTACACCGAGGCCGATGTAATCGTAGTCGGACTGATTGGCGAGCGTGGCAGGGAAGTCAAGGAGTTCATCGAGCAGATTCTGGGCGCGCAGGGGCTGGCGCGTTCTGTTGTGGTTGCGGCTCCCGCCGACACCCCGCCGCTGATGCGCTTGCAGGGCGCCGCCTACGCAACTGCGATTGCCGAACATTTTCGCGATCAGGGCAAGCATGTATTGTTGATCATGGATTCCCTGACACGGTATGCGATGGCGCAACGCGAGATTGCACTTGCCATCGGCGAGCCACCGGCAACCAAAGGATATCCGCCATCCGTATTTGCCAAATTGCCGATTTTGGTCGAGCGTGCCGGCAACGGCGACATCAATGGCGGCTCGATTACCGCTTTCTATACCGTACTAACCGAGGGCGATGATCAGCAGGATCCGATTGCAGATGCTGCGCGGGCGATTCTGGACGGCCATATAGTGCTTAACAGGACGCTGGCCGAGAGCGGGCATTATCCGGCGATTGATATTGAGCAGTCGATCAGTCGCGCCATGCACAACATCACCTCGCCCCAACATCAGGAACAGGCCCGGCACCTGAAACAGCTCTACTCGCGCTATCAACGGAACCGCGATTTAATCAGCGTCGGCGCCTACAGTCACGGGACCGACCCTTTGCTGGACAAAGCGATTACATTGCAGCCAAAAATTGAAGCATTTCTGCAACAGGCAATCTCCGAACGTGCAGGCCTTGCGGAAAGTTTAAGGCAACTTACCGCTCTATTCTGAAGATGGCAATCAAGGAATTAAAATTACAATGACTGCATAATGGCTTCGACTTCACAACTAGACACACTGATTTCATTGGCGGCAAAAAAAACGGACGATGCTGCCAAGAGGCTGGGCCTGGCAATCCGTTCCGGACAGGATGCAGAACAAAAACTGGCATTACTGCATCAATATCGGGATGATTATGCGGCACGTTTCGAGTCAACCCGATCGACCGGCGTTAGCATCATGATGCATCATAATTATCAGGTTTTTTTGGGCAAGCTCGACAGTGCGATAATCGGTCAACAATTGATTGTAGAAAACGAGCACAGGCGCATCGCTGACAGCAGAGCCGCATGGCAGGAAAACGAACGTAAAAAGATGTCGTATACAACCCTCTCCCAGCGTGCGCAAAAGGAAGCGCAGCAACTTGAAAGCAAACGTGATCAAAAGCTGATGGATGAGCATGCAGCAAGGCTAAGAACTTACAAACGTTCCTAAAAAAATGCCCAGATACCCTGTTTATTATGACTACCGGTGAAAAAATCCAATGACATTAAGCCCAGTTAGCCTAATTTTGCAAGCGCCTCCAGCCAGCAAACAAGCCAATAACACGGCCCCGAAAGATCTGTCATTCAAGCAGATGCTGGAACGCCAGGCTGCCAATCGCAGCGACACTAGTCCCACCAAAAAAATCAGTGCCGAGACAAACAAAGACACTAAAAAAACACCGGATAGCACAGCAAAGACCAGTGGTTCCGATGCCGTGCCAACCGATGCCGGGAATGAAGCTGATAAACCCGATGACTTAAGCAGCAATCCCACCGATGCAACGCCACCCGCCACAGCCGAGTTATTGGCCTTGGTTGCGAATCTGCGTCAACCGGCTGAAAAACTGGATGACACCCCGCTTGACAAGGATGGATTGGCAAAGGTCGATGACGGTCTTGATCCCGTGATAGGAAAAAGGCGGGCCAAACCGGTGCCGGATCGTGCGCTGCTGGGAAACACGGAAACACAAGATTTGCAGAATGATGGCGCTGGCAAACCCGCACCTGATGTGATTCAGGGTTTGAATAAAAAAGACGATGCGAGATTATTGACGGATGCGGTGACAATCAAAAAACCCGATTTCCAGTCGACAACGATAGCTGCAAACATGGTGGCATCGCAGGCGATCGCTCAGGAGATCGGACAAGCCACGGCAAACCCCGCTGCTGACAAATTGTCTCCCGCGGTAGGAAGCAATGCCTGGAACCAGGCATTGGGACAAAAAATTACCATCATGGTAGGCGCGACGCAGCAGACTGCGACTTTATCGCTCAATCCGCCGGATCTCGGGCCACTGCAGGTGGTCTTGAACATCAATAAAGAATCGGCCGATGCGACCTTCATTGCGGCTCAGCCTGAAGTCCGGCAAGCACTTGAAGCGGCATTGCCGAAACTGCGTGAAATGCTGCAAGAAGCCGGAATTCAACTTGGCCAGGCTAACGTCAGTAGCAACATGCCGGATCGGCAAAGCACGGATAGCGGCTCAGGCGGCAGAATGGGCGCGCAAGACCGCGTGGATCAGTCGGACTCCGAAGAGGCTCCCGCCATTACCCTGAGCCCAGGCCGAACCATCCGGCAGGGATTGGTAGATGCCTTTGCGTAGGCTAAAGCAGTGTTGCCGACTTCAGGTAAACACGGGCAGCCCGGATTACCTGGGTGGTAATGTGCAAGGAGTAAATAAGCGCTGGCACTATGCTCTTTTCATTGCATACGCAACGTCACTTTGTCACAATGACGCACGACAGAATAATGCAGGACGATAGGAAACAAGATGGCCAAAGCAGCCCCGAAAGAAGATACGAAGGCTGATCCTGTAGAAGGAAAATCCAAGAAAAAACTATTTCTGATTATCGCTATCGCGGTAATCACGCTTGGTGTAGGCGGTACTGCGGGCGCACTGTATCTGAGCAAGAAAAATGCTTCTTCAAAAAATGCGGCAGTACATACCCCGGCGAAGCCGCCGGTCTTCATTAATCTTGAATCGTTTACGGTCAACCTGAAGTCGGAATTTGGTGACCAATATCTTCAGGTTGGAATGACACTGCAAGTTCCAGACAATGAGCAGGTTGATATCATCAAGCTGCACATGCCACAGGTCCGTAGTCGCATATTGATGCTGCTTTCCAGTAAAACCGCCTCCGAAATTGCGTCTACCGAAGGTAAAAAACAGCTCTCCAGTGAAATCATTGCGTTGACAAAACAACCTTTTTCTTTACAAGGAAAACCACAGTCTGTGTCGAGTGTATTTTTTACCTCTTTTATAATTCAGTAACGCAATGGCTGATAATTTCCTTTCCCAGGAAGAGGTCGACGCCCTGCTCAAGGGCGTCAACGGCGATCAGGATGACGTACAGGCGCCCCAAGACACCTCCGGTGTACGACCCTACAATCTTGCCACGCAGGAGCGCATCGTGCGCGGCAGGATGCCGACGCTCGAAATCATCAACGAACGGTTTGCCCGCTTGTTGCGCATAGGCCTGTTCAATTTTCTGCGTCGCAGTTCCGAAGTATCGGTAGGCACGGTGCGCGTATCGAAATACAGCGAATTCATACGCAATTTGGTAGTGCCGACCAATCTTAATCTGGTGCACATGAAGCCGCTGCGCGGTACCGCGCTCATGGTGTTCGATCCGAATCTGGTGTTCCTGATCGTCGATAACCTATTTGGCGGCGATGGCCGATTTCACACCCGCGTTGAAGGCAGGGATTTTACGCAGACCGAGCAGCGCATCATTCAACGCATCCTGAATGTTGTTTTCGAGGCTTATGCAAAATCATGGGAGCCTGTATATCCGGTTGAGTTCGAATACATTCGCTCTGAGATGAACACCCAGTTTGCCAATATTGCGACCCCGAACGAAGTCGTCGTAGCAACCACATTCACGCTGGAACTGGGCTCTGTCAGCGGTGAGATGCACTTCTGCATGCCGTACTCGATGATCGAGCCGATCCGCGATACCCTCACCAGCAGCCTGCAGGGTGAGGCGCTGGAAGTCGATAAGCGCTGGGTGCGACTGATGACGCAGCAGATCCAGATTGCTGAAGTCGAAATCGTCGCGAATCTGGGCTCGACCAAAATTACCCTTGGCGAAATCCTGAACATGAAGGCTGGCGATGTCATTCCATTCTCGATTCCAGAAACTGTCGAGGCCACGGTTGATGGCGTTCCGGTCATGGATTGCAGCTATGGGGTATTTAGTGGCCAATATGCATTACGCGTCGAAAAACTGTTAACCCACCAATCAAACGAAACGGCCCAAGGAGATACACATGGCAGATGACATAGACTCTCAAACAATTGCCGAAGATGATTGGGGCGCGGCTATCGCCGAGCAGGAGAAGGCGGAAGCCGACGCACTGAAGAGCAAGCCGGCAGTAGCGTCCATTTTTCAGGATTTTTCCGGACAAAGCACCAAAGGCGGAACCCACAACGATATCGATTTCATTCTCGATATTCCGGTGCAGCTCACGGTGGAGCTTGGCCGCACCAAAATCGCAATCAAAAATCTTTTGCAACTGGCGCAAGGCTCGGTGGTGGAGCTCGATGGCTTGGCGGGGGAACCTATGGATGTGCTGGTCAATGGCTGTCTGATCGCGCAAGGTGAAGTAGTGGTCGTAAACGATAAATTCGGCATTCGATTAACCGACATCATCACGCCATCCGAGCGCATTAGAAAACTCAATAAATGATCCGTCACACCTTCATCGCTGGCCTGTTGGCCTTGTTTTGCGTTACGGCCGGTGCGGCGGCACAAGCAGATGTTAATACCTCCACCGGCAATTTCACACAGGTATTGTTGGCCCTGCTGGTTGTTTTGGGGCTGATGGCAGGAACCGCATGGCTATTGAAACGATTCGGGGTCAGGCAATTTACCGGCAACGCCGCTGTAAAAATTGTAGGGGGCGTCAGTGTTGGCGCCAAGGAGCGGATTCTGGTGGTGGAGGCCGCTGGCCAGTGGATTGTGGTCGGCGTAACGCCAGGAAGAATCAATGCATTGGCGACCATGCCGCGTCAGGAGCTTGCGCCGGAACCAACTTCCCCCGCAACAAAAAACTTCTCCCAGTGGCTCCAGTCCACCATTGAGAAGCGCAATGCAAAGTAAGCAGCTCATGCAACAACATCACTCCAGATCGCAAGCCGTCGCACCATCCACCAGACAACGCATTATTTGTCTGTTGCCAATGATCTTGCTTTTTACACCGGTATTTTCTTTCGCACAGGCTGGCGTACTGCAGGCAATCACCAGCACACCGGCAGCCGGCGGCGGACAAAATTATTCACTCAGCGTGCAAACGCTGCTGCTGCTGACATCGCTGTCGTTTTTGCCTGCGGGTCTGCTGATGATGACCAGCTTCACCCGCATCATCATCGTTTTATCGCTGTTGCGACAAGCGCTGGGCACACAGTCCGCTCCACCGAATCAGGTTCTGCTGGGTCTTACGTTATTCCTGACTTTTTTCGTAATGGGGCCGGTTCTGGACAAGATATACGTTGATGCCTACCAACCTTTATCGGAAAACAAGATCACGCTGACCGAAGCACTCGACAAGGGTGCGGTACCGCTCAAGTCCTTCATGTTGAAGCAGACCCGCCAGGCCGATTTGGCACTTTTCGTAAAACTTTCCAACGCAGAGCAGCCGCAGGGGCCGGAAGACGTGACTTTGCGGGTCTTGATTCCAGCCTTTGTCACCAGTGAGTTGAAAACGGCTTTCCAGATCGGGTTTGCCATTTTCATTCCGTTCCTGATCATCGACATGGTCGTAGCCAGCGTGCTCATGTCGATGGGCATGATGATGGTATCGCCGGCCATTGTTGCGCTGCCATTCAAGATGATGTTGTTTGTTCTGGTAGACGGCTGGCAGCTTTTGCTGGGCTCGCTGGCGCAAAGTTTTTATTGAGATTCCGATGACCCCTGAAAGCGTAATGTCGATAGGCCGTCATGCAATCGAGATCACATTGATGATTGCCGCACCCATGCTGCTTACGGCATTGGTAATTGGCCTGATAGTCAGTGTTTTCCAGGCCGCCACGCAAATCAATGAACAGACGCTGTCATTCATTCCAAAACTGGTAGGCATATTTGCAGCATTGGTCATTGCCGGGCCGTGGATGCTTTCGGTCATGCTGGATTACATGCGGGGCGTGTTTTCCAGCATACCGAGTCTGACCGGGT
>JBDSCZ010000080.1:0-1990 GCA_039920865.1 Burkholderiaceae bacterium
CAAGCCGGGTCACGCCTCTCATGTCAAACATTAGGCGACATGCCTTATTCTTCTTACATTAGTCTTCGCAATCGCTGGCGAATCCCCATCGATTTGGCGCGTCTGGTAGTTGCCCGTGATTTGCAGTGCATCTACTGCGGTAATTCGTTTGAAGCAATAAATGGGGACCGTCGTAAGTGCGCCTCTTGGGAACACATCGTTAACGATCTCAACTTGATTACCTTGGAAAACCTCGGGCTTTGCTGTGTAGGCTGCAATTCAAGTAAGGGCATCAAGTCCCTTGCCGTGTGGCTAAACTCAATGTACTGCACACAGCGTGGGATAACCGCAGCTTCGCTGTCCTTGATTGCATCTGAGGCGCTAGCCCAGTCCTGTAGGCTGGGATGCAATCCCGGCAAGTACCTATCCATCACTCGTTGACGCAAGATCGACCACTTTCTGCGGTGTTGCCCCATTCGCTGGGATTGCATCCCAGCCTACATTCCTGTCACGCAGCCGTTGAAAGAAAACCGGCCCGGTTGTTCAATCTGACAACGCTTTACTGCTTGCTGGTGAAGCCGAACTGCGCGGTTTCGCGCACGCCGCGGCCGCAGCAGCGAGCGCACGGAGATAACGCGGCAGCACCATTGCAGGCAGCATTTGATCCTTCCTGAATGTCATTGCAACAAGGAATCGGCTGGCACATAGACATAGCCGAGGCCGCGCGCTACCGCTTCGTAACTGACGCTCCCCAGGCAGACATTCAAGCCGTTTTTCAGATGGACGCTGTCCTTCAGCGCCTGTTTCCAGCCCTTGTCTGCCAGGGCAATCGCATGGCCGATGGTGGCGTTATTCAGCGCGAAGGTCGAGGTGCGCGCCACTGCACCGGGCATGTTGGCCACGCAGTAGTGCACCACACCATCCACCACGTAAGTCGGGTCGGCGTGGGTAGTCGCATGGGAGGTTTCAAAACAGCCGCCCTGGTCGATCGCCACGTCCACCACCACCGCACCGGCTTTCATCTGCGCGATCATGCTGCGCGTGACCAGCTTGGGCGCGGCAGTTCCCGGAACCAATACCCCGCCGATCACCAGATCGGCGCGCAGCACCGTCTCTTCGATGCTTTGCGCATTCGAAAAGAGCGTTGCAATCCGATTGCCGAATACCAGGTCCAGCTGGCGCAGCCGATCCACATTCTTGTCCAGCACGGTCACGCGGGCGCCGGTCCCGACCGCCATTTGCAACGCGTTGGTGCCGACCACGCCGGCACCGAGTATGACCACATGACCGGGCTCGACGCCGGGCACGCCGCCCAGCAGCAGGCCCATGCCGCCCTTGGATTTTTCCAGATGCGCGGCCCCGGCCTGCACCGACATGCGACCGGCCACTTCACTCATCGGCGCCAGCAGCGGCAGGCCGCCGCCGGGGCCGGTAATCGTTTCATACGCGACGCAAATCGCGCCCGACTTGACCAGTGCTGCGGTCTGCAAGGTGTCCGGCGCCAGGTGCAGATAGGTGTACAGGATCTGTCCTTCACGCAGCATTGCGCATTCTTGCGGCTGCGGCTCCTTGACCTTGACGATCATCTCGGCGCGGGCGAATATTTCCTGCGCGGTATCGATTATCGCAGCGCCGGCGGCGACATAATGGTCGTCTAGCAAGCCGATCTCCGTACCTGCATTTTTTTGCACCAGCACCTGATGACCGCGCACAGTGAGTTCACGTACGCTGGCTGGCGTCAAGCCGACCCGGTACTCATTATTCTTGATCTCTTTTGGTACGCCGACTAACATTTTGATGCTCCTTTTTAATGTCAGAAACAGGCTTGCCAGGCGTGCTTTGACTGGCATTCATCCGATTGCTTGACGTAAAAGTCGCGTAGCGACTCGCTGTGCTGCCCTCTGTTTACTGCATCGTCCTATTGGTTGCTGGGAAAGGTGAATTGTGCGGTTTCGCGCACGCCGCCGGCGGGCCAGCGCTGGGTGACGGTCTTGCGGCGGGTGAAGAAGTT
>JBDSCZ010000081.1:0-3314 GCA_039920865.1 Burkholderiaceae bacterium
AGCGTGGGGTCCGTCACCAACGCGGCCGGCGGTGCCAAAGAGTTTGACAAGCCGGTCGATAATATCGGCGACAAGTCTTTCGGCAGTGCAAGCGCTTATGAAACCTACGCGAACCAGCATATTTACGACGTGGCAATTCCGGGTTGCGGCAATGGCCGGGTCTTCGTGGGTCAGCGCAAGGAATCGTTCTCTATCGCTGTCGGCCAGATATTCGATTTGTTCAACCTGAATCCGTTGGGTGCGGAAACCGGTAACAAGAACGATCTTGAAAACAAAAACGTCAGTTCCATCGCGCTGGAAGTTCCGATCGCCTGCCTTACCAACGGCACTGAACCGGTCATCGGCGGCTTTACGACGGCCAGCGTGCGGCAGGGGCGCTTGATCCATCCGTCGCCGGCATCGGGTAACAACAACGCGGTAAAAGAAGGTGGCCCTTGGGCGCAGGTATCGCGACTCGGCATGCCGCTGGTGAATGAAGTCGTGATCGGCATGGATGACAAGGATCGTTTCAATGCATCGCGGCCTAGCGGCGATGCACAGTTTGCAGGTTACGTCACCAATCCTTCGCTTCCAGCGTTAGTCCAGTCTCTGTTTCCGAGCGCTCCGGCTCCTACCAACTTCCCGCGTACCGATCTGGTGGCTGCATTCCTGACCGGTATCAAAGGGGTTAATCAGCCGGCAAACGTGAAAGCCAGTGAAATGTTGCGCCTCAACACCACGACTAGCGTGACAGCGCAAGCCGCGCAAAATTCGCTCGGCGTGGCCGCTGGCGATATGGCCGGATTCCCGAATGGCCGCCGTCCTGGCGATGATGTGGTCGATCTGTCGTTGCGCGTAGCTATGGGTGCGCTGTGCGTACTGACCGGGGCGACAGATACGCTGGGTGTGGGCTGCAAACCCGGCGATGCACCAGCCGGCGGCGCGGCGTTGACGGACGGTGTGCGCAAGAATGCGACAACATTCAAAGCGGCGTTTCCGTATCTGAACACGCCGCTGCCTGGCAACAACTGAGGAGCTCGCCATGAGGATCAGAAAATACATGCTGGGTCTCGGCTCGGCGCTCATCTTGTCTATGCTGGTAGCCGGTTGCGGCGGTGATGATCACGTACCATTTGACCGGAGCGGTAAGAACAATAGCGCTGAACCGGTCGCTGCGCAGGACGCCTTCGTGGATGCGGTGCAAGCAGTCGTCGCGACAACCTCCGACACGGCCGAACCTGTGTCCATCGATGCGATCACAGCAACCAGTCCGAACAATACCGCCCCTGTTCCGATTAGTTAACTGACGTTACGCAAGTTCAATACGGTAAAAGCATTGTCCACGAAAGACACGAAAAGCACGAACAAGGCTTACGTTCCAATGAATTCTATTAAATCATGGAAGAAGTATGGAGCGCTGTGCGCACCAATGCAGCCAACGACTTTGTTTTTCTTTCGTGCCTTTCGTGGACATCAGGAATTACGCAATATTAAGTAGTACAGCGACGGGAGCGCCGAGCAGTCGCTCGGCGCTCCCGTCATCCCTTACTTTGCAACGTAACACGCCATGACATCCTTTAAAGCCTTGGCAATTGCAGCATTGTTTTCGGGTGTTGCACCTTCGATCTGGGGTGCGCCGCGTATCCCCTTGAACGATGCGGAAGTGATCGAACATTTACCGCGGCGCACCGATCCGGCGCAGCAGGAATTCCGGGCCTTGCGCAGCCGTCTGGCAGCCTCTCCCGAAGACATGCCGCTGGCGCTTTCGCTGGCCCGGCGCTATATCAGCCAGTCGCGCGTCGAAGGCGATCCGCGTTATCTCGGCTATGCCCAAGCAGCGCTGGCGCCCTGGTATGACAAGGCCGATCCGCCGACAGAAATCCGCGTGATGCGCGCCACGCTGCTGCAAAGCACGCATCAATTCCCGGCTTCGCTGCGCGACTTGGATGCGGTGGTGCAAGCCGATCCGCACAATGCGCAAGCGTGGCTCACGCGCGCCACTGTGCTGCAGGTCATGGGAGAATATGCGCGCGCCACCCAAAGTTGCAATGCACTGCGCGCGCTGGCACCGGTGCTGATCACCATTACCTGCCTGTCGAACGTCGCCAGCCTGAATGGGCAAGCGCGCCAGAGTTATGCGCACCTGAAATCGGCGCTTGCGCGGGCTTCGGAAGTCGATCCCGCAATCCGGATCTGGGTCAGCACTTTGTTGGCCGAAATGGCAGAACGATTGGGCGAATTTCCAGCGGCAGAGGAACACTTCAAGACCGCGCTTGCGGTTGACGAAGGCGACAGTTATTTGCTGGGCGCTTATGCGGATTTTTTACTGGATCAGAAGCGCGCGGCCGAAGCAGCCCGGCTGCTCAAAGACAAAACGCGCGTCGATGCGCTGTTGTTGCGTTACGCCCTCGCCTTGCAGTCGACCGACAGCCGCGCTGCCGCCGACCAGATCGCGCTGCTCAATGCCCGCTTCGCTGCCGCCATGTTGCGTGGCGACACGGTGCATCAGCGCGAGCAATCGCGCTTTGAATTGCAGCTGATGCATCGTGCGCGGTTCGCATTGCAACTGGCGCAGCGCAATTGGGCGGTGCAAAAAGAGCCTGCGGATGCGCGCATATTGCTCGAAGCAGCGCTGGCCGCAAACGACAAGGCTGCAGCCGCGCCGGTGTTCGACTGGCTGAAAAAGACGCGGCTGGAAGATCATGCGATCAACGCGCTGGCGGCCAAATTCGCAGCAGAAACTTGAGATGAAACGGCTCTTAACACTCCTGATACTGGCCGCGACCGGATTGCTGTGCGCTGCCGCCCATGCCCACAAGCCGAGCGACAGTTATCTGACACTGAATGTCAGCGGCGCAACGGTCGAGGGGCAATGGGACATCGCGCTGCGCGATCTCGACTTCGCCATCGGTCTGGACCAGGACGGCAACGGTGCGCTGAACTGGGGCGAAATTCGCGCCCGTCATCGTGACATCGCCGCCTATGCATTGGGCCGCTTGACTCTGGCCAATGCTGGCGCACGCTGCCCGATCACGGCGGGCCTGCAGCAGGTCGACAATCACAGCGATGGCGCTTATTCGGTGCTGCATTTCAGCGCACTTTGTAGTGCGCCCATCGAAAGTATCGATGTCGATTACCGCCTGTTGTTTGATATCGATCCGCAGCACAAGGGCTTGCTGCACCTGCAATCCGGCACGCAGGCATCGACCGCGATTTTCTGGCCCGGTAGCCCGCATCAAACGCTGGTATTGCGAGGGGCTCGCACGATGGCGCAGTTTAGAGACTACGTTGTAACAGGCATCTGGCACATCTGGAACGGCTTCGATCACATCCTG
>JBDSCZ010000082.1:0-7686 GCA_039920865.1 Burkholderiaceae bacterium
CATTCCCGCGAAGGCGGGAAACCATACATCGCACGCTGAATCACCGGTGTATGGATCCCCGCTTTCGCGGGGACGACGGGTTTTTTTGAACGTGTAACGCTGTTTCTGAGGTATGTAGCTAATCAGGATTTATATTCAAGCGATAATATATACTGAATTGTGTATATTTTAAGTGCCTTTAAATATATGCGGCAAATCGCATGTTTTTAGGCATACTCCATTTTAACTAAAAAACTGTAGGCTGCAGCGGCGTCGGCCAGGGGATTGCGGTTGTGATCGATCGGGTCTAATCTGATCGATACATAATCGGAAACGGAATCAGAAACGGAATCAAAAACGGCCAGCCACATGAACCAGACCATCATTCCAATCATCGCAAACGACGGCGCCAGACAGCGCAAGCGGCAGGCTCCCAAAGGCCGCCAGGTCGACCCGGCAGCGCTGGCCGAGGTGCAGGCGCTGCTCGGCGCCGCGTCGCGTCAGCCCGACTTGCTGATTGAACATCTGCACAAGATCCAGGACCGCTTCGGCTGCCTGTCGGCCGCCCATCTGGCGGCGCTGGCGCAAGAGATGCGGTTGGCGCAAGTAGAAGTGTATGAAGTCGCAAGCTTTTATCATCATTTCGATGTGGTCAGGGAAGGCGGGAGCGCGCCCGCCGCATTGACGGTGCGGGTGTGCGACGGCTTGTCGTGCGAAATGGCCGGCGCGCGCGATCTGCTGGCAAGACTGCCGCAAATACTGGGCACCGGTGTGCGCGTGATAGCCGCGCCCTGCGTCGGCCGCTGCGAACATGCGCCGGTGGCGGTGGTGGGGCAGAATCCGGTGCCGCACGCCAGCTGCGCCAGCGTCAAGCACGCAGTCGACGCGAAGCAAACAGCGCATGTGCCGGACGGCTTCATCGACTATGCCGCTTATCGGGCGCAAGGCGGTTATCGATTGTTGCAGGACTGTATTTCCGGCGCGCGCGAGGTCGAATCGGTCATCAAGGTGATGGAAGACTCCGGCCTGCGCGGTCTGGGCGGCGCCGGCTTTCCGGCCGGACGCAAGTGGCGTACCGTGCGCGCGGAGGCCGGGCCGCGTCTGATGGCAGTGAATATCGACGAAGGCGAACCCGGCACCTTCAAGGATCGCTTCTATCTGGAGCGCGACCCGCATCGCATGCTGGAAGGCATGCTGATTGCCGCCTGGGCGGTCGGCATCGATGAAATCTACCTCTATCTGCGCGACGAATACCACGCTTGCCGCGCGCTGCTGGAAGCCGAGCTGGAGCAGTTGCGCGCCAGCCCGCCGATGGCGGCGATGCCGCAGATATTCCTGCGGCGCGGCGCCGGCGCCTACATCTGCGGCGAAGAGTCGGCGATGATCGAATCGATAGAAGGCAGGCGTGGGATGCCGCGCCTGCGCCCGCCGTATGTGGCGCAAGTCGGCCTGTTCGGCCGGCCGACGCTGCAACACAATTTCGAAACGCTGTACCGGGTGCGCGAGATACTGGAACAAGGCGCGGCCTGGTTCACCGCGCACGGTCGCAATGGCCGCAAGGGCCTGCGTGCGTTTTCAGTCTCCGGCCGTGTCCGGCAACCCGGCGTCAAGCTGGCCCCGGCCGGCATCACGGTCCAGCAGCTGATCGACGAATATTGCGGCGGCATGCAGGACGGCCACGCGTTGTATGCGTACCTGCCGGGCGGCGCATCGGGCGGCATCCTGCCGGCCAGCATGAACCAGATTCCGCTCGATTTCGACACGCTGCAACCGTACGGCTGCTTCATCGGTTCGGCTGCGGTCATCGTGCTGTCGGATCAGGACAGTGCGGTCGGCGCGGCGCGCAACCTGATGCGCTTCTTCAAGCACGAATCCTGCGGCCAGTGCACACCTTGCCGGGTCGGCACCGCCAAGGCTCTGACGCTGATCGAGCAGCCGCAGTGGGACATCGGACTGCTGGCAGAGCTGTCGAGCGTGATGCGGGACGCATCGATTTGCGGCCTGGGCCAGGCGGCACCGAACCCGATCGATTGCGTGATCAAATATTTTCCGCACGAGCTGGCCGGAACAACCGCGGAGACAACCGCATGAACCCAATTGCCCGCAATGCAATGGCGCAGCTGTCAGCGCCGCAAGTCAGCTTCAAGCTGAATGGCCGCGAGGTGACAGGCCGGACCAGCGAAACCATCATCCAGGTCGCGCAGCGCGAGGGTATCGAGATTCCGCAGCTGTGCTACCGGGAGGGGATGGAAGCGGTCGGCAACTGCCGCGCCTGCATGGTCGAGATCAGTGGCGAGCGGGTGCTGGCGGCCTCTTGCTGTCGCCATCCGGTTGCCGGCATGGAAGTCACGTCGAACAGCACGCGCGCGCTGGCGGCGCAAAAAATGGTGCTGGAACTGCTGCAGTCCGACCTGCCGGCAACCACCTATACGCGCAACAATGAAGTCGACCTGTGGGCCAGCAAGCTGTCAGTCGGCCAGCCACGTTTTGCGGCGCGCAAGCAAGCCGTGCAGGATGCGTCGCATGCGGCCATCACCGTCAACCTGGACGCCTGCATCCAGTGCACCCGCTGCGTGCGCGCCTGTCGCGACGAGCAGGTCAACGACGTGATCGGGCTGGCTTTCCGCGGTGACCAGGCGAAAATCGTGTTCGACATGGATGACCCGATGGGCGCATCGACCTGCGTCGGTTGCGGCGAATGCGTGCAGGCTTGCCCGACCGGTGCGCTGATGCCGGCGCGCGAGGTTGCGCTGGCGCTGCCGGACAAGAAAGTCGATTCGGTCTGCCCGTATTGCGGGGTCGGCTGTCAATTGACCTATAACGTCAAGGACAACAAGATTCTCACCGTCGAAGGGCGCGACGGCCCGGCCAACCATGGCCGCCTGTGCGTAAAAGGCCGCTACGGCTTCGATTATGCGCATCATCCGCAGCGCCTAACCGTGCCGCTGATCCGCCGTGCCGATGCACCCAAACGCGGCGATTTCACGATGGACCCAGATCGAGTGATGGAGGTATTTCGCGCAGCCAGCTGGGACGAGGCGCTGGCGTTTGCCGGCGGCACGCTGGCCAAAATCCGCGACACTTATGGCAAGAAATCGCTGGCCGGTTTCGGTTCCGCCAAGGGCAGCAACGAGGAGGCGTATTTGTTCCAGAAACTGGTGCGGATCGGCTTCGGCAGCAATAACGTCGACCATTGCACCCGGCTGTGCCATGCATCGTCGGTGGTCGCGCTGCTGGAAGGCATCGGCTCCGGCGCGGTTTCGAACCCGGTGATGGATGTCACCAAGGCGGAAGTGGTGGTCATCATCGGCGCCAATCCGACCGTCAATCATCCTGTCGCTGCGACCTGGATCAAGAATGCGGTGCAGAACGGCACCAAACTGGTGGTGCTGGACCCGCGCCGCCCGGAACTGGCGCGCATCGCGCACCGCTTCCTGCAGTTCAAGCCGGACACCGACGTGGCATTGCTGAACGCGATAATGCACGTGATCGTGCACGAAAACCTGGTCGACCAGCAGTTCATCGACAGCCGCACCATAGGCTACGAGGAGTTGAAAAAAAACGTCGAAGGCTACAGCCCCGAGCTGATGGCGCCGATCTGCGGCATCGACGCCGACACCATCAAATATGTGGCGCGGCTGTACGCCGGCTCGAAGGCATCGATGATCCTGTGGGGCATGGGCGTATCGCAGCATATCCACGGCACCGACAATGCGCGTTGCCTGATCGCGCTGGCGCTGATGACCGGCCAGATCGGCCGTCCCGGCACCGGCCTGCATCCGCTGCGCGGGCAGAATAATGTGCAGGGCGCATCGGACGCCGGCTTGATCCCGATGATGTATCCGGACTACCAGCACGTGACCGATCCGCAGGTGCAAGCCCGTTTCGAAAAAAGCTGGAAGCTGCCGCCCGGCACGCTGGACGACAAGCCGGGCCTGACGGTGGTGGAAGTGATGCACGCGATCAAGAGAGGCGAGATTCGCGGCATGTACATCATGGGCGAGAATCCGGCCATGTCGGACCCGGATGCCAACCAAGCCCGCGCGTCGCTGGCCGCACTCGATCATCTGGTGGTGCAGGACATCTTCCTGACCGAGACCGCCTATCTGGCCGACGTGATCCTGCCAGCCAGCGCCTTCCCGGAAAAAACCGGCAGCTTCACCAACACAGACCGGCTTATGCAGATCGGCCGCCAGGCGGTCGATGCGCCGGGCGAGGCCCGCCAGGACTTGTGGATCATCCAGCAGATTGCACGGCAGCTCGGGCTGGATTGGCACTATTCACACGTATCGGAAGTGTTCGACGAGATGCGCCACACGATGCCCAGCATCGGCGGCATCACCTGGGACCGGCTGGAGCGCGAGCATGCGGTCACTTACCCGTGCCGCAACGAAGGCGATCCGGGCCAGTCAGTGGTGTTTACTGACGATTTTCCCACAAACACAGGGCGCGCGCGCTTCGTGCCGGCCGACATCATTCCGGCTGCCGAACGCCCCGATGCCGCGTATCCGATGGTGCTGATCACCGGGCGCCAGCTGGAACACTGGCATACCGGCAGCATGACGCGCCGCACCGTAGTGCTGGATGCGATCGAGCCCGATCCGGTGGCACTGGTGCATCCGCTCGACCTCGACGCACTGGGCGCCAAGCCGGGCGATATCGTCACGCTGGCATCGCGCCGCGGCACGGTTTCGCTGTATGCGCGGGCCGACGACAGCTCGCCGCGCGGCGCAGTGTTCGTGCCGTTCTGCTATTACGAAGCGGCGATCAACAAGCTGACCAATGCGGCACTCGATCCATTTGCCAAAATTCCGGAATTCAAGTACTGCGCGATCCGCGTTTCGCTGGGCGGCGCGGCGCCGCTGCAAGGCAGCTACGGCGGCGGTCAAGCGCTGGGAAATTTATCAAAATAACTGAAACGTAATGGTCCACGAAAGACACGAAATCCGCGTTCGTGTTGAGTAGGCTGGGTTAGCGGCTTCATCGCGTAACCCAGCTTTTGTGGCGGGGAATGTCGGGTTACGCTATCGCTCACTAAGCTACGCAACGTCGGTTACGTATATGAGTATAAGTAAAAACATGCCATTTACCGCACATATATTAAGCACATTTAAAAATACCCTATGCATTATCAATGATCCTGCGCTTGCGTTCCCGCGCAAGGCGGCCGCTACAGAAAATCGCTAGCCCCGGCTCCAGCGATTCGCGATGCCCGATTCCAATCTTTCTGGTGTTTTTCATTCCGTTTGTCATTCGATAATGGGTCATAGGTTCCGGGCATTCCGGATCGCCTGTATCTCGTATGACTATCGGAAAGGATGTCGCCATGCCCAAGGAATCAACCGGAGTGAGCCTGGATGGCCAGGGCAAGCCGCTGTGGCTGGCGCTGGAATTGACTTACCGCTGTCCGCTGAAATGTTCGTGGTGCAGCAACCCGCTCGATTACGAGGATTACGCTGCGCTGGAACTGTCGACCGACGAATGGCGGCGCGTGATGCGCGAGGGGCGGGCGCTGGGCGCGCTGCAGGTCGGCTTCACCGGCGGCGAGCCGCTGCAGCGCAAGGATCTGGAACAATTGGTCACCTACGCCGAAGAAATCGGTCTGTACAGCAATCTGATCACGTCCGGTATTGGCCTGTCCGAAGAACGTCTGATCGCGCTGAAACAAGCCGGCCTGAAGCAAATCCAGCTATCGATGCAATCGACCGATGCGGCACTGACCGACGAACTGGTCGGGGCCAAGGCGCATGCGCTGAAGCTGGAGGCGGCGCGGCTGATCAAGGCGCACGGTTTCCCGATGGTGCTGAACATGCCGGTCGGACGCCAGAACATTACCCAGGTCGGCGCGATGATCGACTATGCGGCCGGGCTCGGGGCCGAATATCTGGAACTGGCCAATTTGCAGTACTACAACTGGGCGCTGATCAATCGCGAAGAGCTGATGCCGAGTCTGGAGCAGGTGCGCGCAGCGGAAGCGGTGGTGCAGGACCGGCGCGCCAAGTTGGGCAAGCAGATGGCGATTTTCTACGTGATCCCCGATTATTACGAAGAGCGGCCCAAAGCCTGCATGAACGGCTGGGGCGCGATCCATCTGACCATCGCGCCGGACGGCGTGGCGATGCCGTGCCAGGAATCGCGCATGATTCCGGGGCTGGATTTCGTGTCGGTGCGCGACCAGCCGCTGGACTGGATCTGGCACGAGTCGCCGCTGTTTCGCAAATACCGCGGACTGGACTGGCTGCCGGAGACCTGCCGCAGCTGCGACGAGCGCGAGAAGGATTTCGGCGGCTGCCGCTGCCAGGCTTTCCTGCTGACCGGCGACGCCGGCAATACCGACCCGGCCTGCAGCAAATCGCCGCACCATCATCTGATCGAGGCGGCGGTGCAGGCCGCCGCGCAGCCGATTCGCTTTCATAAACCGCTGGTCAGGCGCGCCAACGGCGTGATGTCCACCGCCTTTATGGAGGTATGAATGCGCCATCCTTATGACACCGCGGCCGGCACCGTGCTGCTCGGCGCGCTGCTGACCGCATTGCTGCTGGCGCTGCTGCATTTCGTGATTCTGTGATTGGGTGAGGTTGCCATGGATGCTGCGATTGTCGATCTGCTGCTGCGCTGGGTGCATTTTCTGGCCGGCGTGATCTGGGTTGGCCATAATTATTCCAGCGTGGTGCAGCGGCCGATTTACCGGCCGCTACTTGCCGAGGATTTGAGCAGCGACGACAGTCCGCGCTTCCAGGCGCTGCTCAACCGCGAGCATGGCGTGTTCCGCTGGGCGTCGGTGGTGACCTGGAGTGCCGGCTTGCTGATGCTGTCGTATCGCGGCGCGCTGGGCGGTGCGCTGAGTTTGCATGGTGCGCTGGCGCCGATCGGCATCGGCATGTATATCGGCACGCTGATGATGCTCAACGTCTGGTTCGTGCTGTGGCCGAACCAGCAGAAAGTGCTGGGGCTGGTACCGGCCACTATCCCTGAGCGGCTGCGCTGCTCGCGCCTCAGCCACCTGTCGTCGCGCACCAACACCATGTTGTCGGTGCCGCTGCTGTTCTTCATGGCGGCCGGTGCGCACGGCGGCGCTTACCTGTTCAAATGATTAGCTACAATTTTGCGTCTGGTCCGGCCCGGCTGCCGGACCCGGTGCTGGCGCGCGCGCAGCAGGAATTGCTGCTGCGCGGCACGGACGGCGCATGCGCTGCCGAACGTCCGTTTACTGGCGAAGCGTTTCGCGCGGCGCTGGCGCACGCGCGTCAGCGCCTGGCCGCACTGCTGGCGCTGCCGGACTACTACCGGATTCTGTTCCTGGCCGGTGGCGCGATGCATCAGTTTTCGATGGTTCCGCTAAATCTGCTGGGCCATTCCCGTCGTGCCGCGTATGCGGACTCCGGCTACTGGTCGCGCCGCGCAATGGCCGAGGCTGCGCGCTACGCCGATGTCACGCTGGCCGCGCAATTCGCCGGCAGCGCGCCGCTGGCTGCGCCGCCGCTGGATCATTGGCAGCTGCCGGCCGACAGCGCGTATTGCCACATCACACCGAATGAAACCGTCGACGGCATCGCTTATCCGGCGCTGCCCGATTGCGGCAACATTCCGCTGGTGGCGGACGCCACTTCGTGCCTGCTGACCGCACCGCTGGACGTAGCGCGTTTCGGGCTGATCTACGCCGCAGCGCAGAAAAACATCGGCATCGCCGGCATGACGCTGGTGATC
>JBDSCZ010000083.1:0-4979 GCA_039920865.1 Burkholderiaceae bacterium
TGAATGAACGTTCCCTGATCATCGCCGCTGCCATCAATATGTTCATTGCGGTTGCTGCCGGCGCTTTCGGCGCGCACGGGCTGAAAAATATCCTGAGCGGCGACATGCTGGCGGTCTGGCACACCGCAGTCACTTACCAGATCGCGCACGCGCTGGGTTTGTTCGTGATTGCGCTGCTGATGCCGCGCTTTAATCCGGCGTTGCTGGGCTGGGCCGGAATTGTGATGCTGGCCGGGATCGTGGTGTTCAGCGGCAGCCTGTATGCGTTGGCTGCCAGCGGCATACGCATGCTGGGCGCGATCACGCCGATCGGCGGCGCCGCATTCCTTGTGGCTTGGACGCTGGTGGCCTGGTCGGCTTTCCGCAAGTAATATTCTTGTTGGTTTGGGTATGCATTAAAAACATGCGGTTTCCGCATTATTTATGCGCGGATTGAAATAATACACGGCCCTGTTTGCATATCGATTTGCGGCTTCTGGCAGACCCGCGCAGGCATCTGAAAATTGTATTGTTTTGTATAAACGCCACGATTTTTGGTGCGGATTCATTAGAATACGCAGGTGTTTCCAGCCGCCTTGTGCGATAGGAGCGGGTTCCGTTCAAGCTGCCGATGGCCGGCAAATTTTGATGGTTCTGCCGATGAATTTTTCGGAAAAAATTGCATGTTGAAAAAAACCGGTTTATGGATGATGGCGCTGCCGTTGACGTTGACGTTGACATTCACGTTATCGGCTTGTGTATCGTTGCCACCACCGTCGTCGGCGTTGCCGGATATTGCGGTGCCAGCGGCGTGGTCGTCGGGCATGCCAGCAAGCGGCTCCGCTGCGGCGGGCGACAACACAGCCGGCAGCGCAGTTGGCAGCACCGGACTCGCGCAGTGGTGGCGGCGCTTTGATGATCCCTTGCTCGATGCGCTGATGGCACAGGCATTGCAAGCCAATACCAGCGTCAACGGCGCGCAGGCTGCGTTGCTGCAGGCGCGTGCGCTGCGCGATGTTGCCGCGGCGGGCTTGCTTCCTGGAGTCGCAGCTTCGGGGTCGGCGCAGCGCAGCAAGTCAGGCGACGCCAGTGCCGCCAATGCATTCAACGCCGGCTTTGACGCCAGTTGGGAGCCCGATGTGTTCGGCGCCAACCGCAGCGCTCTGCAGGCAGGCGAGGCTAATGCGCAAGCCAGCGCTGCCAGCCTGGCCGATGTGCAAGTTTCGATCGCGGCCGAAGTGGCAGTGAGTTATATCCAGTATCGCGGCGCGCAGGCACGGCTGGCGATTGCCCGCAATAATTTGGATAGCCAGCTTGAAACCTTGCAAATTACTAATTGGCGGGTTCAGGCCGGTTTGCTGACCTCGCTCGAAGGCGAGCAGGCACGCGCCGCCAGCGAGCAGACGCGGGCGCAGATTCCATCGCTGGAAACCAGCGTGGCGCAACTCGGCCACAGTCTGGCGCTGTTGTGCGGCCAGATACCGGATGCGCTGCGCAGACAACTGTCAGCGGTGTTCCCGGTGCCGCAAGCGCAAGATGATCTGGCGCTCAGCATGCCGGCTGAAACCCTGCGCCAGCGCCCCGACGTGCGCGCAGCCGAGCTTCAGGTCAGCGCCGCGCTGGCGCGTGTCGGGCAAGCCGATGCTGCGCGTTATCCAAGCTTCAAACTCAGCGGTTCGCTGGGGCTGCGGGCGTTGACGCTGGGCTCGCTCGGCGCCAGCGGCACGCTGATAAGCGCATTGCTCGGCAGCGTGGCGGGACCGGTGTTTGATGCCGGCGCGGGGCTGGCCCAAGTGCGCGCGCAGCAAGCTGCGCTGGAGCAGGTGCGGCTATCTTATCGGGCCACGGTGCTGACTGCATTAAAGGATGTGGAAGATGCGTTGGTCGCGCTGGGCGGCGACCGCGAGCGTCTGCTGCGACTGCGCAACGCGGCTGACGCGGCGGCCAACGCGGCGCTGATTGCACGCCAGCGCTACGCCAGCGGACTGGTCGATTTCCAGACCGTGCTGGAGACCCAGCGCTCACTGTTTGGCACGCAGGATGCGGTGGCAACTACCAGCACCGACCTCAGCGCCGACCATGTACGGTTGTACAAGGCATTGGGCGGCGGCTGGCAACCGGACCGCGATTCTGCAATGCCGCCAGTGCAGCTCGATAGTCCTAACCTCACGCAACCATCGAATTCATGAAACCACCATCTCCTTCAAACGAAACGCAAGCGGACACCGACGCGTTGGCCTTGCTGGCCGACCCGGTTGCGCGCAGTTGGTGGCGCCGCCCGGCATTCTGGATTGCTGTTGCGCTGATGATACTGGCTGCAATCGGCGTTTATTTCTGGCAACAGCAGCAGAAAGCCAACGCCGCGCCCAGCTTCACCTCCGAAGCAGCCCGGCGCGGCAACCTGACACTTACCGTCACCGCCAATGGCACCTTGCAGCCGACGCGCTCGGTCAGCATCGGCAGCGAGTTGTCCGGCACCGTGGCGCGGGTGCTGGTGGACGTCAATGACCAGGCAAAGAAAGGGCAGGTGCTGGTCGAGCTCGATACCGCCAAGCTGAACGATCAGATCGTGCGCTCGCGCGCTGCGCTGGCTGCCGCCAATGCGGCCGTGGCGCAAGCAGTGGCCACGGTCAAGGAGTCGCAGTCCAATCTGGCACGGCTGGAAGAAGTGTCGCGCCTATCCGGCGGCAAGGTGCCGTCCAAGGCCGAGCTCGACAGCGGCCGTGCCACGCTGGCACGGGCCCAAGCCAATGCATTGAGCGCCAACGCCAACGTCGTCAGCGCCCGCGCCACCTTGTCGACCGACGAAACCAATTTGTCGAAAGCGTCGATTCGCTCGCCGATCGAGGGCGTGATCCTGACCCGCACGGTCGACCCCGGCAACGCGGTGGCCGCCTCGCTGCAGGCAGTAACGCTGTTTACCGTGGCCGAAGACCTGCACCAGCTGCGCCTGCAGGTAAATGTCGATGAAGCAGACGTCGGTTCGGTCAAAGTCGGCCAGAAAGCCAGCTTCACCGTCAGCGCCTATGCCAACCGCAAGTACCCGGCTACCATTACGCGGGTAGCGTTCGGCTCGACCATTACCGACAACGTGGTCACTTACATTACCTATCTTGATGTCGATAATACCGACCTCAGCCTGCGCCCCGGCATGACGGCAACCGCCACCATCACCGCCATCGAGCGACGCGATGTGCTGCTGGTGCCGAACACCGCGCTGCGCTTCACTCCGACGCAGTCCGCAATTACAGTGGGTGCTACTGATAAGGGTGGCATCGTCGCCAGCCTGATGCCGCGTGGACGCAGCAGGGGGCCGCGCAAGTCGGCCGCCAGCAGCGCCAGCACCGCTCTGGCGCGTCAGGTCTGGGTCTTGCGCAACGGCGCCGCAGTTGGCGTCAGCGTAACCCCCGGCATCAGCGATGGCCGCATGACCGAGGTGATCGCCGGCGATTTGCAGGCCGGCATGCAGGTCATCACCGACCAGCGCAGCGCAAGCACGCAATGAGTACGGAAACAAGTCCAGGAGTAAATGCCGCGATGGAACTTGTTGCCCATCCTGATGCAGTAGTCAATGAGACTGTCGGTATCGTCACCGCACCGTTGATCCGCATGCGCGGAGTGACCAAGATGTATGGCAAAGGACAGGCGGCTTTGACGGCGCTCAAGGACGTCGATGTCGATATCAACGCGGGTGAATTTGTCGCCATCATGGGGCCCAGCGGCTCGGGCAAATCGACCGTGATGAACATCATCGGCTGCCTGGATACGCCTACCGCAGGCGCCTATCTGTTTCACGGCATGCATGTGGGGCAATTATCACGCGACCAGCGCGCCCGGTTGCGTCGTCGCTACCTGGGCTTCGTGTTCCAGGGTTTCAACCTGCTGGCCCGTACCTCGGCGCGGGAAAACGTTGAATTGCCATTGCTGTACCGCGGCGAAAATGCCGCGACGCGGCACGCCCTGGCAACCAAGGCGCTGGCTGCCGTCGGCCTGACCGGCTGGGAACACCACACCCCGGCTGAACTGTCGGGCGGACAACAGCAGCGGGTCGCGATTGCCCGCGCCATCGTCACCGAGCCAGCTGTACTGCTGGCCGATGAGCCCACCGGCAACCTCGATACCCAGCGCAGCCGCGAAATCATGGAGCTGCTGTCCCGGCTCAATACCGATCATGGCATCACCGTGCTGATGGTCACGCACGAGCACGACATGGCGTCGTATGCAAAGCGCATGATCCATTTTGTCGACGGCATGCTCGACAGCGATGTCAGCAACCCGCATCCGCTCGGACTTGCGTTGCCACCAGCGTTGCCGCCAACGGCAGCCGGAGAACAATAATGCTGCTCAATACCCTGCTGCTGGCGCTGCGTTCGATCAGGCGCAACCTGCTGCGTTCCTTCCTGACAATTCTCGGTATTGTGATCGGCGTCAGTGCCGTTATCACCATGGTGACGCTCGGCAATGGCGCCACCATGGCGGTGCAAAACCAGATTTCCAGCTTGGGTAGCAACCTGCTAATGGTGCGCCCCGGCCAGCGCCAGGGTCACGGCGGCGGCGGTGGCGGCGCGCCGGCGTTCAAGGAGTCTGATGCCGAGGCGATCATGTCCCAGATCGGCGGCGTCCAGGCGGTGGCTCCCGAAGGCCGTGCCAGCGTGACCGTGGTTGCGAATGGTCGCAACTGGTCCACCAGCGTCACCGGCAGTACCAATGCCTGGTTTCAAACCGGAAACTGGAAGCTGGCCAGCGGTCGCGAGTTCGAGGATGGCGAATTGCGTTCGGGCTCTGCGGTGTGCGTGATCGGGGAAACGGTGCGGCGTGAGCTATTCGATGCCCGCAGCGCACTGGGAGCGCAGTTGCGCGTCAAGCAATTTTCCTGTGATGTGGTGGGCGTGTTGGCATCCAAGGGGCAAGGCGCCATGGGAAATGATCAGGACGATATGGTGCTGGTGCCGCTGCGTACGCTGCAGCGCCGTGTGAGCGGCAACCAGAGAGTCGCCACG
>JBDSCZ010000084.1:0-5077 GCA_039920865.1 Burkholderiaceae bacterium
GAAAAACTGGTGGGTAAATCAAAAAGCCTGACAAACGGCACCTTCTGGTCCGGTTTTGCCCTGCCGCCATGCAACCCACGTTAAAACCGGCATTGCGCACCCGCAAGCCCGGTGCCGAATTCGCCCACAACCGCTGGGTTCGCATCCTGCCGGCGTTGCTGCTGGTGTGCGTGTGGCAAGTGCTGGCAGTGGCGTTGGAGAGCAAAACCCTGCCGCCGCCCAGCGCGGTGCTGTCGACGCTGTGGCAAGAACTGCGCAGCGGCGATTTGCTGTTCCATCTCGGCATGACCTTGCGCCGGGTCGCGATCAGCTTCACCGCTGCGATGCTGATCGGCGTGGCGCTGGGGATATTGATGGGCGCCTCGAAGCGCTGGGACCGGCTGCTCGATGTGTTCCTGATCCTCGGGCTGAATATCCCGGCGCTGGTGATCATCATCCTGTGCTACATCTGGTTCGGCCTGTCCGAGACGGCGGCGGTGCTCGCGGTCACGGCAAACAAGATCCCGATGGTCGCCGTCAGCCTGCGCGAAGGCGCGCGCGCGGTCGACCAAAGCCTGCTGCAGGTGGCCGGGGTGTACCGGCTGTCGCGCCGCGACACCTTCTTCAAGGTGTATTTGCCGCAGCTCACGCCGTATCTGTTCGGTTCGGCCCGCAACGGCCTGGCGCTGATCTGGAAAATCGTGCTGGTGGTGGAGTTGCTGGGACGCAGCAACGGGGTCGGCTTTCAGATCGCCAGTTATTTCCATTTTTTCGACATCACCGGGATTCTGGCTTACACGCTGGCCTTCGCGCTGGTCGTCTTCGGCATCGAAGCGCTGTTGCTGCGCCCGCTGGAATCGCACCTGAACCGGTGGCGTACATGAACCTGAGCGTCGATATCCGCAGCAAGGCGTACCCGAACGGTTGCTGCGCAATAGAAAACCTGACATTTGCCGCACAGTCGGGCGAGTTTGTCGCGATTGTCGGCCCGTCCGGCGCCGGCAAGACCACCTTGCTCAAGCTGATCGCCGGGCTGGATCGGGAGTTCGACGGCAGCATCGCGTTTCACTCCGAGGCGGCAGCACAGGCAAGACCAAGGATCGGTTTCATGTTCCAGGAGCCGCGCCTGATGCCGTGGCTCACCGTGCAGCAAAACCTGGAGCTGGTGCTGGCGCCGACAGCGCGTGCGCATTTACGTCCATCGATACCTCTACAGGATTTGCTGGCGCAGGTCGGCTTGCCGGATTGCGCTGCGCTGTTTCCGGGCCAATTATCGGGCGGCATGCAGCGCCGGGTCGCGCTGCTGCGCGCCTTCATCGTCGAGCCGGATGTATTGCTGATGGACGAACCGTTCCAGTCGCTCGATGCGCCGACCGCCGATCAGCTCAGAATCCTGCTGCATGCACTGTGGCAGCGCACGCGCCCGACCGTGCTGTTCGTTACCCACAGCCTGCGTGAAGCGCTTAGTCTGGCCGACCGAGTCCTGTTCCTGTCGGCCCGGCCTTCCCGCGTCATTCTGGATCTTCCAGTCGATCTGCAGCATCCGCGTACCGTCGAAGACGTGTCGGTGCAGCAATTGCATGCAGCGCTGCTGGGCCAATATCCGCAATTGCTGGGCGGTCTGATCGCGCCTTCTGCGCAGGAAACCACACATTGCACCTCCTTGCATGCGGTTACTGGCAATCTTCGCTGATCGCTGCATGTAAACATACTGCGTCATGTAATTTTTATATGGCAAATAATATATGCGGTAAAGCATGTATAAATAGGCATACCCGTCAGTTCGCAAAAATAACGGTCGGTTCAAGACGGACTTCAGTGCGACAGTCAACGCCCGCTGCGCGCGCATGATTGAGTTTCGACACACGATAATCTATACTCGCATGCGGTGACACAATCACCGTTTTCAACGTTTGTCGGCGCCAACCGCCGCAAACGCGACGTTTTACCACCGACCTTTAACCAAAAATTAAGTGGAAAAGCATCACCTGACCTTATCCGGTCGAGTGCCTGTTATCCGCGCGGAGCCACCAGCATGACCGCTTTCATCTTCAATGAACTCAATTTCGACGACCACGAACAAGTAGTATTCGTCTCAGAACCGAAATCCGGCCTCAAAGGCATCATCGCCATCCACAACACCAACCTCGGCCCGGCCATGGGCGGTTGCCGCATGTGGAATTACAGCAGCGAAGCGCTGGCCATCAATGACGTGCTGCGCCTGTCGCGCGGCATGACCTACAAAAATGCGGTCGCCGGCCTGCCGCTCGGCGGCGGCAAAAGCGTCATCATCGGCAACCCGAAAACCGACAAGACACCAGCCCTGTTCGAAGCCCTGGGTGAAGCGCTGGAGCGCCTTTGCGGCCGATACATCACGGCTGAAGATGTCGGCACCAGCCCGGCGGACATGGCGCATGTCGCGGCCAAAACCCGCTATGTCGCTGGTCTGGGTGCCAACGGCGATCCATCGCCGTACACTGCGATGGGCTGCTTTGTCGGCGCACAAGCTGCCGTCAAGCACCACCTCGGGCGCGACACGATGGACGGCTTGACCGTCGCGCTGCAAGGCCTGGGCCACGTCGGTTACGACTACGCGCGGCGCCTGCACGCAGCCGGCGCCAGACTGGTGGTAACCGACATCGACGGCGCCGCGCTGGAACGTGCGCGTGCCGAGTTCGGTGCCGAAATCGTAGCGACCGACGCCATCTACGACGTCCAGGCCGATATCTATGCGCCATGCGCTCTGGGTGCCACGCTCAATGCCGACACACTTGCTCGCCTGAAAGTCAAAATCGTCGCAGGTGCGGCCAACAACCAGCTCGCCAGCGCCGACGTGGGCGAATTGCTGCGTCAAAAAGGCGTGCTGTACGCACCGGACTTTGTGATCAACGCCGGCGGCATCATCAAGGCCGGCTATGAATACCTCAACAAGCCGGAATCCGATGTTGAAGCCCATGTGCGTGAAATCGGCGGCACCCTGGCCGAAATCTTCGCTCGCGCCGAGCGCGAACGGCTTCCTACCAGCGTGGTGGCAGATGAAGTGGCAGAATCACGCTTCAAGCGCTGAATTGGTGCAGCGCATAGGGTATCCGTAAAATCCGCTCATACAGGGATTCTGTCGCATTGACTAACGATTGAAATAATTGACCGCAACCGGCTGTGTCAACGGAAGATATTTTTCCGGCCTGCAGGTCATGCAGGCCACTAAAGTTAATGCGACAAAGTTGTCTTAGGTTCCCATCATCCGGCCCTCTCCCCGCAACGGGGAGAGGGAATAAGCGGTGAGGGGGCTCATTTAATGAATTATCAGGAGACGTAATAATGGCAACAATAGCTAAAGTAACTGAACGCGAGATCGGACAATCCGGTCAACGCGACATGTGGTCTTCCCGCATGGCCTTCATCCTGGCAGCGACCGGTTCGGCGGTTGGTCTGGGCAATATCTGGAAGTTTCCCTACATTACCGGCGAAAACGGCGGTGGCGCCTTTGTTTTGGTGTATCTGGTGTGTATCGCCGCCATCGGCATACCTATCATGATGGCCGAAGTGATGATAGGCCGCAGCGGGCGCAAAAGCCCGATCAGCGCCATGCGCCTGCTGGCAGAGCGGGCAGGGAAGTCTGGCAACTGGCAGTTTGTCGGCTGGATGGTAGTCGCCTCGGCTTTCATCATCCTGTCGTTTTACAGCGTCATCGCTGGTTGGGCACTATCCTATATCGGGTATGCCGCCAGCGGCACTTTTACCGGCGCATCGGCTGAGACCATTGGCAACATCTTCTCCGGCCTGCTGGCCGACCCCAAAACCCTGCTGATTTGGCACACGCTATTCATGGCTCTTACCATAGCGGTAGTAGCCCGGGGCGTGCGGGCCGGTCTGGAGCGTGCAGTCACCCTGTTGATGCCTGGGCTTTTTATATTACTGCTGATAATGGTTGGCTACGCCATGGTGGCGGGTGATTTCGCGCGCGGTTTCAACTTTTTGTTCCAACCCGATTTCAGCAAACTGACGACGAGTGCCGTTCTCACCGCCATGGGGCACGCGTTCTTTACCCTCAGTCTCGGCATGGGCGCCATGATGGCCTACGGCTCTTTCCTGCCCGAGAACGTCTCCATCGCCAAGACCGCCATCACCGTTTCGATCCTGGACACCGTGGTGGCACTACTGGCCGGTCTGGCCATCTTCCCGATCGTCTTCGCCAATGGCCTCGAGCCTAGTTCCGGCCCCGGCCTGGTGTTCCAGTCGCTGCCTTTGGCCTTTGGCAAGATGCCCGGCGGCGCGCTGTTCGGCACCCTGTTCTTCATCTTGCTGGCATTTGCCGCCTGGACCTCCTCCATATCCCTGTTGGAACCGCTGGTGGAATGGCTCGAAGAGCATCGCGGCATCAACCGCAAGATTGCTGCCATCGGTGGCGGTGTTGCGATCTGGTTGCTGGGAATAGTAAGCGTCTTTTCGTTCAACATATGGTCCGATATCAAGCCGCTGTCGATGTTCAAGCTGTTTGAGAGCAAGACCTTGTTCGATCTGCTGGATTACCTCACCGCCAACATCATGCTGCCACTGGGCGGGATGCTGGCCGCATTGTTTGTCGGTTGGGTAATCTCCAGAAAAAGCGCGCGTGAGGCGCTGGAGATGGAAGACAACATGCAGTTCAAGATCTGGTACGCGCTGGTGCGTTACGTCACGCCGGTCGCAGTGCTGATCGTGTTCGTCTATAACCTGGGTTGATCTGAGTCAGCCGCACGCCGGGTGGCAGTGCAAGCACTACCACCCGGCGGCGCAGTCGCATTAACTTTCTTGACCTGCACCACATGCTGGATGCGGGGCCAGTTATCGTCCCTGGCCGCAAGCTATTGTGGTGAATTTCGAGTTGATGCGGCAGCACCCTGATTGCTGCATGAAAATATACTATATTGTGTATTTTTAAAGTGGCAATTAAAATATGCGGAAAATGTGCATATTTTACATATACCCGTACAAACTAGATTAGTTCTTGAGACCAAATAGTGCCGCCAGCCGGGCGTCGCGGCCGCAATTGCTACGGTAGAAGCTATAGCGGATCGGGTTCTTCTGGAAATAATCCTGGTGATATTCCTACGCG
>JBDSCZ010000085.1:0-4102 GCA_039920865.1 Burkholderiaceae bacterium
GAATAATCGGCTACAAAATCCCCTGAGCGGTGCATATTTCACCGCTTTTTTGGTCAATAGCGCGCTATTGACACTGCAAAAGCGGCAAAATCTGCCCTCGCACAGTGAATTTCTCGCTTCGATTCCCCAAGCCCGACAGGCTCCTAGCCGGCTGAAGCTGACTGCTGCAACGGCTGACGATGATAACCGCGCCAATAAAGCATCTTATAATATCAAGCATGAATCCCATCAACATCACCCTGCTCGTTTTGTACTACTCCCGCCATGGATCTACCCGCGCGCTGGCAGAGTGCATCGCCCAGGGTATTGAAAGCGTGCCCGGCTGCGATGCTCGGCTGCGCACGGTGCCGGAAGTCTCGACCGTGACCGAAGCCAGCGCGCCTGCCATTCCGGACGCCGGCGCACCCTATGTAGAACTGGCCGATCTGGAACAGTGCGCGGGCCTGGCACTCGGTTCGCCTACGCGCTTTGGCAACATGGCGGCGGCGATGAAGTATTTCTGGGATGGCACTGCAGCGCAATGGGTGTCCGGCGCCCTGTGCGGCAAGCCGGCCTGCGTCTTTACCTCGACCGGCAGCTTGCATGGCGGTCAGGAATCAACCTTGCTGTCAATGATGCTGCCGTTGCTGCATCACGGCATGCTGATTCAGGGCCTGCCTTACACCCATCCGGAATTGATGGCTACCGCTAGCGGCGGCAGCCCCTACGGTGCCACGCACTGGGCCGGCATTGACGGCAGCAAGACGATATCGGACGATTCCCACCTACTCGCAATTGCCCTCGGGCAACGGCTCGCCAGCACCGCCACCAAACTGCAAAATCACTAATGCAAAACAACCTCAATAAAAATTACCATCTGGGCGCCAGCATCAGCCTGATCGCCCTGATTGCCCTGTGCGTCGCCTGGGAACTGGTGTTGTCACCGTTGCGCCCAGGTGGTTCATGGCTGGTGCTCAAGGTAGTGCCACTGCTGCTACCACTGCGCGGCGTATTGAAGCGCGATAATTACACGCTGCAATGGTCGTCGATGCTGATCCTGCTGTATTTCATGGAAGGTCTGGTGCGCGCCACCAGCGACAAAGGACTGTCGGCCACACTGGGCTGGATCGAAGTGGCGCTTACCGTGATCTTTTTCTTTTGTACAATTTTGTACCTGCGCCCGCTCAAGCAGGCCGCCAAGAAACTGGCGCGAGAAACCATCGACAAGGCTGCACGATGAACGATTTCCTGACCCTCTGCCGTGCTGCGATCGGCGCCCATTACGTGCTGACCGAGACTACCGATACCGCCTCTTATCTGACAGACTGGCGCGGCCGCTTTACTGGCAACGCGCTGGCCGTGGTCAAACCAGGCTCGACGACCGAAGTCGCCGCCGTGGTCAAATTGTGCAATCAGTTCAAGGTACCGCTAGTGCCGCAGGGCGGCAATACCGGGCTGGTCCTGGGCAGCGTACCGGACGACAGCGGCACCGCCATCGTTTTATCGTTGACGCGCCTGAATAAGATCCGCGCGATTGACACACTCAACAACACCGTCACGGCAGAAGCCGGCTGCATTCTGCAACACCTGCAGCAAGCCGCCAGCAGTGCCGAGCGCCTGTTCCCGCTCTCGCTGGCGTCCGAAGGCAGCTGCACCATCGGCGGCAATCTCTCAAGCAACGCCGGCGGCACCGCAGTGCTGCGTTACGGCAATACGCGTGAGCTCTGCCTCGGCCTCGAAGTCGTAACCGCCCAGGGCGAAGTCTGGGACGGCTTGCGCGGGCTGCGCAAGGACAATACCGGTTACGATCTGCGCGACCTGTTCATTGGCGCCGAAGGAACGCTGGGCATCATCACCGCCGCCGTGATGAAGTTGTTTCCGCAACCCAAAGCGCAGATCACCGCACTGGCAGCGCTGCCCACGCCGGCCGATGCACTTCGGCTGCTAACGCTGGCGCAAGCGCACTGTGGCGCGGCGCTGACCGGTTTCGAACTGATGTCGGATTTCTGCCTGCAACTGGTGGTCAGACATTTTCCGCAGATGCGTCTGCCTTTTGCAGAAACCTATCCACACTACGTGCTGCTGGAATTGTCCGACAGCGAATCGGAGCAGCACGCCAATGCGATGCTGGAAAACCTGATCGGCGCGGCGCTGGAACAAGAAGTTATTACGGACGCCATAGTCGCCGCTTCGATCGCCCAATCCAAATCGCTGTGGAACCTGCGCGAACACATCTCGCTGGCGCAGGCAGCCGAGGGCAAGAACATCAAGCACGACATCTCGGTGCCGATCTCGCGCATCGCCGATTTCATCACGGTAACCGATGCATTGCTGCAGCAGACGGCGCCCGGTTGTCGAATGGTTACTTTCGGCCATCTCGGCGACGGCAACCTGCATTACAACGTATCGCCGCCGCTAGACATCAGCGGCGACGCTTTCATCGCGCAGCAGGAAGCGATCAACCTGGTGGTGCATGACAGCGTACACGGCTACGGCGGCTCGATTTCTGCCGAGCATGGACTGGGTGCGTTGAAACGCGATGAAATCCAGCGCTACAAGTCGACAGTCGAAATGCAGATGATGCAAACGCTCAAGCAAGCGTTCGATCCGTTGAACCTGATGAATCCCGGCAAAGTCCTGTAGCTTCGTTCTGCAACCGCATTTTGTAACCTCGTCCAGAGAAGACACCATGACCAGATTGTTATTGTTGGCTTTGCTGTATGCGGTCGCGCTGCCGGCGTCGGCCATTTACAAGTGTAAAACTGGCGCGCAAGTTACTTACAGCGATACCGAGTGCGCCAACGCAAAAGCCATGGCGACGGGTGACAGGTTTTCCGCAGAAGCAGCGCAGGATACGCGCCAGCGTCTTGCCGCGGACAAGGCCGAACTCAATCGTTTGAGAAATGAACGCAAACGGGAAGAGGCGATAGATGATCGCTCCCACGAAAAATACGCCCGCGCGGCCGCCAGCAAGCGCAAGCACTGTGCAGGATTGGAGCAAAGTCAGCGCTGGGCGAAAGAAGATGTCGCAATAGCAAGCAAACCGGCGATGCCAAAAGCGCACAGAAAAGCGCAACGCGCTGCTGAAAAATACGCGGTCGAGTGCGGGAAATGAGCGCCTGACAGCGCTGCGTGCGTCTTGCAAAGTTTCTGAAATATCAGGGGTATGCCTAAAAACGCATGGCTTTCCGCATATAAACACAGCGGCACTTAAAAATACTCATTGGCGCTTAATTTTTCGCCAAATGCGCTGTGTAAGGCTCGTTGCGACCAGTACCGCTGCGCCGGCCGCGATCCCGGCGACTGCACCCATCAAAGTTGGAGTTAGCGCTTTCAGCACGCCGCCCACCACCGGCAAGGTGCCGGCGCTGCCTGATAGCTCGTGGATTGCTGCGCTTGCTGCGGGAATGCCGTGGATCAGGATGCCGCCACCCACCATGAACATCGCAGCGGTGCCGATCACCGACAGGCTCTTCATCATGTACGGGGCAAACACCAAAATGCCACGGCCGAAACTGCGCTGCATTCTCCGCAACAGGCCAGCGCCGGACTGCAGCGTCAAGTGCAGTCCGGCATCGTCGAGCTTGACGATGCCGGCCACCAGGCCGTAGACGCCGATAGTCATGATGACGGCAATCAGCGACAGCACTGTGAGCTGCTCGCCGAACGGTGCTGCGGCCACAGTGCCCAGGCTGATAACAATAATTTCAGCCGACAGGATGAAATCGGTGCGCACCGCGCCCTGGATCTTATCCTTCTCCAGCGCAACCATATCGACCACCGGATCTGCCAGCGCATGTAGCAATTGGGCCTGATGGGCACTCTGGAACTCCTTGCTGTGCATGAATTTGTGCGCCAGCTTCTCAAAACCTTCGTAGCACAGGTAAGCACCGCCCAGCATCAACAGCGGCGTGACCGCCCACGGCGCAAAGAAGCTGATCGCAAGCGCCGATGGCACCAGAATCATCTTGTTCCGGAAAGAGCCTTTTGCCACCGCCCAGACCACCGGCAATTCGCGCTCGACCTTCACGCCGGTGACCTGCTGTGCATTCAAGGCCAGATCATCGCCCAGCACCCCGGCGGTTTTCTTGGCGGCAACTTTGGTCATCAGGCTGACATCGTC
>JBDSCZ010000086.1:0-2681 GCA_039920865.1 Burkholderiaceae bacterium
TGGCAGTGGCATACAACGGCGAATTGGCCAAACTCAAAGCTATGGTCGAAACCAAAAGCGTTAGCTGGGATGTGCTGGAAATCGAAGCCGGTGTTATTGGCCGTGCTTGCGAAGAAGGTTTGCTGGAAAAAATCGACTTCAGCAAAATTGGTAAGAAAGCTGATTTCATGCCAGAAGCGATCAATGATTGCGGCGTCGGCACCTTCGTCTGGTCCACCGTGCTGGCGTATAACGCCGACAAACTGAAGACCGCACCTACCGGCTGGGCCGATTTCTGGAATGTCAAAAAATTCCCCGGCAAGCGCGCAATGCGCAAGGGCGCACGCTATAACCTCGAATTCGCCTTGATGGCCGATGGGGTGCCGACCAAGGATGTCTACAAGGTGCTGGCAACCAAGGCCGGAGTGGAACGCGCGTTCAAGAAACTCGAAGAACTCAGGCCGAATATCCAGTGGTGGGAAGCCGGTGCGCAGCCGCCGCAATTCCTGGTGGCAGGCGATGTGGTGATGACCACCGCCTACAACGGCCGGATCGATTCGGCCCAGCGTGAAGGCAAGAACCTGCAGGTAGTCTGGTCCGGCAGCATCTACGATCTCGACTATTGGGCGATTCCCAAGGGTTCGCCAAACAAGGCCGTAGCGGAGAAATTCATCGCCTACGCCAGTTCGCCGGAAGCGCAAAAGAACTATGCGCAGAAAATCGCCTATGGTCCGGTCAACAACAATGCCCTGAAGTTGCTGGATGCCAAAACTCTGGGCGGCCTGCCAACTTCGCCCAAAAATGCGAAAGATGCGGTTGCGAACAATCTGAAGTTCTGGACCGATCACGGCGAAGACCTGGAGCAGCGTTTCACCGCCTGGGCCGTGCAGTAAGTTCTCTCCTCGCCCGTCGCGCAGATGCATGACGGGTTTTGATGCTGCCCACGGCAGCTTTGTGGGCAGTATTTTTATTCTTTTCTGGCATTCATTATGACTTCACTGGCAACCGGCATTGCACCGAACTCCGCACCGGACTCGGGATTCATCGCGCCAACAGTGCCGCAGCTCAAACGCGACTTGCACCGGGCGCAATTGCGCCAGCGCATCATGGCGCTGACGTTGATTGCGCCGCTGGCGATTTTTTTGATGATCACTTTTGTGGTGCCGATCGGCGTCCTGCTCAAGCGCGCGGTCGAAAATCCGGAAGTCGCCAGTACCTTGCCGCACACCGTTGCCGCACTGTCAAAATGGGACCGCAAGGAATTGCCGGGCGACGCCGCCTACATTGCGCTGGCACAGGATCTGACGCTGGCCAAACAACAAAACGCCGCCGGTAAATTAGCGCACCGCATCAATAGCGAGATTCCGGGCGCCCGTTCGGTCATCATGCGAACCATGCGCGCGATGCCGCCGGTCGATGCCGACGGTACATTGATTCCTGCTAGCGGCATCCGGCAAGCGCTGATCGAACTCGACGAACAGTGGGCGCAGCCGGAATATTGGCGCGTGATCGCCAAGAACGGCTCGATGTATTCGCCGTATTACCTGCTGGCCTCAGTCGATATGCGGCAAGACAGCCTGGGCAACATAACAAAAAAACCGGATGATCAGTCGGCCTATCGGCAGATTTTCGGCCGCACTTTCCTGATCAGCCTGATCGCCACCCTAAGTTGCCTGGCGATCGGCTATCCGCTCGCCTACTGGATTTCGACCATGTCGGAGCGGCGCTCCAATCTGTTCATGATTCTGGTGCTGATCCCGTTCTGGACCTCGATCCTGGTGCGGGTCGCATCCTGGATCGTGCTGCTGCAGTCGGAAGGGCTGGTCAACAGCGCGCTGATGTCGCTGGGTATCACGCATGCGCCGCTGGAATTGCTGTTCAACCGGATTGGCGTGTATATCTCGATGACCCACATCCTGCTGCCGTTCATGATCCTGCCGCTGTACAGCGTGATGAAATCGATCCCGCCGACCTATCTGCGCGCCGCCATCTCGCTCGGCAGCCATCCGTTTGCCGCTTTCTGGCGCGTGTATGTGCCGCAAACCTTTCCCGGCATCGGCGCCGGCAGCCTGCTGGTATTCATCATCGCGCTCGGCTACTACATCACACCGGCCTTGCTGGGTGGTCCGAACGAACAGATGGTCAGCTATTACGTGGCCTACTTTATCAACGTGACCCTCAACTGGGGCATGGCCTGCGCGCTTGGCGCCCTGCTGTTTGCGGCAACTTTGGTGCTGTACAGCGTGTATCGGCATTTCGCCAAAATTGAAGTCAGCATGTGATCGGGACGCCATGAAAACTTCCTTGCCTTTATTTCCACCCCATGTGTCGCTGATCGAGCGCGCCTGGTTCTTCTTCATGCGCAGCTTTAACGTGCTGGCACTGCTGTTCCTGGTGCTGCCGATCCTGGTGATCATTCCGTTGTCGTTTTCCGACAGCACTTTTTTGTCGTATCCGATGCCCGGCTACTCGATGCGCTGGTATGAAAACCTGATTCATTCCGACGCCTGGGTGCGCGCCGCCAAGAACAGCTTCATCGTCGCGCCGATGGCGGCCCTGATCGCCACCGTACTCGGCACGCTGGCAGCGGTCGGCCTGAACAAGGCCGAATTTCCCGGCAAGGGCTTGCTGATGGCGGTGCTGATCTCGCCGATGGTGGTGCCGGCAGTGGTGGTCGGTGTCGGCGTGTATATTTTCTTTGC
>JBDSCZ010000087.1:0-5104 GCA_039920865.1 Burkholderiaceae bacterium
GCACGCTGGCAGCGGTCGGCCTGAACAAGGCCGAATTTCCCGGCAAGGGCTTGCTGATGGCGGTGCTGATCTCGCCGATGGTGGTGCCGGCAGTGGTGGTCGGTGTCGGCGTGTATATTTTCTTTGCTCAAATCGGTCTGGCCGACAGCTACACCGGTCTAATCCTGGCGCATGCTGCGCTCGGTGCGCCGTTCGTAGTGACCACGGTATCTGCCACCTTGCAGGGTTTTAACCACAATCTGGTGCGCGCCAGCCAGAGCCTGGGCGCCAGCCCGCTGAAGACCTTTTTCCGCATCACGCTGCCGGTGATCGCACCGGGACTGATTTCCGGTGCACTGTTCGCATTTGCCACCTCGTTTGACGAAGTGGTCATCACGCTGTTCGTGGCCGGTCCCAACCAGACCACCTTGCCGCGTCAGATGTTTACCGGCATTCGCGAGAACATCAGCCCGACGATTGCCGCACTGGCGACGATCCTGATCATTTTTTCCACCTGTTTGCTACTGGTTCTCGAGTGGCTGCGCGGCCGCAACAAGGCTGCTGCCAAAATTTAACTCTCACATTACGGAGATTCCCTCATGCTGCAATTAAAAGATCCGACACTGCTGCGCCAGCAGGCATACCTGAACGGCGTCTGGTGCGACGCAGATAGCGCTGAAACCATCGTCGTCACAAATCCGGCCACCGGCGCAGCCATCGGTACTGTGCCAAAAATGGGCGCTGCCGAGACACGACGTGCAATCGAAGCCGCCAACGCCGCCTGGCCGGCCTGGCGCAAGAAGACCGCCAAGGAGCGCAGCGCGATCCTGCGCAAATGGAATGACCTGATGCTGGCCAATGCCGACGATCTGGCGTTGATCATGACCGTCGAGCAGGGCAAGCCGCTGCCGGAAGCCAAGGGCGAGATCGTCTACGCCGCCTCGTTCATCGAATGGTTCGCCGAAGAAGCCAAGCGCATTGCCGGCGAAACCCTGGAATCGCCATGGCCGGATCGCCGCCTGCTGGTGACGAAAGAGCCGATCGGCGTCTGCGCCGCAATCACGCCGTGGAACTTCCCGGCCGCGATGATCACCCGCAAGGTCGGCCCGGCACTCGCGGCCGGCTGTCCGATGGTGCTCAAGCCGGCCGAAGCGACCCCGTTTTCGGCGCTGGCGCTGGCGGTGCTGGCCGAACGTGCCGGCGTGCCGGCTGGTGTGTTCAGCGTGCTGACCGGCGCCTCGCGCGCGATCGGCGGCGAAATGACCTCAAACCCGATCGTGCGCAAGCTGACCTTTACCGGCTCCACCGAAGTCGGGCGCGTGCTGATGCAGCAATGCGCGCCGACCATCAAGAAACTGTCGCTGGAACTGGGCGGCAACGCGCCGTTCATCGTATTCGACGATGCAGATCTGGATGCGGCAGTTGAAGGCGCGTTGGCGTCGAAGTATCGCAATGCCGGCCAGACCTGCGTCTGCGCCAACCGTCTCTACGTGCAGGATGGGGTGTACGACGCGTTTGCCGCCAAACTGGTGGCCGCGGTCGAAAAGCTGCAAGTCGGCAATGGCGTTGACGCCGGCGTCACGCAAGGCCCGATGATCGATCTCAAGGCAGTTGAAAAAGTCGAGCAGCACATCGCAGATGCGACCGCCAAGGGCGGACGCATCCTGACCGGCGGCAAGCGTCATGCGCTCGGCCACAGCTTCTTTGAGCCGACCGTGATCGCCGATGTTACTGCCGACATGCACGTCGCGAAAGAGGAAACCTTCGGGCCGCTGGCGCCGTTGTTTCGCTTCAGCACCGAGGCCGACGTGCTGGCACAGGCCAACGATACCGAGTTCGGCCTGGCCAGCTATTTCTACTCGCGCGACATCGGCCGCGTCTGGCGCATCGCCGAAGGGCTGGAGTCGGGCATGGTCGGCGTCAACAGCGGCCTGATTTCGAACGAAATCGCGCCGTTCGGCGGCGTCAAGCAATCCGGCCTGGGCCGCGAGGGCTCGACCTACGGGATGGACGATTACCTGGTGATCAAGTACATCTGCATGGGCGGGATCTAAGCCCGTCAATGCTGCCGGGCCGGATCGTATCTGCCCGGCAGCATTTTCTATACCTGGTTATGTATTTTTAAAGGCGCATTAAAAATCAGCGGTAGATCCAGCATTTTTGGCAATACCCCAATGTTTCTCATGCCGTAACGCAGCGATATCTAATTCAGATTGCATCGTCACTACAATAAAGGCTGCAATGGGCATCTTCGCGCACATGAAAATCGGCACCCGTCTGGGCCTGGGCTTTGCGATCCTGCTGGCGTCCTCCATCCTTCTGACCGGCATCGGCATCTGGCGCCTGCAGACGGTGGCCGACGCGACCCACGCGATGATGACGCAGCCGCTGGCCAAGGAGCGCCTGGTCAGCGACTGGTACCGCAACACCTATGCCGATATCCGGCGCACCATCGCCATCGCGAAAAGCAAGGGACCATCGCTGGCCACCTATTATGCGCAAGACCAGGAAGCCACCCGGCTGCAATCGCTGCAGTTGCAGCACCAGACGGCGGCCATGCTGACGAGCGCAACAGAGAAAAAGCTGCTCACGGAAATCACGACATTGCAGGATCGCTATATTTCCCAACGCAATGCCGTGACCAAGGCAAAAATGGAAGGCGATCCGGAAACCGCCGCCAATCTGCTTGAGCAGACCTTCATTCCCGCATCGCAGGCCTATCAAAAAAGCATCGAAACCCTGGTCCAATTGCAGCGCCAGACAATCGATGCATCGGCTGGCCAGATCGAGTCCATCAACCGCGACAGCCGCACGCTGATGATCGTGCTGCAACTGCTGGCGCTCGGCTTTGGCGTGCTGTGCGCATGGCGCCTGACGCGCGGCATCACACTGCCGCTGAACAGAGCAGTTGCTGCCGTGCGCCGGGTGGCGGCCGGTGATCTTGCCATTGAGGCTGGAACGCATGCGGTCGATGAAACCGGCCAGCTGCTATCGGTTTTGACTGAAATGAGCAACGCGCTGCAGCACATGGTAGGCAGCGTGCGCGCCAGCACCGAAACCATTACGGTGGCTTCCGGTGAAATCGCCGCCGGCAATGCCGACCTGTCGGCACGTACCGAATCGCAAGCGGCCAGCCTGGAAGAAACCAGCAGTTCGATGGAAAAACTGACCTTGACCGTACAGCAGAATGCTGACAATGCGCGTCAGGCCAACCAATTGGCGGTAACGGCCTCCAGCGTGGCAGTCAAGGGCGGCGCCGTGGTGGCGCAGGTAGTCGACACCATGGGCTCGATCAAGGCCAGTTCCGGCAAGATCAATGACATCATCGGCGTCATCGACGGCATCGCATTCCAGACCAATATCCTGGCGTTGAATGCGGCAGTCGAAGCGGCACGCGCCGGCGAGCAGGGCCGCGGCTTTGCGGTGGTCGCCACCGAAGTGCGCAGCCTGGCGCAGCGCTCGGCATCCGCCGCGAAGGAAATCAAGGCGCTGATCGACGATTCGGTGCAGAAGGTCGATGCCGGCAGCAAACTGGTGGCCAATGCCGGCCAGACCATGGATGAAATCGTCAGCTCGATCAAGCGGGTAGCCGACATCATGCGCGAGATCACCGCCGCCAGCCAGGAGCAGAGTGACGGCATCGAACAGGTCAACCAGGCCATCGGCCAGATGGATGAAATGACGCAGCAAAACGCCGCATTAGTGGAACAGGCGGCAGCGGCGGCCATGCGCATGCAAGATCAGGCGCAGCAACTGCTAAGCGAGATAGGCATGTTCCGCTTGGCGGGTGATGCTGCACCATCCACCATCCTTAATGTGCCAGTCAATCCGGCACGAAAAACAAGTCTCTATCACTCTGCAACGGGCAATGAGCGTTTGATCCAAAGATTGGGATAAATCGATTTCGTCCGTGTGTCCTGCTCATTGCCTAAATCATCCCGCCGTTTATCGATATGATCTGGCCGGTAATATAAGCCGCACGCGGCGACGTCAGGAAGCTCACCAGATCCGCGACTTCCTCCGGCTTGCCGGCACGCTTCATCGGCACCATCCGCGCGATCGCCTGCTGGTCGAATGCGCCCTTGCTCATGTCGCTCTCGATGATGCCCGGCGCGACCGCGTTCACGGTGATGCCGCGGCTGGCGATTTCCAATGCCAGCGATTTGGTGGCCGAGTTGAGCGCACCCTTTGCCGCCGAATAATTCACCTGGCCCCGATTGCCAGTTAGCGCGGCAATCGACGACAGGTTGATGATGCGGCCCCAGCGGCTGCGGATCATCGGCATCAATAAGGTGTGCGTAACATGAAAGAAGCCATTGAGCGACACGTCGATGACCCGATGCCATTGCGCCGGCTGCATGCCGGGAAAAACCGCATCATCATGGATGCCGGCGTTGTTGACCAGAATCTGGATCGGTTCGTGTTCGAGCAGCGGTTGCAGCGCTGCCGCGACCGCGTCCGCATCGGTAACGTCGAAAACCAGCACCGCGGCACTGCCGCCGGCCGCAACAATCGCATCGGCAACCGCTTGCGCCTGTGCGCGATTATTGTTGGCGTGAACGTATACATGGTGACCATCGGCAGCCAAGCTGCGGCAGATCGCGGATCCGATGGCACCGCTGCCGCCGGTGACGAGTGCGCGTTTCATCACGGCTTGGGTTGCCTTCATGATTGAATTTGTCATGCTGTCTTTCTGCCGCAGCGAGCGGGCGATCTACCGGCTATCCGTTCCAACCGGCGTCATGAATACCGCGGCTCGGCCTGCGAGCAGGATGCGGCCGTCGGCCTGAATCGAAAAGTCATACAGGATGGTATTGCCATCTCCGCTGAAGCGCTTCGCCTCGACTCTCAGGTCGGCACGGATGTCGTCCAGCCGCGCGACATGGAGTTGTGCGCCGCGAACGCTGGCCAGATAGCCCTGGCGCGGTGCGGCGTCCTGCGCCAGCAATGCGCCGTGGACCGCCATCGCCTGGGCCGCGTATTCGATGCCGCACGCGGCCGCAAGCCGGCCATGCGCGCGCAGCGGGTTATCCGGATCGCGATGGCTGATCGCGCTGCAGATCACACGCTCGGCGTTCCATTCCTCGACCCGATTCAGCAGGCACATGTTGCCGTGATGCGGGAT
>JBDSCZ010000088.1:0-17992 GCA_039920865.1 Burkholderiaceae bacterium
AAAACATCGTTTGGGTCACACCGGAGGGCGGTGGCGGACCAAACTATGCCAACATGTAAAGCAGAATAAAAAAGCCGCGGTAAGCGGCTTTTTTATTGTTGCGATCTGACATACTTGATCATCCCCACTGTCCGGCAATAATTTTTTCCAGCCAAAATGCGCCTATGACAGTTTTCACATCGGTTATCTTGCCTTCCCGAACCCAAGACAATACATCGCTCATTGAGGCCCTGAAAGTCTCCAAAAATTCCCCTTCATCCAGCTTGGAGTTACCAGACTGAAGGCCGCGCGCAACAAAAATATCAAGATATTCGTCTGAATATGCAATCGCATTGTGGATTGTACAAACAAACTTCCAGTCAGTTGCGGTATAGCCGGTTTCTTCTTGTAATTCACGCTTGGCAGTTTCTAAGGAATCTTCATTGGGGTCTATTTTCCCCGCCGGAAATTCAATGAAGACAAGATTCAACGGATAGCGGAACTGACGCTCAAGCAATACAGAATTGTCTTCAAATAAGGGAAGAATAACTACAGCACCGGGGTGCCTAATATATTCTCTTGTTGACAACTTTCCATCAGGCAAGCGGACAGTATCAGATTGCACCTTGAGGAAACTGCCATCAAAAGCCAATTTGCCTTCAATTTTAATCTCTACAAGATGTTCATCGACCATATTAGATACACATTCCGATTATCTTTATAAAATTAACGCTGCACTAAAATGAAAAATATTATTTACGTAAATACCGAAAGATAAAACCTGGATATGCCAAAACTAAAAACAGAAAAAAAGTGATGGCAAAGAACTCCCACTTTTGCTCAAAAGTATTACCAATAGAACCCTCTAACAATCGCGCAATTAAGCCAACAGAAAAATATAGAATGGCCAACTCAATCAGGCGCAGCCAAAAAGGCTTTACATTTGCACGAATAGGAATAACTGCCAGGAAACGCTCATTCAAAAATGGCATATTGGCAAAAAAAACAGCCAATATGATCATCATCCAGACTGAAAAATTAACATTCATAAATTTATTTGATGCTTATTAATTTGCAAGAACTCTAGTCATTGCAACTGTGCACATATTCATCAAAGAGCCAGGCATCAAACCTATTCCAAGCACGACAACAGCATTCATGCTAAGTGCAATACTCATATCTTTGTTCGCTACAATCGGAGTTGTATCGACTGCATCATCAAAATACATAACTTTAACAACCCGAAGGTAATAGAAAGCACCTATCAGAGAAAACAGAACCGCCAAAATAGCTAACCATATCTGCCCCGTACCTAAAACTGCCTGTATGACCGATAACTTTGCATAAAACCCCATCATTGGCGGAATACCGGCCAATGAAAACATGAGGAGCAGCATGACAAAAGCGAACCAGGGACTACGTTGGTTCAGCCCCTTGAAATCCTCAATATTTTCTGCTTCAAAGCCCTTGCGCGATAACAGCATGATTATGCCGAATGTACCAAGTGTCGTTAGTACATAAGTTATGGTGTAAAACATGGCTGAGCTATAGGCATCAGCCGCCGGAGCAGTGCTTCCACCAACGACCCCAGACAGCAATCCCAGCAACATGAAGCCCATATGGGAAATAGTCGAATATGCGAGCATCCGCTTAAGATTAGTCTGCGCGATGGCAGCAATGTTACCGATAGCCATCGAGAGTACAGACAAAATAATAAGCATTTGTTGCCAGTCAAATGCCAGAGGCAACAATCCGTCAACCAATAAACGTATTGATATTGCAAAAGCTGCCAACTTTGGTGCCCCACCAAGCAATAGCGTTACGGCAGTTGGCGCTCCTTGGTAGACGTCCGGAACCCACATATGGAAAGGAACAACACCAAGCTTGAACGCAAGACCAGAAACCAAAAAAACAACACCAAAAACTAAAACTGTTCTATCCACAGTGCCTGTAGCGGTAGCTTTAGCAATTTCTGTCAAATCAAGTGATCCTGTTGCGCCATACAGCATTGACATGCCATACAGTAGAAACCCAGATGCCAGCGCACCCAAAATGAAATATTTCATCGCCGCTTCTGTCGAAATTTTATGATCCCGACGCAGTGCAACCAAAGCATATAAAGATAATGACATCAACTCCAGTCCAAGATAAATAATCAAAAAATTATTACCTGAGATCATGATCATTTGTCCCAGCAAAGTAAACAGGGCTAATACGTAAAATTCGCCACCGAGATTACCTCCTCCGATCATATTACGACTGGTTGCGTATTGACGCGAATATACCAGCGTTAGACCAACAGCCAAATAAGAAAATATTTTCAATAAATTGGACATCGGATCAGTCACAAACATATTGTGAAATGTATAGTCAGTGATGCCTGTATTCAGTAAGTTCAGGCTAAGCAATGCACATCCCAGTAGAGTCAATATAGACAAAACATAGGTAATATAACGCTTACCATCTGACAAGAACATGTCAATCAAAAGTATTGCCGATGTAGCAATAACAAGAAATACTTCAGGGTAAAGTAAAGTCAGATTCATGGTATTCATTTAGGTCGCCTCGTATATATGCACTGATCTAGTTCACTTTTGAGATAGCGACATGTTTCAATAAGTCTGTGACTGACGTTTGCATTACGTCAGTAAATGGAGCTGGATACAAACCCATCCCTATTACTGCAATAGCCAATAATCCCAGCATGAAAAATTCACGCTTATTAATATCGTACAATTTTCTTACATGGTCATTTGCAATTTCACCGAACACTACGCGCTTTGCCATCCACAGCGAATATGCAGCACCTAAGATAAGCGCAGTTGCAGCGAGCATACCTATCCAGAAATTGAATTTTACAGCACCTAATATAACCATGAATTCGCCAACGAAGCCGGAAGTTGCTGGCAAACCGGAATTCGCCATAGAAAACAGAACAAAAAAAGCGGCAAATTTTGGCATGGTATTTACCACCCCACCATAATCAGCAATTTGACGCGAATGCATACGATCGTAAAGGACGCCAACACACAGGAACATGGCAGCTGATACAAAGCCATGAGAAATCATTTGAATAATACCGCCCTGCACTGATAAATCATTGAACATGAAGAAGCCTAGCGTCACAAAGCCCATGTGTGCAATCGAAGAATAGGCTACTAATTTCTTCATATCCTTCTGCACCATCGCTACCAGACCTATATAAATCACAGCTATCAGGGAAAGAACAATCATCATTCCAGATAAATAATGACTGGCGTCTGGCGTAATAGGCAAAGAGAATCGCAAGAAGCCATAAGCACCAAGCTTCAGCATAATCGCGGCGAGGACAACAGATCCACCAGTTGGCGCCTCAACATGCGCCTCAGGCAACCAGGTATGTACAGGCCACATCGGAACCTTGACAGCGAAAGCCATGAGAAATGCAAAGAAAATCGGCACTTGTACAGATAACGAGAGCGGAAATGCGTGCCAAACCAAAATATCGAAACTTCCAGTCTTTGTATAAAGATACAGAATTGCGATCAGCGTCAGTAGAGAGCCCATCAGCGTATAGAGAAAAAACTTGAATGCTGCATATACGCGATTAGCGCCACCCCATACCCCAATAATTATAAACATCGGTATAAGAGTCGCCTCGAAAAAAACATAAAACAGCATGCCATCTAGTGCGCAGAAAACGCCAACCATCAGTCCGGACAATATCAGGAAAGCACCCATATATTGAGCCACTTTTCTCTCGATTACTTCCCATCCAGCAATTACAACGATGACGGTAATAAAGGCTGTTAAGACAATAAACCAGACAGAAATGCCATCTATACCAAGAAAGTAATTAATATTGAAGCGTTCAATCCAACTATATTTCTCAACAAATTGCATTCCATGTGCAGCGTTATCGAACTGCTGAATCAAAGGCAAAGTAACAAGGAAGCTTACAATTGCACCAATCAGTGATGCAACCCGTACCAAACCGGGATTGTCATCACGTCCAAATGCCAAAATAAAGGAACCAAAAGCGATAGGACACCAAATCGCAAAACTCAAAAGTGGGGAGGTTGACTGCATCATGGTTATTATTTGTTTTCTTTTTCAGCTTATCTAGCAAACGGAAAAGGCATGAAATAAATTAGAAAGCCCAAAACACCGACAATCATCACAAAGGCGTAGTGATATAGATAGCCGGACTGAATTTTTTTGGTAAATATCGAGAACAAGCCAATTAATTTAGCGCTGCCATTAACTAAAAATCCGTCAATCAGAATTCTATCGCCGATATTCCACAAACCATTACCAAGTAAACGAGCGCCGCCAGCAATAACAACTTCGTTAAACTTGTCCAGGTAATATTTATTTTCCAGTAGGGTATGAATCGGTCCGAATTTTCTCTTGATATATGCAGGAATCCGGGGGTCGACTATATAAAAATAATAAGCGCTCACAACACCGGCCAACGCAAGAAGAAAAGGAGCCGTAGTGAGTGAGTGGATTGCCATTGCAACTGGTCCGTGAAATTCTTTTGCAATTTCAGCCATTGCCTTATGCGCATCAGCAACAAAAATTACATCCTTGAAGAAATCCCCAAACAGCAATGGTCCAATTGCGTAGTAACCGATAACAACTGACGGGATAGCGAGTAAAACAAGTGGCAATGTCACAACCAAAGAAGACTCATGCGGTTTTTGACCCAAAGCCAAACCATGGTGCTCGTCAGGATCACTATGATGTGCATCATGTTCGTTTACCTGTCCAAAACGTTCCTGACCGTGAAAAACCAGGAAATACAGTCGGAAAGAATAAAATGCTGTCACGAACACGCTTGCCAGTACTGCAAAACTTGCGAATCCAGAGCCGTAAATCGTTGAGTTATGAACTGCTTCTATAATGCTATCTTTGGAGTAAAACCCGGAGAAAAAAGGTGTACCAATCAACGCCAATGAACCCAGAAGTGATGTAATCCAAGTTATTGGCATGTATTTTCTCAAGCCGCCCATTTTGCGAATATCTTGGACATGATGCATTCCGATAATTACAGAGCCAGCTGCCAGGAACAATAATGCTTTAAAGAATGCATGCGTCATCAAATGAAATACCGCAACCGAATAAGCAGAGGCACCAAGTGCAACTGTCATGTAGCCCAATTGAGATAGCGTCGAATACGCGACAACCCGTTTAATATCGTTTTGGATAATCCCGAGAAAGCCCATGAACAATGCTGTAATTGAACCTATAATCATGACGAACGATAAAGCTGTATCAGACAACTCAAACAGTGGCGACATCCGAGCTACCATAAAAATACCGGCAGTAACCATTGTCGCAGCATGAATCAGTGCAGATATGGGCGTAGGGCCTTCCATAGAATCAGGCAACCATACATGTAATGGGAACTGCGCTGATTTTCCCATTGCGCCAATAAATAAACAGATGCACGCGACAGTGATTAACATCCAGTCTGTGCCCGGAAATATCAATTTAGCTAAGGACTCTTTATGAGCGAAAACTTCAGCATAATTTAGTGATCCTGCATACGCCACTAATAAGCCAATCCCAAGAATAAAGCCAAAGTCACCTATCCTATTTACTAGAAATGCCTTCATGTTGGCAGCAATTGCAGTTGGCTTTTTGTACCAGAAGCCAATTAATAAGTAAGAAACCAACCCAACTGCTTCCCAACCAAAAAACAACTGCAAAAAATTATTACTCATGACAAGCATAAGCATTGAAAAAGTAAATAAAGAGATATAAGAGAAGAAACGGTTATACCCCTCATCATCTTTCATATACCCAACAGTGTAGATATGCACCATCAAGGATACAAATGTAACCACACACATCATCAAGGCAGTAAGGCTATCAATCAGAAATCCAATTTCAAACTTCAGTCCTGCAATAGTCATCCAGTTATAGATAACATCATTGAACAAGGCTCCATTCAATACTTCACGTAATGCAAAGCACGACAGAATAAAGGCAATAAGCACACCCAGTATGGTCACTGTGTGAGATGCCGTTCGTCCGATTATATTGCCAAAAAATTTGGTGCCAAAAAGCCCAGTTACTATAGCTCCCGCGAGCGGCGCCAATGGAATGACAAGTAGTAAATTAGGGTTAAGTTGCCCCGCCATGATGACCCTTATATTAAAGTCAGAGAATCTATTTCAGAAAATCTGATTGTTAGCCTTTGAGTGAATCCATATCTTCGACATTGATAGTATCCATATTTCGGAATAAAACTATCAAAATGGCAAGGCCAATTGCAGCTTCAGCCGCAGCCACGGTCAAAATGAAGAATACGAAAACTTGGCCGGCAGCATCTCCCAAATAATGAGAAAAGGCAACGAAATTCATATTAACCGCGAGCAGCATTAATTCTATTGCCATTAGCAAAACAATAATGTTTTTTCGATTTAAAAAAATACCAATAATTGAAATCGAAAACAATATCGCTCCGAGAATTAAATAATGCGCAAGTGATAGTGTCATTGTTCGAAATCCTTATTTCTGCTCTGTTCCAGAGATTGACGATGGCAAGGTTGGAACATCAAGATGATTATTTGCTCGGTCGGACTCGGATTTCATGCGCACAATACGGATGCGATCATTCCGTTTAACCTTCACGGCATCCGATGGGTGGAAATGCTTGCTATCTTTACGCTTCCGCATTGTGAGGGATACTGCGGCAATAATCGCGGTTAATAAAATCACGCCGGCGATTTCAAACGCATAGACATATTGGGTGTAAATCAATTTACCCAATTCTTTGGTATTACCAATCATGTCGGATTCTGCCGGTATCAAGGCATCTGGCATCCAGAAACTACGCAATAATACCGCCGCCATCTCCAGGGCTATTACCACACCGATAGATGCCGCCAATGGAAAATAACCCCAGAAACCTTCGCGCATTTTGTCTATATTAATGTCGAGCATCATTACGACAAATAAGAAAAGAACCATAACTGCGCCGACATAGACCAGCACCAATACTATTGATAAAAACTCTGCCTTAAGTAACATCCAGAGTGCGGCCGCCGAAAAAAAAGACAGCACAAGAAAAAGTGCTGAATGTACCGGATTACGGGCTGTAATGACGCGTGTCGCAGCAATAACCAATATCGCCGAGAAAATATAAAAGAGTACGGTTTTAAATTCCATAAAAAGCCAAATAAAGGACCTAATTAACGATACGCGGCATCAGCTGCGCGTGCGGCAGCGATTTCATTTTCATAACGATCACCTACAGCAAGCAGCATTTCTTTTGTGTAATAAAGATCGCCTCGTTTTTCACCGTGGTATTCGAGAATATGTGTTTCTACAATCGAATCAACTGGGCACGATTCTTCGCAAAATCCACAAAAAATACACTTAGTCAAATCAATATCATAGCGAGTGGTTCTTCTCGTTCCATCTGCGCGTTGCTCTGATTCAATCGTAATCGCCATGGCAGGGCAAACTGCTTCACATAATTTACACGCGATGCAACGCTCTTCGCCATTAGGATAACGACGCAGTGCATGCAGCCCCCTAAAACGGGGCGACTGTGGTGTTTTTTCTTCCGGAAACTGAACCGTAATCTTGCGTTTGAACAAATACCGTCCAGTCAATGCCAGACCTTTGAGCAACTCTCGGAGCATTAAGCTACCGAAAAAATCCTTAACGGCTTCCATAAGCTATCAGCCTCACCTTCCAATTACTTCCAAATATTCAAAGACGTCTGCATCCAGACTGCAACAATTACCAAGTACGCCAAAGTCAGGGGGATAAACACTTTCCAGCCAAGACGCATAATTTGATCGTATCGATAACGCGGGAATGATGCGCGCACCCATATAAAAATCGACACCACAAGGAAAGTCTTGATCCCAAGCCAGATCCAGCCTGGTACCCAATTGAAAAAGATGGAATCAATAGGTGATGCCCAGCCGCCCAAAAACATCAATGTTGCCAGCGCAGAAATCAAAATCATGTTTGCATATTCAGCCAGGAAGAACATGGCAAATGACATTCCTGAATATTCAACCATGTGACCAGCAACAATTTCCGATTCACCCTCTACTACATCGAAAGGGTGCCTACTAGTTTCTGCAATGCCTGAAATCACGTAGACAACAAACATTGGGAACAAGGGAAGCCAGTTCCACGACAAGAAATTCAGACCTTTATCAGCAAAATAACCATTGGATTGCGCCATCACAATATCGGTAAAATTGAGACTTCCAGTAACCATCAATACGATCACCAATACAAAACCCATGGCTATCTCGTATGAGATCATTTGTGCTGAAGCCCTCATGGCTCCCAAAAATGCATATTTTGAATTGGATGCCCAGCCAGCGATAATGACGCCGTATACCTCCATTGAGGTTATTGCCATAACAAAAAGCAACCCTGCGTTCACATTCGCCAGTACAGTCTCTGGCCCGAACGGAATAACAGCCCAAGCGGCTAGCGCCGGCATAATTGTCATAATTGGTGCAATCAAAAATAACATCTTATTTGCTTTTGCCGGGATAATAATTTCTTTCAGCAACAATTTCAGTGCATCTGCTATTGGCTGCAGCAGACCAGCAGGGCCTACCCGATTTGGCCCTATCCGTACATGCATCCAGCCGATTAACTTGCGCTCCCACAGAGTCAGATAAGCTACGCACCCCATAATAGGAAGCACGATACAAACAATTTTTACTAAGTTCCAGACCAAAGGCCACAGGAAACCGAAAAAATCTTGTCCCGTCGCATGAATTGTGACAAGCAATTGATCCATCAGGCACGCTCCACAACTACGGGACCAAACATAGCACCCAATGTCGCGGTCAAAGGATGCCCGGCAGCCACTCTTACCACATTGTCAGGCTGACCTACGCCAATCGCTGCCGTCAATAAAGCACTACTTGAACCCTGTCGCACCATGACTTTGGCATCATCTTGCAATCCAAGCTTTGCGAACAAGATTGCCGACAAATAGGCTACTGGCGCGACTGCATCGGCAGTCGATTGAAGCGAAGTTGCACGTCTCACTATCGCATCAGTAAAATAAATCGGCACATCTGAAATACGTTGCAGACCAAACTCCTCTTTGACTGACGAATTCAATTGCGCCCTAGCGTCGTTATTCAACCGTCCAGAAGCAATTCCATTACCAATAATTTCATCACGAATCGATTCTGAGGATTCGTAATCAAAATCAGAGATATTAAGAAGGTTGCCCAATACGCGCAATACTTTCCAGCCAGGCCGAGTGTCCCCCAGTGGTTTAACTGTGCCATTAAAGCTTTGTGCACGCCCTTCACAATTTACGAAAGAACCAGATGTTTCGGTAAATGGTGCTATTGGCAGCAAGACATCCGCATAGTCAAGAGCATGCTTATATGCTGACATCACAACTACCATTTCGGCCTGTTCCAAAGCGGCACTTGCCGCCTGCGGATTGGCACAATCAACAGCAGGTTCAGCGTTCAATAGCAAATATGCTTTGCGTGGCTCGGAGAAAAATTGCGCTGCATTCGCTCCATGGACTGGAATTGCATTTGCCAGATAGCCGCCCACCGTATTAGCGGCCTCCGTCAAATAACCAAATTTCGAGCCCGTGTTATTAGAAAGCCACTCTATAGCCGCGTGCAGTTGCGACAATTGCGGATGCTGTGAAGCCGCATTGCCGATAAAAATAGCTTTAGGCACATCCAACAGCAATCCAGAGGCGATATTTTTTGCCTCATCGGATGAAGTCAAGTTAGAAAATTCAGCAGGAACAGCGATATTTTTTTCCTGAGCTACAGCAACTATTATTTCACCTAACATAGTTAACCAGTCAGATGGTGCCTGGATAATTTTATTCGCAATGGGGATTAACAAATCATCGTCAGTAGCATGCAGAATATCTAACCTTGCCCCTAGTTTGACCGACTGACGCACGCGAGAGGCAAGTAAAGGATGATCCTTGCGCAAAAATGAGCCTACAACGAAAAACTGCTTCAACTGGGCGAACTCTGCAATTGACATACCCAACCAAGGAGTAACTTTCCCATCAAGCGCGAAGTCAGACTGACGTAGACGAAAATCCACATTATCAGAACCGATTCCTCTAGTAAGCTTTTGCAACAGTGATAGTTCTTCAAGGGTTGAATAAGGCGTGGCAAGCGCTGCAATCGCATCTCCACCATGCTCAAGCTTAATGTTTTGCAAGCCATGCGCGACATATTCCAGTGCCGTTTGCCAGTCCGTTTCCTGCCACTGATCACCCTGCTTAATCATTGGCTTGGTAAGGCGTTCTTCGCTGTTCAATCCTTCGTATGAAAAACGATCTTTATCCGATAGCCAGCACTCATTGACATTCTCGTTTTCGAAAGGCAGAACACGCATTACCTTGTTGTTTTTAACCTGCACGACCAGATTTGCCCCCAGACTATCATGAGGACTTACAGATTTTCTTCGAGACAATTCCCAAGTTCGAGCGCTATAACGGAAGGGTTTCGAAGTCAGTGCCCCTACCGGACACAAATCGATCATGTTGCCGGATAACTCAGAATCAATTGTCTTGCCGACAAATGCTGTAATTTCCGCATGTTCACCACGATTGAGCATGCCGAGTTCCATCACACCGGCGATTTCCTGTCCAAAACGAACACAACGAGTGCAATGAATGCAACGTGTCATTTCCTGCATCGAGATCAGCGGACCCGCATCTTTGTGGAATACAACGCGCTTTTCTTCTTGATAACGCGAAGCGGAGGAACCATAACCGACTGCCAAATCCTGAAGTTGGCACTCACCACCCTGATCACAAATTGGGCAATCCAGCGGATGATTTATCAACAAGAATTCCATCACCCCTTTTTGGGCATTGACAGCCTTCTCGCTGTTCGTACGCACAATCATCCCGGATGTAACAGGTGTTGCACATGCAGGCAATGGCTTTGGTGCTTTCTCAACCTCAACCAGACACATGCGGCAGTTCGCTGCTATCGACAGTTTCTTGTGATAACAAAAATGCGGGATGTAGGTGCCAAGTTTATTCGCAGCATCCATTACCATGCTGCCTGCTTGCACTTCGACTTTTTTGCCGTCTATTTCGATTTCGACCATGGCTTGACTTTTCCCTGACCTGTCTTATATGTATGCGGGAACCAAGCAATGTTTATGCTCGATGTGATATTCAAATTCTTCGCGAAAATTCTTGATAAATGCGCGTACCGGCATCGCTGCCGCATCACCCAGTGCACAAATCGTGCGCCCTTGAATGTTATCGGCAACAGAATTGAGCAGATCCAAGTCTTCCGGACGGCCTTCGCCATGCTCAATTCTATGCACCATGCGATACATCCAACCGGTGCCTTCACGACATGGGGTGCATTGTCCGCACGACTCTTCAAAATAAAAATACGATAAACGCAACAGCGATTTGACCATGCATCTGGTCTCATCCAGAACGATTACCGCGCCCGAACCCAGCATCGATCCAGCCTTTGCGATCGAATCGTAATCCATGTCGGTCGACATCATTACATCACCAACTATGACCGGCGCAGATGAGCCTCCTGGGATAACCGCCTTGATTTTCTTCCCGTCGCGCATTCCACCTGCTAATTCCAGCAAGGTAGCGAACGGTGTGCCCAAGGGCATCTCATAATTCCCGGGTCTTGCCACATCCCCGGAAATCGAGAAAATTTTGGTACCACCGTTATTCGGCTTACCTATTGCCGCATAGGCTTCCCCGCCGATTTTGAAGACAAATGGTACGGCTGCAAATGTTTCGGTGTTATTGATGGTGGTCGGTTTGCCATATAAACCGAAACTAGCAGGGAAAGGCGGCTTGAATCGAGGTTGGCCCTTTTTCCCTTCCAGCGATTCCAACAGCGCAGTTTCTTCACCGCAAATATATGCTCCATAGCCGTGAAAAGCATGCAACTGAAAATTAAAATCTGTACCGCAAATATTGTCGCCTAGCATCCCGGCGGCACGCGCTTCCTCTAGAGCTTCTTCGAAGCGGTCATATTCGGCGAATATTTCGCCATGAATATAGTTATATCCGACAGTTATTCCCATCGCATAAGCGCCAATAGCCATGCCTTCAATCAAGGCGTGCGGATTGTAACGAATAATGTCGCGATCCTTGAATGTGCCAGGCTCGCCTTCATCTGTATTGCAGACCAAATATTTTTGCCCGGGATACTGACGTGGCATAAAACTCCACTTCAAACCTGTGGGAAAACCGGCACCACCGCGACCACGCAAGGATGATGCCTTCAATTCGGCAATAACCTGCTCTGGCGTGATTTTTTCAGTAAGGATACGCTTCAGGGCTTCATAGCCCCCACGCTTGACGTAATCTTCTAGACGCCAGTTAGTGCCATCAAGTCCAGCCAAAATAAGTGGGTCGATATGCCGGTTATGAAGGCTGGTCATTTCTTCAATTCCTCCAGCAGTACGTCGATACGGTCATTGGACATATGACTACACATGCGCTTGTTGTTTACTATCATCACCGGCGCATCACCGCATGCTCCCATGCACTCACCCTCAAGCAAAGTAAATTGATCATCGCTCGTGGTTTCTTTGTAATCAATACCCAGCTTTTGTTTCAAATAATGTGCAGCTCGCTCGCCGCCGGATAAGGCGCAAGGCAGATTGGTACACACCGTAATCTTATTTTTCCCAACCGGCTTCAGGTTATACATATTGTAAAACGTCGCTACTTCCTGAACTGCTATAGCAGGCATACCCAAATAATCTGCTATATCATGCAACACCTCCGGCGACAACCAGCCTGTCTCGTCTTGCGCTATAGCCAATGCGGCCATGACTGCAGATTGTTTTTGGTCGATAGGAAACTTCGCAATTTCGCGATCAATTTTTATATATGATTGTTCAGATAACAGCATTATTTTTTGCCTCAAATATCGACACGCAATTAACGGTCAATCTCACCGAACACAATATCCTGAGTACCGATGATTGTTACCGCATCAGCGATCATGTGACCTTTTGCCATTTCATCCAGACCTTGCAGATGCGGGAACCCCGGAGCACGAATTTTGAGACGATATGGTTTATTGGCACCATCTGAAATCATGTATATGCCAAATTCGCCTTTAGGGTGCTCAATGGAAGCGTAAGCCTCTCCGGCGGGAACATGAAAACCTTCCGAAAACAACTTGAAGTGGTGAATCAGATCTTCCATGTTGGATTTCATGTTCACGCGACTTGGAGGCGCTACTTTATGGTTATCGGTCATGACTGGACCTGAATTATTGCGCAACCAACCAATACATTGCTTGATGATATTGTTGGATTGACGCATTTCCTCGATCCGCACCAGATAGCGATCGTAACAATCCCCATTCACACCCACAGGAATATCAAAATCCAGCAAGTCGTAGACTTCATATGGCTGCTTCTTGCGCAGATCCCACTCGACACCGGACCCACGCAACATCGGCCCTGTGAATCCCATGGCTTTTGCACGTTCCGGAGATACCACACCAACTCCCACCAGACGCTGCTTCCAGATACGATTATCCGTCAGCAATGTCTCGTATTCATCAACGTAGGTTGGAAAGCGATTTGTGAAATCCTCAATAAAATCCAGAAGAGAACCTTGCCGATTTTCGTTAAGCGCCCTGATCGCTTTGTCGTTGCGCAAAATTGATGCCTTGAATTGCGGCATGGAATCAGGAAGATCCCGATACACACCACCCGGACGGTAGTAAGCGGCATGCAAACGCGCACCAGAAACGGCCTCATAGCAATCCATCAAATCTTCACGCTCACGGAACGCGTACAGAAATACACCCATGGCGCCCACATCAAGTGCGTGCGCACCCAACCAGAGCAAGTGATTCAACAGACGGGTTATCTCATCGAACATCACGCGAATATACTGCGCTCGCAGAGGCACTTCCAGACCAAGCAATTTCTCAATTGCCATCACATAGGCGTGTTCGTTGCACATCATCGACACATAGTCGAGACGGTCCATGTAAGGAACTGATTGAAGATAAGTTTTTTGCTCGGCCAGCTTTTCCGTACCTCGATGCAGCAAACCAATGTGCGGATCGGCACGCTGAATCACTTCACCATCAAGCTCTAGAACCAGGCGCAAGACGCCGTGCGCGGCAGGATGCTGCGGACCGAAATTGAGCGTGTAATTTTTAATTTCAGCCATTATTTCATCCCGTAATGTTCTTCGCGTATCACGCGCGGCGTAATTTCACGAGGTTCAATCGTCACTGGCTGATAAATCACGCGCTTCTGCTCCGGATCGTAACGCATCTCGACATAGCCGGAAATCGGGAAATCCTTACGGAACGGGTGACCGATAAACCCATAATCAGTCAGAATCCGGCGCAAATCAGGGTGCCCATCAAACATGATTCCAAAAAAATCGAAAGCTTCGCGCTCGTACCAGTTTGCCGTATCCCACACAGAAATCACGGATGACAGCAATGGCACCTCGTCATCCGGCGCAAATACGCGCACACGCAAACGCCAGTTATGTTCGGTAGAAAGCAGATGGGAGACTACGCCATAACGCAATCCGCTCCACGCGCCATCGCCATACGCGGAATAATCGACACCACACAAATCAATCAACTCATCGAAACGTAGATCAGAATGATCGCGTAAAGCACACATCACCGACAAATAGTTTGAAGCACTCACCAATATGGTGATCTCACCAAGAGCAACCGTCAGGCCATCGAGACCTTCTGCGATCACACCGCGCAATGCAGCCTCAAGTGATTCCAGTTTTGTCTTCATTTTTAATCGATCATCCTGTTAGCGCGCGATGGTATTAGTGCGCTTGATCTTGTTTTGCAGTTGCATGATGCCGTAAAGAAGCGCCTCTGCTGTCGGCGGGCAACCCGGCACATAAATATCTACTGGCACAATCCGATCACAACCACGCACCACTGAATAGGAATAATGATAATAGCCACCACCATTAGCACAGGAACCCATGGATATAACCCAACGAGGCTCAGCCATCTGGTCGTACACTTTACGCAAAGCCGGCGCCATTTTATTACACAGCGTACCAGCAACAATCATCACATCCGACTGACGCGGCGAAGGGCGAAAAACCACCCCAAAGCGGTCCATATCGTAACGCGACGCACCTGCATGCATCATTTCAACTGCACAGCAAGCCAGACCAAACGTCATCGGCCACATTGAGCCAGTGCGCGTCCAGTTAATCAACTTATCTGCGGTTGTGGTGATAAAACCCTCGTTTAATACGCCTTCAATCGACATGGCTCACTCCCAATCAAGGGCACCTTTCTTCCAGATGTACCAAAAACCGACAATGAATTCAACGATAAACACCAGCATCGTCACAAAACCAGCCCAGCCAAGGTCGCGCATCGCTACGCCCCACGGAAAGAAAAACGCAGTTTCCAGATCAAACAAAATAAATAGAATTGCAATCAGGTAGTAACGCACATCAAACTTCATGCGTGCATCCTCGAAAGCCTCAAAGCCGCACTCGTAAGGAGACAGCTTGGCAGCATCAGGCGCGTGCGGCGCCAGCAGTCGCCCCAACACCTGAGGGACAATACCTACGGCAATACCAACCATGATGAATAACAGAATAGGAAAGTAAGATTCGAGGTTCACATTTTTCTCGCAATTGCGTTGGACGCTATCACCTGAAACAACAGGCCAAACAGCCATTTTTTCAATAAAAAGCCAGCACAGGATATCCTAGCTGGCCTCTAAAATATTGGTGCCGACGGCGAGACTCGAACTCGCACAGCTTTCGCCACTACCCCCTCAAGATAGCGTGTCTACCAATTTCACCACGTCGGCACAAGGACACTATTTTAACCCGATTTAACACCTTTGTTCAATGCACAATTGCAGCAAAGTATTATACAAACGCATTATTTTTAACTTACTTTGGAATCTGACCCGCAGTTCCTGCATCAGTCGCAGGAGCTGCGGCCGGTGCTGGCGCATTTGCCGCAGGCGCAGCGGGAAGATTATCCATAACGCCACTTGCAGCTGGCGCGCCTTTATTGCCGAAATAAGCCAATGCCAAGGTTGCACTGAAAAAAACTACTGCAGCCAATCCAGTGGATTTCGACATGAAATTCGAGGAACCGGTAGCACCAAACAGGCTTCCAGACGCCCCCGAACCGAAAGCAGCACCCATGTCAGCACCTTTGCCGTGCTGCAACAAAACTAGCGCTATGATTGCAAGTGCGGACACGATTTGCACTACAACGATGACAGTAAACAAGGAATTCATTTAACAATTTCCAATTCTAGTAAAAACCAATTTTTAATGCGGAGATTCCGCTGTCAGGCAGAATGCACGATTGTTAAGAAATCCGCTGAATTCAATGCTGCCCCACCGATCAAACCGCCATCGATATCCGGCATCGCAAGCAACTCCCGTGCATTATCCGGCTTCATGCTGCCACCATATATAATCCGCACAGCCGGCGCTAACTCACCATTTTTTTGCTCCAGCCTGGCGCGCAATATCGCATGCACATCCTGCGCCATTTCAGGCGTTGCGGTTTTTCCGGTGCCAATTGCCCATACCGGCTCATAGGCGATTACCATTTTTGACAGATCAGCCGCGTCGATCGCCGCCAGCAGGACATCCATCTGAGCGCTAACCACAGCTTCAGTTTGCCCCGACTCGCGCTCGGACAGGCTCTCACCGACACATACGATCGGCGTCAGGCCGGATTGGATGACGCGCTGGGTCTTTAGCGCAACCAGCGCATCAGATTCCCCATGATATGCACGACGCTCTGAGTGTCCGAGTATTACGTATTTGCAGGAGAAATCCTGCAGCATCGAAACGGAAATTTCGCCGGTGTATGCGCCCGACACATGCGCGGAAACGTCTTGCGCTCCCCAACCCAAACCACTGCCCGCCAATGCAGACTGACATTGCGCGAGATAGACTGCCGGTACACATACCGCCACATCACAGTTTGAATGCGACAAGCCGGCTTTGATACCGTCCAACAACGCGGCATTCGAGACCAAAGTGCCATTCATCTTCCAGTTACCACAGACGAGTTTGCGACGCATATCAACCTAATTTTTCAATAACCCCGCATTCTAGCCCTTTGCCGCAGGGGCGGTCAAACTTCACGACCAACTTATAGAACACTTTTGGAACAATTAGCCGGTGCTGTCCCGATTCCACACACAGTCGCCTTTGGTCTGCTGGTTGAGGCTAGCCAGAATGGCGTCATGCAGGGCGATCTCTTCGGTGTTAGCACGAACACATATGATGTCCGCCAACGGTGGCAGTTCCGCACCGAGTCCACCGGCAAGTTCTTGCTCCGGCGCCATCAAATCGATGGTCAGACTGTTTTGTCCGCGCGTCATGGCAAGATAGACTTCAGCCAGCAATTCGGCATCCAGCAAAGCGCCATGCAAGGTGCGATGCGCATTCGAAATGCCATAGCGATCGCACAAGGCGTTCAATGAGTTACGTTTGCCTGGGTGCAACTCCTTTGCCTGCACCAGCGTATCGGTAATTTTTTCTACATTAGTGTTGAAGTCCGGCCGGTCGAGCCGTTTGAGTTCTGCATTCAGAAACGCCAGATCGAAGGGCGCATTGTGGATGATGATTTCGGCACCGTTGACATAATCCAGCAAATCGGTAGCGATTTCCGCAAACTTGGGCTTATCCCTCAAAAACTCGGTAGTCAATCCATGCACTGCGAGCGCACCCTCTTCCGAATCGCGTTCAGGATTGACGTAAAAATGCAGGTTATTACCGGTCAGACGGCGACTCAGGAGTTCTACGCAACCTATTTCGATGATGCGGTCGCCCGAACGTGCGTTCAAGCCGGTTGTTTCAGTATCTAGGAGTATCTGTCGCATGCTTTCCTGTTTCGGCCAGTAACTTATACTAGCCCTATGTATTTATTAAGGCGCTTTATTAATATGCGGCATATGCACAATTTTATTGCATACTCCATATATTACATTTAAAGAATGGATTCCACGCCAAGGTTGGCGAGTGCATCGGCGCGTTCAT
>JBDSCZ010000089.1:0-10994 GCA_039920865.1 Burkholderiaceae bacterium
CGCATGTTCAACAAAATAAAAAAGACAGAGCCGTTGCCCACCCCTACGGCCACGCCGGAAGATGTGGTTCTCTTACGCGAAATCCGCGATGCGCTGAAAACCCGCTAATTCTTCAATGCCTACACCGGATTGTCGATATCGATGAAATGATGCGCAATGCCAAATTTCCGGGCCAGAAACTGGCCTAGCGCCTGCACCCCGTAGCGCTCAGTAGCGTGATGACCGCAGGCCAGATAGGCAATGCCGGATTCGCGCGCCAGATGAACGGTCGGCTCCGAAATTTCACCGCTCAGGTAGATATCAGCACCGGTTGCAATCGCATCCGTCATAAAATTTTGGGCCGCCCCGGTACACCATGCAATTCGCCTGACAGGTTGTGCCGGATCGCCTATCAGCATTGGTTGCCGGCCCAGTTTTGTCGCCACCACTAGCGCCAGATCCCCTGCAGTTCTTATGTCGAGATTCTTGGCAGTGCCGAGACAAGCCAAATCATCTGCACCAAAACGGGTATCCGCTGACAATTCAAGCACTGCAGCCAGTTGTGCGTTGTTTCCCAGGACTGGATGCGCATCCAGTGGAAGGTGATAGGCAAATAAATTCATGTCTTGCGCAAGCAACAATTTCAGCCTCTTTTGCTTGATACCCACTACGCAGGCATCCTCCCCGCGCCAGAAATAACCATGATGCACCAGCACGGCGTCTGCCCTCAGGTCGATGGCAGCCTCAAGCAAAGCCAGGTTGGCGGTCACGCCTGTAACTAGCGTTCGTATCGATGCAGATCCTGCCACCTGCAATCCGTTTGGACAATAATCGCGAAAACGTGTAATTTCCAAGGTGAGTGCTAGAAATTTTGCCAACTCATCCCTATCTACTAAACCTTGATTCATTTTTCTCTCACCTTCATATGCGACGTTTCTGGTTATTATTTGCACAATCCGTGACCATTGGTCTGGCCGTATGGTTCATTGTAACGACCTTGAAACCGGATTGGGTTGGCAGAATTGGCGACTCGCAAAGCGTGCGCATTGCCTCTGTATCAATACAGGAAGCTGCACCATCGCAGTCGCCGGCACAAAACTCGTATCGCGACGCCGCCAAGCGCGCGATGCCTTCCGTAGTGAACATCTTCACCACCAAGGAAGCCAGAAAGCTGAAAAATCCTTACCTGGACGACCCTGTATTCAAGAAATTCTTTGGAGATGGCAATAGCGAGCCGGAAGAAAATCAATCGAGCCTCGGATCCGGTGTTGTAATCAGCCCGCAAGGCTATATTCTGACCAATAATCATGTGGTCGAAGCCGCAGACGAAATTGAAGTGGCTCTTGCCGATGGCCGCAAGGTACCTGCCAAAGTGGTAGGCGCCGACCCTGAAACGGATCTGGCAGTGATCAAGATCGATGTGCCAAATTTGCACGCCATTACCTTGGGGCGCATCGATCAAGCACAGGTTGGCGATCCGGTACTGGCCATCGGCAATCCATTCGGTGTCGGCCAGACAGTTACCATGGGCATTATTTCGGCTCTGGGGCGCAATCATCTGGGCATCAATACCTTCGAGAACTTCATACAGACCGATGCCGCCATCAATCCGGGCAATTCAGGGGGCGCTTTGATCGACACCAGCGGCAATCTGCTTGGCATCAACACTGCCATCTATTCCCGTAGCGGCGGCTCACTCGGAATCGGTTTTGCCATTCCGGTTTCGACCGTCAAGACCGTTATGGAATCGATCATCAGTACCGGTCAGGTGGTGCGCGGCTGGATCGGCGTCGAACCGCAGGACATCACGCCGGAACTGGCAGAAAGCTTCGGCCTGACCAAGAAGGCCGGCGCCATAATCGCCGGCGTCCTGCGCGACGGTCCCGCCGACAAGGCCGGGATCAAGCCGGGCGATATACTGGTCGCGGTGGATGGCGAGCCTGTCACCGATACCACGGAAATGCTCAACCTGATCGCACAACTGACTCCAGGCAATAAAGCAAAATTCACTATTTTGCGCCGTAACCAGGAAACTGAAATGCAGGTCATTATCGGCAAGCGCCCGAAAATCCAGCGTTAATATAAGAATGTTGGAGAAGCCCAAAATCCCCCGCTGCCAGAGCGCCAGATCCCTGCCATGCACCTTCGCGATCTAATCCAGTTTCTCGCTGAATTAAACGAGAACAACAACCGTGCCTGGTTTGCAATGAACCGGCCGCGCTATGACATCCTGCGCGAAGAGTTCCTGACACTCGTCACCGGCCTGATTGCCGGGATCGCCATTTTCGATCCGCTTGTCGCCGGCTGCGATCCGAAAAAAGCCTTGTTCCGCATTAACCGCGACCTGCGCTTCTCGACCGACAAACGACCCTACAAAACCACATTTTCCGCTTCGATTTTGCCTAGTGGACGCAAGAAACCGAGTGAAGGTGGCGGGCCGGTCTACTATTTTGTGATCAATGCAGCCGGACAACTGCATTTTGGCGTCGGCGAATACACGCCGCCGCCACACCGCTTGCGCGCCATTCGCCAGCACATCGTAGCGGATGCGCAAGGTTTTGACACACTGCTCAAGGATAGGAAATTGCGGGCCGTATTCGGCGGTTTCGATGAAGCAGGGAAATTGACACGCCCACCCAAGGGCTTCGCCTCAGATTTGCCACATATCGAACAGATCAAGCTGAAGAGTTATTTCGTCTGGAAGGAAACCGCGCTGGACCGGAACGCACCGGAAGCGGTCAGTGCGGCCCTGTTGGCAGGTTTCCGCGGTGCTTATGCGTTGGTGGCATGGCTACGCAGGGTGCCGCAGCCGGAATTCTGAATATCCACAAAGAAACATGGGAGTATGAACAAAATTCTCTTTGTTTATATGCGGAAATTCCCATCACCTTTATGAGTATATATCAAGCGTCAGGTGCCTCTTCCACCGGTGCTTGCGTTGCTTTAGCGAAAATCGGTGCCACCAGCAATCCGAGTTCATACAACAGACACATCGGCACTGCCAGTGAGAACTGACTGACGATATCCGGCGGCGTCACGATGGCAGCGATCACGAAGGAGCCGACGATCATGTAGGGCCGAATCGATTTCAATTTTTCCAGAGTCACAAATCCCATCCGCACCAGTACGATCACCACTATCGGCACTTCGAACGTCAAGCCGAACGCCAGACACATCGACATTACAAAATCCAGGTAATTCTCTATATCAGGCGCCACCGTGATCGAAGCGGGCGCGAATTCGTTGATAAATTTGAATACCCTGCCAAATACCAGAAAATAACAAAATGCAATTCCTGCCAGAAATAACAGCGATGAGGAGACCACCAGCGGTATGACTAGTTTTTTCTCGTGCAGATACAGTCCGGGAGCGATGAAGGCCCAGACCTGATACAGCACCCAGGGCAAGGCCAGGATAAATGCCAGCAGCAGGGTGACCTTCATCGGCACCAGGAAAGGGGAAATCACCCCGGTGGCAATCATCTTGGCACCGGCCGGCAATGAAGCCATCATCGGGCGCGCCAGAAAGTCATAGATTTCCGCAGGACCAGGCCATAGTAACAGCAGGCCGCAGACGATTAGCACGCCAATTGAAGCCCGCACCAAGCGGTCGCGCAATTCGACCAGATGTGAGATGAAGGTGTCTTCCACACCTGTTTTTGGTTCTTCAGACATAGGTCCTGCCGGCAATTAGATTTAGAGGGTAACTAGGTTTAAAACACTGCGGCACAGGGAGTCGGCCGATTCCCTGCTGCGTCACGCCAAAGCGCCGAACTGCACCATGCATCTTGCCGGTGCACGCTAGTAAAACGAGTGGGAAGTTTTGCTGCCGGGGCGATACCTGGAGACCCGCGCGGCACCTGACAGCAGATGCGACTTGCCGCCATGACGCTGCTTATACCAAGTTGGGATGGCCGATGTGCGGGCCAGCTTTTTCTTGCGAAAGCTCTTTGATTTCGCTGCACTGTAATCCTGCGGGGCGGAAAAAGACGAGTATGGAGGATCGACATTAAAATCGTCCACTGCCGACCTGAATTCGCGTTCGGTTTCGGACACACTGCTCTTGATCGAACTTTCGACGCCCTTGGCAGCATCCTGGACTTCCTGCTGCATCTTGCGCAACTCATCGAGCTCCATCTCGCGACTGACCTCGGATTTCACGTCATTGATGTAGCGCTGCGCACGTCCCAGCAAAGAACCAGCCATGCGCGCTACTTTCGGTAGTTTTTCAGGGCCGATTACCACCAGCGCAACCACCCCGATCAATGCTAATTTGGCAAGACCTAAATCAATCATAAGGCTGTAGCGACAGGCAGAAAACAGCACCCGGTACAGCAGTCATGGCGTGTGCCATGCGCAATACCGGCAGGTGCAGTTCAGTCCTTCGTCTTCTCTTTCGATTCAACATCAATTGTGTTTTTTTCATTAGCTTGCGGCAAATTCTGAGCGGCAGATTTTTCTTCTTCGCCCTTGACGCCATCCTTGAAACCCTTGACTGCCTTGCCCAAGTCAGAACCCATGCTGCCTATTTTCTTGGTGCCGAACACCAGCATCACGATTACCAGCACAATCAGCCAGTGCCAAATACTTAATGAACCCATGATTATTCCTTTCAAGACGGACCAATACCGTCAGATGTGCGAAATTATTAACCGGCCAGCAAGATACCCTACTAACGTCGACCGCGCCACGGTTGCGGCCCACCGATCACGTGCAGATGCAGATGGTACACCTCTTGACCACCATCCGGCCCCGTGTTGAACATCGTTTTGTAGCCGCCAGTTAGACCATTATTTGCGTCATTAGTTAAGTCGCAGCCGAATTCCTTTGCCAGCTTCGGCGCCAGCAGCAACATCTGCGCCAGCAGGCCGGCATGTTCGCTGCTGCAGTCCGATAGCGTGGCGATATGCTGCTTCGGAATCACCAGCAGATGCACCGGAGCGGCCGGATTGTGGTCCTTGAACGCCAGCAGCGCCTCGTCTTCATAAACAATCTCTGACGAGATGGCTTTTGCTGCAATCTTGCAAAAAATACAGTTATCCAACATGCCTCCATAATTAACGTGAAGTCGCGTAGCGACTCACTTTGCCCCCTCTCTCGCCTGCGGGAGAGGGGGCAAAGTGAGGAGACCATGGCGCTTTCACACATTGTGTGGCATTTTCGCCATGGTCGTTTGAATCTCAGTTCTTGTGTGACTCGTCGGCGTCGCGCAATACATCCTTGCGCGCCGCCTTTTCCTCGATGCCGGACAGGCCTTCGCGCCGCGCCAGCTCATCGAGCACCTGCTGCGGCGTCAAGCCGAACTGCGCCAGCATGATCAACGAATGGAACCACAGGTCGGCACATTCATACAGCACTTTCGAGGCATCGCCGTCCACCCGCGCATCTTTTGCCGCCATCACGGTTTCGGTTGCTTCTTCGCCGATTTTTTTCAGGATGGCATCGTCGCCCTTGGCAAACAGGCGCGCCACATACGATTGTTCCGGATTGCCGCCATTGGCCAGCTTGCGCGACTCGATGACTGCAGCCAGTCGATTTAATGTTTCGCTCATTTATAAATGCTTTCAGGGTTCTTCAACACCGGTTCAACTGCCTGCCAGACGCCGTCGGTGGAATCCCCTTCAAATTTCTGGAAGAAACAGGAATGCCGCCCGGTATGGCAGGCAATGCCGTCTGTTTGTTCCACCTTTAGCAACACTACATCCTCGTCGCAGTCCAGGCGAATTTCATGCACCTTCTGGGTATGGCCCGATTCCTCGCCCTTGTGCCAGAGTTTCTTGCGCGAACGGCTCCAGTATACGGCTTCACCCAGCTCCACCGTCCGAGCTAGCGCATCGCGATTCATCCAGGCGAACATTAATACGTCATTGCTGCCCACTTCCTGCGCTATCACCGGCACCAGACCGTACTCGTCCCAGCGCACCTTGTTTAGCCACTTGAAATTTGCGTTCATGCTAGCCTCATTGGAATGCCTTGTTGCGACATGAAACGTTTTGCTTCCTGCACAGTGTGTTGTCCGTAGTGAAAAATACTGGACGCCAGCACCGCATCGGCACGCCCCTGCTTGATGCCGTCGGCCAAGTCCTGCAGAGTGCCGACGCCGCCGGATGCGATCACCGGAATATTCACCGCGTCCGAAACGCCGCGCGTCAGTCCCAGGTCAAAACCGACCTTGGTACCGTCGCGATCCATGCTGGTAAGCAATATTTCACCGGCACCGAGGCTTTCCATTTTCTGCGCCCAGGCAATTGCATCGAGGCCGGTCGGGGTGCGGCCGCCATGGGTAAATACCTCCCATTTGCCGGGCGCGGTCTGCTTGGCGTCGATCGCCACCACGATGCATTGCGAACCGTATTTGTGCGCGGCATCGAATACCAGTTGCGGATTCGTCACCGCAGACGTATTGATGCTGACCTTGTCGGCGCCGGCGTTGAGCAGGCGGCGCACGTCCTCCACTACGCGCACCCCGCCGCCGACCGTCAACGGAATAAATACTTGCGAGGCGACCGCCTCGATGATGTGCAAAATCAGGTCGCGCCCGTCGGATGAGGCGGTGATGTCGAGAAAAGTAATTTCGTCGGCGCCCTGCTCGTCGTAGCGACGGGCAATTTCGACCGGGTCGCCGGCATCGCGCAACTCGAGAAAATTAATGCCCTTGACCACACGGCCGGCGGTGACGTCCAGGCAGGGAATGATGCGTTTGGCAAGTGTCATGGCTATTCTTCCGGCTGCTCGCTCAATGCATCGGCGCGCGCCTGGGCCGACAGCAAGTCGAGCGAACCTTCGTAAATCGAGCGGCCGCAAATCACGCCATCGATGCCTTCGTCCTGTACCGCACACAGTGCTTCCACGTCCTTGATATCGTGTACGCCGCCGGAGGCGATAACCGAAATCCTGACCGCCTGCGCCAGCTTCACCGTTGCTTCGACGTTGACGCCGCCCATCATGCCATCGCGCCCAATATCGGTATAGATGATGGCTTCTGCACCATAACCTTCGAATTTTTTGGCCAGATCGATGACTTCGTGCCCGGACAGCTTGCTCCAGCCATCAGTGGCGACTTTGCCATCCTTGGCATCGAGGCCGACGATGATCTGGCCCGGGAAGGCGCCGCAGGCGTCATGCAGGAAACCCGGGTTTTTCACCGCGGCGGTACCGATGATGATGTAGCTTAAGCCACTGTCCAGATAGCGTTCTATCGTATCCAGATCGCGGATCCCGCCGCCGAGCTGGACCGGAATTTCATCGATATCGTTTTCCAGAGCGAAATCGCGGACCGCTAGCAGGATGGACTTTACCGCGGATTCGTTTTTCGGCTTGCCGGCAAAAGCACCGTTCAAATCCACCAGATGCAGGCGGCGCGCGCCTTGTAGCAGCCAGTGGCGCGCCATGGCGGCCGGGTCTTTGGAAAATATTGTGGCCTGATCCATGTCGCCTTGTTTAAGGCGTACGCATTGGCCGTCTTTAAGATCGATTGCGGGGATGAGCAGCATGGCGGACAGTTTGAAAAGTTAAGGTTGAGAAAAATAAACGGTTATCACATCAGCGTAGTGCCGGAATCAAGGCTTCCAGTGAACGAAATTGCGGTACAGACGCAATCCGGCCGAGGCGCTTTTTTCCGGGTGAAACTGGGTTGCGAAGATATTATCGCGCGCCACCGCACAGGCAAAGGCAGCGCCGTATTCGGTCAGCCCCACGGTGTCGGCAGTAACCGCCGGCTGGGCATAATAACTGTGTACGAAATAAAAATAACACTCGTCGGCTATGCCGTCCCAGAGCGCGTGCGGCTGCGTCTGGCTAACCTGGTTCCAGCCCATTTGCGGCACCTTGAAGCGCGAGCCGTCTTGCTGCAGCTGTCCATCGAGTTGGAACCGGACCACTTTTCCGGGTAGCAGTCCGAGTCCGGGCGTATCGCCCTCCTCGCTGCTATCGAATAGCATTTGCTCGCCGATACAGACACCGAATAGCGGCTTGCTACGCGCCGCTTCCAGCAACGCATCCTGCAGGCCGGACTCGCGCAAACAGCGCATGCAGTCCGGCATTGCACCCTGGCCGGGCAGGACGATCCGATCGGCGGCGCGGATATCGGCGACCAAGCCTGAGATCCGCACATCCGCTTCGGGAGCGACATGGCGCAAGGCCTGTTCTACCGAGCGCAAATTACCCATGCCGTAATCCACCACAACGATTTTATTCATTTTTACACTATAAACTGGATGATTCAAATGCCAAACGGATCAATGCAATCGGCGCTTACAGGCTGCCTTTGGTCGAAGGAATGGTTCCGGCGGCGCGCGCATCGAGCTCGGTGGCCATGCGCAATGCGCGACCGAATGCCTTGAAAACTGTCTCGCACTGGTGATGTGCGTTGTCGCCGCGCAAGTTGTCGATATGCATGGACACTAGCGCGTGGTTGGCGAAGCCCTGGAAGAATTCGTGCACCAGATCGACATCAAAACCGCCGATCATTGCGCGCGTAAATGGCACATGATATTCGAGTCCGGGACGGCCGGAAAAATCGATCACCACCCGCGACAGCGCTTCGTCCAGCGGCACATACGCGTGGCCGTAACGGCGAATGCCCTTCTTGTCACCAATTGCCTTGGCAAATGCCTGGCCCAGCGTAATGCCGACGTCTTCTACCGTGTGGTGAGCGTCGATGTGCAAATCACCGTGCGCTTCAATATCGAGATCGATCAAGCCGTGACGGGCGATCTGATCCAGCATGTGGTCCAGAAAAGGCACGCCGGTCGCGAGTTTCTGGGTGCCGCTGCCATCCAGATTGATGGCGACGCGGATCTGCGTCTCGTTGGTATTGCGGCTAACTTCTGCAATGCGCGGGGTAGACATGTTCATTGGATTGCCGTGGTTAAAATTGCCAATTCGTTGTTATTACGTTGCTTTACTGTGCCAGCGATGCTTTTAGCGCATCGAGAAATTGCTTGTTCTCATCCGGCGTGCCGACGGTGACCCGCAGGCAGTTTTTCAATAATGGGTGCATTTTACCGACATTTTTGATTAAAACCTTGCGCTCCAACAGCTTGTCGAACACATTCTGCGCATTGATGTGCCCGGACTGCACCCGAATCAGCAAAAAATTCGCAGCCGAAGGAAACACCACGATCTCCGGCAAGGCTGCCAAAGCGCTGGCCAGACGGGTTCGCTCGTCGCGCAGGCACTGTGCCTGCGCCTCCAGCACGTCGGCGTGCTGCAGCATGAACAACGCGGCAGCCTCGCTCAGCACGTTCACATTGTAGGGCGGCCGCACCTTGTCGAATTCCTGCAACAAGGCTTGGCTGGCCGCCATATAACCGAGCCGGATGCCGGCCAGGCCGAGCTTGGAGACGGTACGCATCACCACCAGATTATCGAATTCTACCAGCCGCGGCATCCAGCTTGACGGCGCAAACGGCTGATACGCCTCATCCGAGACCACGATCCCGCTGTCGCCGACCGCGCGGATGATCTGTTCGAAGTCATTGGCGTCGTATAAGGTGCCGGTCGGGTTGTTCGGATACGCCAGATAGACAATCGCCGGTTTATGCTCTGCAATAGCCGCCAGCATCGCCGCAAGATCCAGCGTGAAATCGGGATTCAAAGGCACGCCGACGAATTCCAGCCCGGCAAATTGGGCCGACATCGCATACATCACGAAACCGGGCATCGGCGCCAGCACCTTGGCGCCCGGTTTGGCGCAGGCCAGCGAAATGATCGCAATCAATTCATCCGATCCATTGCCCAGCACCACGTCGAAACCGGCCGGCACGCCGAACTGGGCGCAAATTTCGGCCTTCAGCGCGCGGTAGGACGGCACCGGATAACGGTTCAGCGCGACCTCGGCCAGATGCCGGCCCAGCTGCTCGCGCAGTTCTTGCGACAGCAGGTACGGATTTTCCATCGCATCGAGCTTGACCAGGCCGCTGGAATCGGGGACGTGGTAAGCGGCAAGCGCACGGACGTCGGGACGGATGATGTTGTCAATCAAGGACATGGCTTTGGTTGTCAGGTGTTTTGAAATAGGGTTAGTCAAATAAGATGGTCGAATGCAAACGCCTGCTGTACCACATCGGGAGCGGAATCTGCCGGTACGGCTGCGGATTTTTTTTTCCGGCTGCCTTTTTTAATCTCAGTGAGCTTGGAGCGCACCGGTTCGGTTGGCTGGTTGCTGTGCTCGGTGAACTGCGCCTGCGGTGCGGCCAGGCGCGCTTCGATTATCGCGCAATATTCGGAATTCAACTCGAAGCCGACAAAGTCGCGGCCGCAACGCTGTGCCGCCACCGCCGTGGTGCCCGTACCCATGAATGGGTCGAGCACCACGCCGCCGGGCGGGCAGGACGCACGGATCATGCGCTCGATGATTGCCAGCGGTTTCTGGGTCGGGTGATCGGCCCGTTCCGGATGCTCACGATGCAGCCGCGACACGCTCCACAGATCCTTCGGGTTATAACCGATCTCCAGCCACTTGGCGCCGACGAAAATCGAGCGCGAACGGGCTTTCTTGGTCGCTGCGTCATACGGGATACGCACCGCATCGAGATCGAAATAATAGCCTTTTTGCTTGGCGAAAAATCCGATGGTGTCGTGCACCGAGGTGAAGCTGCGGGTGCTGCCGCCCATCGACGGCACTCGGCGGTCCCATATGATTTCGTTGAGCATCGTCATGCGCTGCTTGAGCATCACGAAAATCTCCGGCGAATAACGCCAGGTCAGGAAGATGTACAGGCTGCCGCTGTCTTTCAGCTTCGGCAATGCGGCGTCCAGCCAGTCGGCAGTCCAGCGCAGATAGGCATCTGCTTCCATCTTGTCCGAATCGTTGCCGTATTCCTTGCCGAGGCCGTACGGCGGGTCGGCAACGATTAGGTCTATCGAATCGTCGGGAATCCGCGCCAATCCTGCCAGCGCATCTTCGCAACGGATTTGATTGTGCCAGGAGGTCACTACGACAACCCTCTCGACGAAAATATACTCCAGCCGGTATTTTTAATGCCGCAATGAATATATGCGGAAAAGGCATTC
>JBDSCZ010000090.1:0-8185 GCA_039920865.1 Burkholderiaceae bacterium
GAGTTTACTGCCCATGTATCACCTAATAGTTACCCAGCCAAGTGGGTCGAACGCGCGACCCTGATGTCGCATCTCGAAGTATAAACCCGATTGCTCGCTACCGCCGCTATTGCCTGTGCTAGAAATAATATCGCCAGATTTAACAGCATCTCCCGGTCGCTTGAAAAGAGTCTGGTTGTTGCCGTAAATCGTCATGTACTGACTGCCGTGATCAACAATGATCAGATTTCCGAAGCCGCGCAGCCAATCTGCAAATATGACACGCCCGGCAGCTACGGCCTTTACTTCGAGTCCCTCGCCGGTGCGGATGAATAATCCTTTCGAGTTCGGGCCGTCGCCGCGCTTGCCGCCGAATTTTACGATTAATTCGCCGCGTATCGGTAACCGCAGCTGGCCGCGCATTTTGGCGAACAGTCCCTCATTGATACCGGTGCCAGGAGTAAGTTCATTGCGTACCGGTGATTCCGGCGGTTGTAGTGCGGCATCATCAGCTTCTGAACTGCTTTCCTTGTTGCTTTCGATCGGTACTCTACGCCCGGCGTTGGTCTGCAGCGCTTGCTGGCGCCGGCGCTCGGCCCGCAATCGCTCTGCATTCGCCCGCGCCGCCTGCCGTTCCTGAAGCTTTTTCTGTTGTGCGATTGCGTCAGCCTTTTTCTGTGCGTCAATCAATTGCGCCAGTTTCGTAACCAGCCCTGCCAGACGTTGATCATTGCGCTCCAGATTACCGGCCTCTTTGCGCTGTGTCACCAGTTTGCCCGATAGCTGTAATAATAAATGCGTTCTGCGCATTTTTTCCTGTTGCAGCAGGGCTTTTTGCTGGTGTTCTTCCTGGGCGATTTCGTCCAGCTCATCTTTTGCATTTTGCGCCGCGGCCTGATTTGCCTTGACTGCATTGAGATTGACGCGCAGCGATTCCACCAGCCGAGCTTGCGCTTGCGACAGGTAACCCATGTATTGCAATTCGCGATTGATGCGGTTGGGGTTATCGCCCGACAGCAAAAGTTTGGTGCGGTCTTCATTGCCGGCGATATATTGCTCCCGCAATAATTGCGCCAGTTGTTTTTGCTTCTCAAGTACCGTTTTGGTGAGTTCGCTTTGTTGTTGCGCCAGTTGCAGGAGTCTGGTTTGGGTCTGTGTTTGTTCTTCTGTCAGGTTGCGCAAGGTGCGGCTGGCGTTAGAAATCGCGCTTTCCGCTTCGTCCAGCGCATCCACGGCACTATCCTTGGCAGTCTCGGTTTGTGCAATGTCACGCTTGAGCGTCCGCAGTTTTTGTCGTAAATCGCTGCGTTCGGATTCGGCGAGCAGTTTTTGTTTGGCGCGCTCGGTGCTCTTGTTGGCGGCGATACCATCCTGTGATACGGCCAGCATGCCGCACAGCACGGCGACATGCACCAGTACTGCTACTGCAAGCCAGCCCCGGCCCCTGCACGAGTTAAGGCGTGGCAGTAACGGGGATCGGCGCAGTACGGAGTGGTTTTTATCAGTCAAAACTGGCATCGGTAGCGAATTACTTCGCCTTTCCCTGACTGGCAACGGCCTGCAAAGCGGCTGCAATGGCTGATTGGTCACCCAAGTAATAGCTTTTTATCGGTTTCAGGTCAGCATCCAGTTCATACACCAGTGGTTGCCCGTTAGGAATGTTCAGTCCTACGATGTCGGCATCGCTGATGCCGTCGAGCATCTTTATCAGCGCGCGCAAGCTGTTACCGTGGGCGCTGATGATGATGCGCTTGCCGGCACGTATAGCCGGTGCGATCGAGTCGTCCCAAGCTGGCATCACGCGCGCCACGGTATCTTGCAGGCATTCAGTGAGCGGAATACGTGCGCGCTCGAGGCTTGCATATCGCGGGTCGTTGTACGAGGTGCGTGGGTCATTATGTTCCAGCGGTGGCGGCGGGATATCGTAGCTGCGGCGCCACACCAGTACCTGATCGTCACCGTACTGTGCTGCCGTCTCTGCCTTGTTTAAGCCTTGCAGCGCGCCGTAATGACGTTCGTTGAGGCGCCAGTCATGCACCACCGGCAACCACATCAGATCCATCTCGTCGAGCGCACCCCAGAGTGTGCGAATTGCGCGCTTGAGTACCGAGGTGTAAGCGAGGTCGAAGGTAAAGCCGGCTTCACGCAACACGGTGCCAGCCTGTTTTGCTTCGGCCACGCCTTTTTCGGTCAGGTCGACGTCGGTCCAGCCGGTGAAACGGTTGTCAAGATTCCAGGTGGATTCGCCGTGGCGCATCAATACAATTTTGTACATATTAGGGATTGGGAAGCGTGAAAAAAGGTTGCGTTCAAGTTGAGTTCGGGTTGCGTTGGCTTGAATTCAGTCTTCTATTTTATAATGACGCGGCTAACTCCGGTCCATTCATCGTTAATCCGGACAATGCATGTGTGCTTTGCACGGGTAAAACGGTATTTTCGGGATGAAACTGCCTGTTCGTGGTTGTTAGTTATGCTTACGGCTGTGGGTATGGTTATTTGTACGGTTATGCGTAATTTATTAGACTTTTTATCATTGGAATCTTGTGAAATTCATTCTTGAAAATATCAGTTTGTTTGGCTTAGTCGTCCTCTCCGGAGGGGCCTTGCTGTTGCCTGGCTTGTTGCGGCGCGGTTCAAAAGTGAGTTTATTGCAGGCAACCCAGATTATCAATCAAGGCAAGGCATTGATTCTGGATGTGCGTGAGCCGGATGAATTCGCTGCCGGGCATCTGCGGGACGCAAAAAACATCAGCCTGAAAACCCTGCCGGCCAGGCTGGGGGAGCTGGAAAAATTCAAGAGCAAGCCCGTCATCGTGGTTTGCGCGACCGGAACCCGCTCGGCTGGAGCAACCGCGCGATTGAAAAAAGCCGGTTTCACCGAAGCGGTGAGTCTGGATGGCGGCATGGCGGCATGGCAGGCGCAGGGCTTGCCAACTATTAAATAAAGGAAGAGTGAACATGACAGCACAAGTGTTGATGTACAGTACCGGAGTCTGCCCTTACTGCGTAATGGCAGAGCGCCTATTGAAAGCCAAGGGCGTGGAGCAGATCGAAAAAGTGCGGATCGACCTCGATGCAGCGCAGCGCGATGCGATGATGCAGAGGACCGGCCGTCGCACGGTGCCGCAAATCTATATCGGCGACACTTTCGTCGGCGGTTTCGATGATTTGTCGGCGCTGGATCATGCGGGCGGGCTTGATGCACTGCTCAAAGGCGCTTAAGCTGCTCAGTCGTTGCAATACAAAGTTAAAACGGGTGCCGGATGCCAATCCTTGCACCCAATTTCAAACCTTATGAAAGCGTTCCATGACTGAAGAAGTCCAGCAACCCGTATTCCAGATCCAGCGCGTATACCTGAAAGACCTGTCTCTCGAGCAGCCGAATTCACCGGCGATTTTCCTCGAGCAGGACGCACCGAATATCGAAGTCGCGGTCGATGTCGGTGTTGACAATCTGGCTGAAGGAATTTTTGAATCGACTGTGACGATTACCGTCACGGCCAAGATCAATGACAAGGTGGCGTTTCTGGTCGAAGGCAAGCAAGCCGGCATTTTCGAAGCGCGCAACATTCCGCCCGAGCAGATCGAAGCCCTGCTCGGAATCGGCTGCCCGAACATCGTGTATCCGTATTTGCGCGCCAACATCGCCGATGCGATTACCCGAGCAGGATTTCCGCCGGTGCATTTGTCCGAAATCAATTTCGAAGTGTTTTATCAGCAGCGCCAGCAAGCGATCGCTGAACAAAACGCATCCGGCATCCTGATTCCGGATGGCGCGCCTACCACGCACTGAAATCCTGCCATTTGCTCCGGGGCCAAAACTGGCGCCGGAGTTGCTGCACCGCCGGAGCACTCGCATGAAAATTGCAATTTTAGCCGTATGTTTTGGGTTAATGGTGCCGGCTGGCGTGGTCCAGGCGGCCGATTTCAAATCGGTCGCTGCGGCGCCTGCGATCCTATACGATGCACCCTCGGTGCACGGCGCCAAATTGTTTATAGCACCGCGCAACATGCCGCTCGAAGTGATCCTGATCTACGGCAACTGGCTCAAGGTGCGCGACGCCAGCGGCGATCTGTCATGGATCGAGGCCAGCGCGCTGAGCGAACAACGCTGGGTCGTCGTCAGCGTCGCCAATGCCCAGGTCCGGGCCACCCAGGACGGGGCTGGCAGCGTTGTCTTCAGCGCCGACAAAAACGTCCTGCTCGAATTGCTGGCGCCGGCGGTATCGGGCTGGCTCAGGGTAAAGCACCGCGACGGCCAGAGCGGCTACGTCAAGGTCACCGAAGTCTGGGGTGAATAAGAGAAGTTGTTAATATTGGGAGTATGCCTAAAAACCAGTACTTTTCCGCAAATCTTTAATGCGATATGTTTTTATACAATATATAGTATAAATACGTGTTCACATTTCCCTGAACCGCTATTCTGGAACCGCGTCTGCCATTTTTTGCAACTTCTTTGCAATGCCGGTTTATTTTTTTCGAAAATAACATTCTGTCGCCATGTCAAACCACACCACCTTGCCCGCCATGCCCATGCCCATCACGATCCTCGGCGCCGGCGCCTGGGGCACCGCGTTGGCGGTATCGCTGGCCGAACCGAATCGGGTCGTGCTGTGGGGGCGCGATGCTGAACTGACCCGGGACAGCGCTGCACGGCGGGAAAATTTTCGCTATCTGCCGGATATCCGCTTGCCGGATGCGCTCGAAGTCAGTGCCGATTTCGAGCATGCGGTCGCGCATGCCGCACGCGATGGTTTGCTCATCGCCGCTGTGCCGGTGGCCGGCTTACGCTCTTTGATGGCGCTTCTGAAACCGTATGCGCCGGCCAATATCGTCTGGCTTTGCAAGGGCTTCGAAGAGCAGACCCGGATGCTGCCGCATCAAGTGGTGCGCGACGTGCTGGGCGACTACATTCCGGCCGGCACGCTGTCGGGGCCGTCGTTCGCGCAGGAAGTTGCGCGCGGCTTGCCTTGTGCGCTGACAGTCGCAACCAAATCGCATGACTTGCGCGACCTTGTGGTGCGCGCCATTCATGGCGGGAATATCCGGGTGTATTCGAGCGAAGATATTGTCGGGGTCGAAGTGGGCGGTGCCGTCAAAAACATACTGGCGATTGCCAGCGGGATTGCCGACGGCCTGGGGCTGGGGATGAACGCCCGCGCCGCGCTGATTACCCGCGGCTTGGCCGAAATCACGCGGCTCGGCGTGGCGCTCGGCGGCCAGCCCGAAACCTTCATGGGGCTGGCCGGGATGGGCGACCTGATCCTGACCTGCACCGGCGACCTGTCGCGCAATCGCCGGGTCGGACTTGGCTTGGGCCAAGGCAAGTCGCTGGCGGAAATCGTGGCCGATCTCGGGCATGTAGCCGAAGGTGTGCGCTGTGCGCAAGCAGTGCGCATGCTGGCACTTGAGCGCGGAGTCAGCATGCCGATCACCGATGCCGTGGCCGGTGTCTTGTTCGACGGCGATCCGGTAGAGCACATGGCGGCGCGCATGTTGGAGCGCGACCCGCGCGAAGAATCAGAATAGGCTGCGATGGCAGGCCGTTCCCGCCCGATGTAGTTACCGTTACGCGATTTTTACGGAAATGGCAGCTCCCGCTGCCGCATCGCCAGCAATGCGCCGATCAGCAGCGCCAGCGCCGAAAACACCAGCCCGCGCTGCAATCCGCCGGCGCCATCGGCGATCCAGCCGACTGCGCTGGGGCCGATGATCTGACCGAAAGCGAATACGGTGGTGAAAGCACTGATGCCGGTCGACCATGCCGGCGGCGGCAGGTTATGCCGCACCAGTGCGGTAGTGGATGCCACCACCGATAAAAATACGCCGCCAAACAGCATGCCTGATATGAATACCAGCAGCGGGTTCGCCGACAGCGCAGGGAGCACTGTTGCCAGCGCCAGCAAACCGTTCAGTATCGCCAGCGACTGGCCACCCTTGAAATGATCCAGCATGCCGGCCCAGACCCGGGCTGACGCCAGCACTGCTACTCCCAGCAAAGTGTAAAACAGCGTGACCATCGGCGCGCTCATACCCTGCTCTTTCAGCAGCGCGATAACGAAAGTCATATAGCCGATATAGCCGGCACCGAACATGAAATATGCCGCCAGCCCGAAACCGAAAGAGCGTATGCGAAAGCGGCCGTGCGTCCCGGTCTGCAGCGGCGCATCCGGTATCTGTCGGGAGGGTACTGCCATTCCCAGCGTCGCCAGCAGGCAAGCGCCGCCCAGCGCCAGCCAGGCCCATTGCCAGCCGTGCAAGGCGCCGAAGGCTGCGGCTGCAGCCAGCGTGGCCGGCACCAGTAGGGCCGACAGCACAATACCGAAACCGGTGCCGCCGTAATACAGGCCGATCAGCAAGCCCGCATGGCGCGGATGCATGCCGCCCAAGCGCGCCGCCAGCACGCCGCCGGAAATAAAAATGAAGGCGCTGGCCACGCCCGACAGGACGCGCTGACTCATCAGCAAGCTGGTGTCGGTGACAAAGCCGGACAGCAGCATGAACAGCGCGGTCAGCAACGAACCGGCAACCAGCATGCGGTGCGCACCGAATCGCCGCATCAGTGCCGGCGTCATCAGTGCACCGATGAAGTAACCGAAGGCATTGCCGGTATTCATCGCACCGGCCAGCAAATACGTCCAGTCCAGATCGCCCCGCATCGGTGGCAGCAGCAGCGCGTAGGAAAAGCGCGACATGCCCAACGACACCGCAGCTCCCAGCGAGATGGCAAGCGCGGTGAGGAAGGGGTGGCGGGTGGCAAGACTACGCAATGGGGTTGGCATGTTTGGCAGCGTGATGGCAAGTTAGCAGAATGTAGCATGTGCTCCAAAGCAACGCACGGTAACGACAGCAGCGGATGCCTACTGCTCGGGTGCAAATTATTAGCGGCGAATCGGATGTGGCAATGCTATATTGCGTTGCCGCAATATAATGCGGTTCTATCCTCCACGCGAAGAGAGTGCCATGCAAGTGCTGTTGGTCCTGAAGGATTTGACAAGCTGATGCCGTCAAGCGACATGGAACAAATTTAACAAGTTGCCTCCGCCGTATAAAAACAGCCCCAATCACAAGGAAATCCACATGTTCATGCTGCAAAAATTTCACTCGATGAGCATCGCAAAAAAACTCGGGTTATATACCTTTAGCGCCGTTTTTGGCGTCATCCTGCTGACAGCACTATTCCTGCTGTCGGAACGGAAAATGATGACCGAGGATCGGCAAAGTAACGTGCGCCAGGTGGTCGAAACCGCCTATGGCCTGCTGACCAATTACCATGATCTTGTGACAAAGGGCGTGCTAACAGAAGAAGTGGCGAAACAGCAGACATTACAGGCGGTGCGGAACTTGCGCTACAGCGGCACAGAATACTTCTTCATCACCGATATGCACCCGCATACGTTGATGCATCCGATCAATCCGGCACTCGAAAACCGGGACATGTCGGACATCAAGGACCCAAACGGCAAGCATTTGTTTGTCGAATTCGTCAACACCGTCAAGGCCAGCGGCTCAGGTTTCGTCCATTACCTGTGGGCCAAGCCGGGCAGCGAACAGCCTGTCCCCAAGGTGTCGTTCGTCAAGGGCTTCGAACCCTGGGGCTGGATCATCGGCTCCGGCATCTATCTGGATACGGTTGAAACCGCGTTTATGAGTCGTCTGATCAATTTCTCGATCGGGACACTGCTGCTGGCTGCGGTCATGTTCGGCATCGGCATGGTGATTTCGCGCGGCATACTCAAGCAACTCGGCGGCGAGCCGGAATATGCAGTCGGCATCACGCGCCGCATAGCGCAGGGTGATCTGACAGTTGCGGTCGAGCTGAAAAATAACGACCAGACCAGCCTGCTGCATGCGATAAAAACCATGCGCGACAGCATTGCCGCGATCGTCGGCCAGGTACGCAGCGGCACCGATACCATCGCCACCGCTTCCAGCCAGATCGCCGCCGGCAACATGGACCTGTCGTCGCGCACCGAGCAGCAGGCCAGTTCACTGGAAGAAACCGCAGCCTCGATGGAAGAACTGACCTCCACCGTCAAGCAGAACGCCGACAATGCGCATCAGGCCAACGACCTGGCGCTGTCCGCCTCGCAAGTGGCAGAAAAGGGCGGCGCGGTAGTGGCGCAGGTGGTCGACACCATGGCCTCGATCAATGATTCCTCCCGCAAGATCGTCGACATCATCGGCGTCATCGATGGCATCGCAT
>JBDSCZ010000091.1:0-2099 GCA_039920865.1 Burkholderiaceae bacterium
GGAATTGGAATGAATTAGCACTACATACTTCCAGAAAATGAAAAATGCCCTTGGCTCGAACCAAGGGCATTTTAATAATTTTCCGGTTAATCCGGGCATTCGGAAAAACAGGCGAGACATCAGAATACTCATCCTATATCCCGAATGCGCCCTTGTCAATCATTTGCCTTTATTATTAAGGCGATGGGAACGCGCATGTACGCACCGACTATCGAAGATATTATCAAGCCTTATCAGCAGTACCCTAAAACTATCCAACTGGCTATCCTTCTAGTTGATACCAACCCGCGTTTTCTAGGGCTCACCCGGAGCATGAAGGCTGTGCTCAAGGCGCTGCTCACCCGCGCCTGCAAGAATAATGGCGCCACGCCGATCAAAGCCCGGCTCGACATCGTCGCCATGCAAGCAGATGTCAGCGCAAAAACGGTTCAGCGCACCATAGCCACGCTGCGCAGCGCCGGATGGCTGAAGCAAGTCAGCGACGGCCGTAGCGCATGGGGCTTGTTCACCTACCGCTGCTACCGATTCAGTGCGGATCTGTGCGCGATCGTCGGACTGCCAACCAGGGAAAAGACCGCCCCGGTTTCAGACGGAGAGACAAAAATGTCCGATGGTGCTGTATACGTTGACCTTACTTTTAGAAAAGATCAGCAAGAGATTCTTTTTCAAAACAGAATTCAAAACCCAGAAGCCAACCCGATCACTCTGCCACCAGAGCTGCAGCCAATTATCGAGCTCGGCGTTAAAGACACCGGTGTCTGCAAGCTGCGCGGCATGGCTCATGCAAAAGGACACAAACTGTCTGACATATACCTTGTCGCCAAGAAGCGCCTGACCGAACTAAAAGCCAGCGGCAATCGGGTGTACCGCTACCTCGCCGCGATGATTGCTAATCCGAAAGCGACCGACTACACTACCCGCGCCCGCCAGGCCGAGCGCAATAGCATCGACACCGAAGCGGTGGAACAGATCAGGGATCGTCGTGCTCTGTATGCAAACAAACGTTTCGCCGCCGGACCAGGCAAGATTGTAAAAATCTTTGACGGCATCGCCGAAGTAAGCCAGGACGGCGCATGGGCCTACAATATCGCCGGGCGCGACATGAATGCGGTGTACGACGCCGTCGAAAAAGGAACACTGCGTGCAATCACCGGCTGACGTGTTGCGCTCTGCGGCAGCACCCGGCGCAGAACTTTTCATGGCAAACTGAGCACATCAGGTACCTGTACCTGCTTTCATGGGGATGCACATGACTGAGATTCGATGGGAAACCAAACGTCGTTATTATGCCGCCAAGGTGTACCGGGACCTGTTCGGCGACTGGATCGTCGAAAGTGCCTGGGGCGGCCTGCATAACAAACTGGGCAACCGCCGGCAGCAGGTATTGCAGTCGTACCGGGAAGCAGTCGGTGTCCTGTTGGAAATCAACCGTCAGCGCCACGCCAGGCACTACGGGATTGTGGCATCGCGCTGACGGTTCGGGATCGCGCTGCGGCTACCGGTCTGGGAAGACTGCGGGCTGGCATAGGCCGGGGACGGATCGGTGATACGGCATTTCGGCTGACGGTCTTCGCGCTAGGTGCCGCACACAGCGCCGGTGCCGAACCGGCAGGCTTGCCGCTGGCAGGTCTTCAGCTGCCGCACAGAAGAGTTTATTTTTCCATTATGTGCAGTAAAACATTCCAAATATCTCAATTTTAGATTAACTAGCAACATGTGCATCATCCCCAATAAAGCCGACTTTGCAACGATCCATCCGGCGGCCCATGTCCCCCTGCAGGCGTGGCGCAAGATCGTCGAGTCCCGCACGTTTGCCAGTTTCGCCGAGATTAAAACGACGTTCAAAGCGGCCGACAAAGTGCAAGAGGGCTTAAAAACGTATTTATTATAGGACTTACGCAAAAAACAAATAAATGTAACAAGATGTAATGACGTAAACCTAAAATTGAGAGCGGTTGGGTAAAGTTATGTCCATGCCAAAACGCCCAACCCGACTCGATTACTGCCAGTATTTATTGGTGAGTCCGACTAACCACACGCTAACGAATTTTGCAGACCACGTAGACGATATGAGCCACGATGCGATCAATCGATTTTTG
>JBDSCZ010000092.1:0-6531 GCA_039920865.1 Burkholderiaceae bacterium
ATGCAGCGCGCTTCAGCTGCGCGGCGGGTCCCTGCGGGTAAGTTCCGCCATGCCGGTCAGCAGCTCGATCGGCAACGGAAACACGATGGTCGATGACTTGTCGCCGGCGATGTTGGCCAGCGTTTGCATGTAGCGCAATTGCATCGCGCCCGGCTGCTGCGCCAGCACCTGGGCCGCCTGCATCAGTTTTTCCGATGCCTGCAACTCGCCCTCGGCGTGGATCACCTTGGCGCGCCGTTCGCGCTCGGCCTCGGCTTGGCGGGCGATCGCGCGCACCATCGTTTCGTCGAGATCGAGATGCTTGATTTCGACATTCGAGACCTTGATGCCCCAGCCGTCGGTCTGGGCGTCGAGCACTTGCTGGATATCCATGTTCAGCCGCTCGCGTTCGGCCAGCATGTCGTCGAGTTCGTGCTTGCCGAGTACCGAGCGCAACGTAGTTTGGGCCAGCTGGCTGGTCGCCTCGAAAAAATTTTCGACCTGGATGATGGCTTTCTCGGGGTCCATCACGCGGAAATACAGCACTGCGTTGACCTTCACCGATACGTTATCGCGCGAGATCACGTCCTGGGTCGGCACGTCGTGCACCACGGTGCGCAGATCGACCCGCACCATCTGCTGAATCACCGGAATCAGGATGATCAATCCCGGCCCCTTCACGCCCCAGAATCGGCCCAGCTGGAACACCACGCCGCGCTCGTATTCGCGTAGCACGCGAATCGAGGCCGCCAGCAGTGCAAGGATCAGGATGAGCAAACCGCTGAAGCCGAAATTGAAAATCATGGTTATTCTCCTTTTTCATTATTGCCGACAGGGACCACTTGCAGCACCAAGCCATCGCGCGCCACGACCCTGACCTTTTGCGCCACGTGCAGCGGCGCAGCGCTGACCACGCGCCAGGTTTCGCCGCGCAACAGCGCCCAGGTTTCACGCTGGGTCGCTTGCTGCACCACAGCGATGCTGCCGATCAAATCGCCGGGGCCGCCGACCAACGCGCGGCGGCGGGTTTTCAGCACGACTCCGACCATTGCCGCCAGCAGCAGCGCGCTGACCACCGCAACGGCAGCGATCAGCGCCAGCGGAATCCCGAAGCCGGGCAGTTCGGTGTCGATCAGGATCAGCGCACCGACCACGAAGGCAGCAATGCCGCCCAGTCCGAGCGCGCCGAAACTCGGCAGGAATGCTTCGGCCACCATGAACGCCATGCCGAGCAGGATCAGCGCCAGCCCCGCATAGTTCACCGGCAGCAGTTGCAATCCATACAGCGCCAGCAGCAGGCAAATGGCGCCCACCACGCCCGGCGCGACCAGGCCGGGATTGGTAAATTCAAAAATGATCCCGTAAATCCCGAGCGTCATCAGCAGCAGCGCGATGCTGGGGTTGGTGATCACGGCGAGCAGCCTGGCACGCCAGTCGGGCTGGGCGTCGTTGATAGCCGCGCCCTTGGTCTGCAGCAGCTTGTCTTGGCCCAGCGTGTTTATTTTTTTGCCGTCAAGCTGCGCGGTCAAGGCCGGAATGTCGGCGGCGAGATAATCGATGACGCCCAGCTGCAACGCATCCTGCGCCGGCAGGCTGACCGCCTCGCGCACCGCGCGCTCGGCCCACTCGACATTGCGGCCGCGCAGCTGCGCCAGTCCGCGGATGTAGGCAGCGGCATCGTTTACCTGCTTGCGCTCCATCGGCGAGCTGCCGGCCTCGGGTTTCTGGTCCGCCTTATCGCCGTCGCTGCGCGGCAGCGGTTTTTCCGGTGCCGGTTGCAGCGGATTGCCGCCGATCTGCACCGGCGTGGCGGCGCCCAGATTGGTGCCCGGTGCCATCGCCGCGATATGGCTGGCATACAGGATGTAGGTGCCGGCGCTGGCAGCGCGCGCACCGCTTGGCGCGACATAGCTGGCGACCGGCACCGGCGAGCCCAGGATCGCCTTGATGATGGCCCGCATTGAGGTGTCGAGTCCGCCCGGCGTATCCATCTGCAGTATCACCAGCTGGCTGCCGTCCTGCGCGGCGCGCGCGATGCCGCGCACCACATAGTCGGCACTGGCGGGACCGATCGCGCCGTCGATCGTCAGCAACGTCACCGGCGCTACTGAAGTAGCAGAACTAGAAGAAGTAGCAGAAGTAGCAGCCGCCACTGGCTGCAGCGATGCGGCCAACAGCAACGCGACCAGCGCATGCAGGAATGCGGTCGTCAGGCCCGGCCTCCGGCGCAACGCAGTGCCGGCGTCAAAGGCAACAGCTTGCTGCTGTGGAAACATGGCGCGCTCCCGAATGCGGAAACCGGTTGACCAGTCGAGCTTGAAACTCATCAATCATTCTGGCGCACCACGCTGGCCTGGATTTGTGTGAAATCAAAGTGGCGCTTGTTTGGCGTCAAGTCCTGGCATCATCGGGGCATGTCGACGAAACTTTTCGTGTCTTTCGTGGACAATGTTTTTTGCTGTAATGGACCGACCTAATGTCGGTCAGTTAAAAACCTATTCGCGGTTGCGCAGATAGGCGCCGTCCACTTCGGCCGCGCCGGCCTTGACCAGTTGCGCAATCGCCCATTGCGCCAGCAGCGCCGGCGCTTGCTGCAGAAAGCGCCGGTTGGTCTCGACCACTACCGGCATCTGCGACAGCAGTTGCGGCAGCTCGGCCAGCGCGATCGTTTGGCGCTCCAGCAGCAGGAACTTCAGCAGCACCTTGACCGCGTTTTGCGCATTGCGCACCGGATCGGCAGACAGATAATCGAGCCGGGAAAACGCGACATCGAGCGCCTGTTGCACGCCGGTAAACGGTGCGCCGTGGCCCGGAATCACCAGCCGCGCATCGAGCGCGGCGATCAGTTCCAGCGTGGCGCGCACTTCGGCAAAGCCGGATTCGCCCCCCAGTTCCGGAAACACCACGCCGAAGCCGTTTTGCCACAGCGCATCGGCCGAAATCAAAATCCGTTGATCGGGGCAGAACAGGATCAGCGAATGCGGATCATGGCCGGGCGCGCCCAGCACCTGCCACGTCATGTCGCCCAATGTCAGCGTGTCGCCGTCCGAGATCGTGTCGTCGAAGCTAAATCGTGCGCAGTGCTGGCCGGTGGCGGCAAAACTCAGCGCGTCTTCGTCCCAGCTGCGGACATTTTCTGCTTCCGAGGCCGGGATCGTGGTGCTGCAGCGATATGCCTGCTGCAGCACCGCATTGCCGCCGCAATGGTCCGAGTGCAGATGGGTGTTGATCAAACGTTGCAGCGCTCGCCCCTGCAACGCGGATTGCACCAGCGCCAGGGTTTGCGCCGCATGCGCGCCGTAGCCGCTGTCGACCAGCGCGCTCGGGCTGACGCCGCCGAACAGGATGTTGTTGGAAGACAGCCAGCCGCGCTGCAGAACCTGCATCGTCGCCGGCAGCCGTGCTGCAGTATCGGTCATCACGGCCGCGCTTGCGTGGCGCGGCGCTGGATCTGCTGCCAGATTGCGCGTTTATCGTTTTCGCTGGCTTGGCTCCAGGCGACGATTTCGGGAATGGTGCGCCAGCAGCCTTGGCACAGGCCGGAGTTTTCATCCATCTTGCAGACATTGATGCAGGGCGAGGGCAGCGGCCCGGCATGGGTTGCGGGATCGAAATCCTGTGCTGTCGTCGTCATGCCGGGCGGCCTTGCATTAAGAATCGTGCCGTGAATCGGAGTTGCAGTTCGGCGCGCATGGTTCGGGTCTCATGATGTTCATTATTTTGTATTATTTTGAAAAAACACCATTATGCCGTCAAATTCCGGCGCCGGTTCGGCGCTCCGGCGCAGGCAAGCCGGCAACCGGCATCAGCGCCCCGGCAGCGCGATGGCAAGCTCGTCGGTCAGCGTCTGCACCAGCAGCGCCGCCGGCATCGGGCGCGCCAGGCCGGCGCCTTGCCCGGCCCACAGCGACATCATTTCCAGCTGATTCTGCCGGGCCGCGGCCTGACGGATATCGGCGGTCAGCGCATTCTGGATCGGGTAGTCCGGCACCTGATGCTCGAACGGGCGCAACTGCTGCATGAAATCGGTCACGATGCCGCGCGCATATTTGCCTGAAAATACCCGCGTCAGACGGGTGCCGTCATCGCTGGTCAGAGCAAGGCGCTGCTTCCAGCCCGGGTGGATGCCGGATTCATCGCAGCACAGGAAGGCGGTGCCGAGTTGCGCCGCCTGCGCGCCCAGGATCAGTGCGGCGGCGATGCCGTTGCCGTCCATGATGCCGCCGGCCGCGATTAGCGGCACATGCACCGCCCGCGCGACCTGTGGGATCAGCGCCATCAGGCCGATGCCGGCTTGTTCAAAATCGCCCAGAAAGGTGCCGCGATGGCCGCCGGCTTCGATGCCCTGAACGCAGATCGCATCGGCACCGGCCGCTTCCCAGGCGCGCGCTTCGGCTACCGTGGTGGCAGTACCGATCACGAACGAACCCTGTTGCCTGAATTGCGTCACCGTGGCGGCGTCGAGCACGCCGAAAGTGAAGCTGACCACCGGCGGCGCCAGCGTCAGCAGGGCGGCGATCTGGTCCCGGTTGTTTTCGCAGAATTTGGCCGGAGGCGGAGCCGCTGCCAGGCCGAGAGCGGCGCGGTACGGGGCCAGCAGCGCCTGCGCCGCCGCCAGTTCGGCCGGGTCGACAGCGGGTTGTTCCAGCACGAACAGGTTGACATTGAACGGCAGGCTGGTCAGCGCGCGCACCCGCTGCACGCCTTCGACCAGCGCCGCCGGCGACAGCGTGGCCGCCGCGAACGAACCCAGCGCGCCGGCATTGCTCACCGCCGCCACCAGTTCGGGCGTGGTGGCGCCGCCGGCCATTGGCGCCTGGATGATCGGATGGGTGATGCCGAGCATCGACAAAAAACGTGACAGATGGCGTGAATACATGATCGGGCGACTCCTGTGGGATCAAACCGGTTGCTAGCCATGCCGCTGCAAGCTTATTCTTGCGCGCCAATGCGAGTAAATTTATAATTATCCAAAGGTAGCATTTTAAGTGCTACTAACCGGGAGAGTGAAATGCTAGTACATGAATATACGAGACGCACAGGACAGAAGTTGACGTATGTCATTGTCTACGACCAAGGTGAGTATTTTATCCAGCGCGATAATCAATTGAAAAAATCCGTAGCGGATGCCCATGTCGCCGCCATCACGCCCCACGAGGCCACGCCTGAACTCATGCTGCGCATGGCGATAGCCGACATCGAGGGGCTGCAAGGGATGGACGAGTAAATTCAATACTGGGAGACTGCCATGCCGAACGAGACCGTGAACGAATATGAAATCGAATATTCCAGCGTCCAATTGCCCGAAAGCGAACATTGGGCCGCGATGGTGGCGATCTTCGGTCCGTCCCCCAGCCCGATGCACAGGAACTCCATTTTTCCCGAGCAGCGCGTCTCCATCGACGCGGTGTTTGACAGCGCAGCCGCCGCCGAGGCGGAAGCGCACAAAGTGGCATTGGCGATGATCGAACCGGGGCAGCAGCACGGCCCCGCCAGCTAAAAATTCTGTACTGCAGCGCTCCCAGCCAAGGATGCACGGTTATCGGTTTCGGTTATTGGCTATCGAGTGTGGTCGCTGCAAGCGGCATCGGCCGCCAGAGCCACATCCGCTACCGGTGCGTCGGTCATTGCCAGCAACTGCGCCGGGGTCAGGTTGAACACCGCGTGCGGATGTCCGGCCGCGGCCCACAAGCTTGACAGCTTGAGCAAATCGGCGTCGATCAGCATCACGGTCTGGCCCGCATGTCCGATCGGGCACACGCCGCCGATCGAGTAGCCGATGCGCTGCTTGACGAATTTTGCATCGGCGCGACCGAGCGGACCGACAATCGCAGCCACCTTGTTTTCATCGACCCGGTTGGCGCCGCTGGCGATGACCATCACCGCCGCATCGTCGGCCAGCCGGCGAAACACGATGGACTTGGCGATATCGGCGACATCGCAGCCCAGACCGGCCGCCGCCGCCGCCGAAGTTTTGCCGCTGTCCGCCAGCATCACGACCGGCTTGTCATGGCCGAGGGCCGCCAGCAGAGCAGCCACGCGGCGGGCGCTTTCAGGAAGTTGCATGTTGTGCATGACAGGACGATTATTTCGGCTGTTCGGCCAATGCTTTTGTCAGCAATTCCGCCACCACTTCGTTCATTCCGATCACGCGCGCCTGTGCGATGGCCTGCAACTGGGCCACCAGATCGCCGTGCAGCTTGACCGCAAACGGCACCAGACCGAGCGCCTGATCCTGCTTGCGCTGGTCGCGCCGGTCCAGCGCTACAACGGCATCCTGGCCGAACGCTGCGCTGGTGCCGGCCTGCTTCATTTTGCCGGCAAGTTTCATTGCTTTCTGCTTTTCCAAGCCTGATTTTTTCATCGCGTCATTCCTCTTTATACATTGAAGCCGCTCATTTTACGCAGTCGCGGCGACTGTCATGAATAAATGTATCTATTCAGCCCGCTATGGCGCGCCGTATTGATTGTAGTTATTAGGCCGTTCGCCCTGAGTAGCCCGAAGGGCGTATCGAAGGGTCTGCGGATTCAAACAATCCTTCGATACGCTCC
>JBDSCZ010000093.1:0-2753 GCA_039920865.1 Burkholderiaceae bacterium
CATGCCGGTCCTCGCACTTGGTGCGGGCCGCCAGCGCCATCCCGAGCGCGGCCGAGATCGAGGTCGACGAGTGCGCGGTGCCGAAAGTGTCGTATTCGCTTTCGTCGCGGCGCGGGAAGCCGGAAATTCCGTCCAGCTGACGCAGCGTGTGCATCCGGTCGCGCCGGCCGGTGAGTATCTTGTGTGGATAGGTCTGGTGGCCGACGGCCCAGACGATGCGGTCTTCCGGCGTATTGAATGCGTAATGCAGCGCAATCGTCAGCTCGACCGTGCCAAGGTTGGACGACAGATGGCCGCCGGTCCTGGAGACCGAATCGATCACGAATTGGCGCAGTTCATTGGCCAGCGGCTTGAGTTGGGCGCGCGTCAATTGGCGCAGGTCTGCCGGGCTGTTTATCTGTTTGAGTAGGTTCATTAAGCTTTCCGCTGCACGATCAGGTCCGCGAGTTCGCGCAACCGCTGTGCCTTGTCTCCGAAAGGCAGGATTGCCAGATGCGCATCCTGCCGTAATTGTTGCGCCAGTGCCTGTGACGCTTCCAGACCCAGAATCGAGACATAGGTCGGCTTGTTGTCGGCCGCATCCTTGCCGGCGGTCTTGCCCAGCGTAGCCGAATCGGCAGTGGCGTCGAGGATGTCGTCGACCACCTGGAACGCCAGCCCGACCGCGGCTGCATAGCGGTCCAGCGCCTGCTCTTCCCCGGCTGTCAGCAGCTTGCCGGACAGCGCGCCCAGCAGCACTGCCGCGCGCAGCAAGGCGCCGGTTTTCAGGCGGTGCATCTGCTCCAGCTGTTGGCGCGACAACTGCAGGCCGACGCTGGCCAGATCGATGGCTTGACCGCCGCACATGCCCAGCGACCCGGATGCCTGCGCCAGCAGGCGCACCATCGCCAGTTTGCAAGCGGCGTCGCCGCCGCCTTCTGATAGCACCAGGAACGCTTGCGCCTGCAGCGCATCGCCCGCCAGCAAGGCGCTGGCCTGGCCGAACTTGATGTGCACGGTGGGCTTGCCGCGGCGTAGCGCATCGTCATCCATGCACGGCATGTCGTCGTGCACCAGAGAGTACGCGTGGATCATTTCGACTGCGGCGGCGGCGCGCTGCAGCTGCTCCGGCTCGGCCGCGAACAATTCGCCGGCCGCGAAAGCCAGCAGCGGCCGGACCCGCTTGCCGCCATCCAGCACAGCGTAACGCATCGCCTGATGCAGCTGTTGCGGCGTGCTGGCCGCAGCCGGCAGCAACGACGACAGCGCCTGCTCCATCGTCGACTGCACCGCGGCCATCCAGGCGCTGAAGGGTTGGGCGGGTTGCACCGCGCTCTTGTTGGCGTTCATGTCAGGCATCCCCGGCGGCATCGGCATCGGCCGCGAAGGGTTTCAGCATCTCGCCTTGCAACACTTTTACCTGCTTGTCGACCCGGTCGAGTTGCGCCGCGCAATACTTGATCAGTTCCGAGCCGCGCTGATAGGCGGCCACGGAAGCTTCCAGCGGCAAGCTACCGGACTCCATTTGCGTCACCAGTTGCGCGAGTTCTGCCATCGCGTCCTCAAACGAAACAGGCATGTCGGCGGGTTGCTGTTTTTTGGCCATAGGTGATCGAATCAAGTTCTAAAAAGATGGATAACCCGCTATTTTAGACGACCGGCGCAGCGCTGGCTGCGACCGGCCCCGCAAACCGGCTATTTTTTGAGCGGTATCACGGTGCTGCGCGGCACCGCCACTGCGGTCACCGCGTTCTTCGGGCTGCCGGTGATCAGCTTGTCGGAATAGGTCAGATACACCAGCGTATTGCGCGCGGCATCGACCATGCGTACCACGTGCAGGGTCTTGAAAATCAGCGAGCGGCGTTCAGTAAACGCGTCTTCCTGCTGCGGCAGCGCTTGCTTGAAGCGAATCGTGCCGACCTGGCGACAGGCAATCGACACATCCGACACTTCCTCGGCCACCCCGAACATTCCGGCCACGCCGCCTCGCTCGGGCTTGGACACATAGCAGGCGACACCTTCCACCTTGGGGTCGTCGTAGGCTTCCACCACCAGCTTATGGGAGCCCATCACTTTGAATTCGGTGTTCACGCTGCCGATCTGCTGCGCCAGCGCCGTGCCGGTCAGCAGAGTAGAGCAGGTGAACAGCAACAAGGTCTTCTTATGCATGGGTCGCGCCTTCTGTGTGTCGAATGAGAACGTTAGTGTAAAGGTTTCCGGCGCTGCCAGTGGCCGATCGGAACCGGCTAATCTGGTTAATTTCGCCCATCACGCACCCGCCGTTACGTATCGCGGCAACTTGCATTTTCAATAAATACATGGGGTATGGCATTAAAACATACACTTACCGCATATATTAAAAGCGACATTTTTTATACATATCCGGGTATGAATCAATGCCGGATGCTGCGCGGACAAGCCGCTATTCCAGGTATTTGCGCAGCAGCGGCGCCAGCCGCTGGCGGGTTGCGTCCGGCATCGCCGCCGGCGCCGTCACCAGCGCTTGGGCCAGCGCCTGATGGGCAAGTGACGGCGGCGCATCGGCGCCGAGCCGCCGGATGCACGCACGCAATACCGCTTGCGCATTCTGCGCGTTATGCATCAGGTTGCCGATTGCCATTTCAGCAGTCACCGCCGCATGTCCAGGATGCCAGCAATCGAAATCGGTCACCAGTGCCAGCGTGGCGTAGGCGATTTCCGCTTCGCGCGCCAGCCGCGCTTCCGGCATGTTGGTCATGCCGATCACCGCCGCGCCCCAGGAGCGGTACAGTTGC
>JBDSCZ010000094.1:0-4295 GCA_039920865.1 Burkholderiaceae bacterium
ACCCGCGACTTCGACTTGCAACTGACGCTGCAGCCGACCCAGGCAATCATGCTGCAGGGCGCGCACGGTTACTCGCGCAAGGGGCCGCAGCCGCAACAGGCCAGCTATTACTACAGCGAGCCGCAGCTGGCGGTCGCCGGCACCCTGACTCGATCGGGCCAGCCGGTAGCTGTACAGGGCAGCGCCTGGCTCGATCACGAATGGTCGAGCAGCGTGCTCGATGCCGACGCCGCCGGCTGGGACTGGCTGGGCGCAAATCTGGATGACGGCAGCGCGCTGATGGCATTTCGCATCCGCAGCAAAACCGGCGGCACGCTGTGGAGTCATGCTGCGCTGCGCAACCGGGGCGGAAAGATGACACAATTCACGCCGGACACCGTACTATTTACACCCCAGCGACTGTGGCAATCGCCGCGTACCGGCGCAAGGTATCCGGTAGCGATGCAAATCCGCACCGGCAGCACTGTCTGGCAATTGGCTCCGTTGCAGGACGACCAGGAACTCGATGCGCGCCGCTCGACCGGCACGGTATATTGGGAAGGCGCTGTGACCATTCGCCGCGACGGCCGGCTCGCCGGACGCGGCTATCTTGAAATGACTGGATACGACCAACCACTGAAATTATGACCACCACAAATACCAGCAGCACCGACAACACCGGCAGCACAACAAAAACCAGCAGCACCGCACTGGTGCTCAAGCCGCAGAAAAGCAGCCTGGCCACGCTCAAGGGCTTGCTGCCCTTTCTCGCGCCCTACAAGCGCGAATTTTTCCTGGCCGGGATTGCCTTGCTGGTCGCCGCCGGCGCCACGCTGGCGATTCCGTATGCGTTCCGGCAGATGATCGATCTCGGCTTCGGTAATGCGGGCAATCCAGGCGCGGCAGGCAGCAAGAACATTCAGCACATCGATTTTTACTTTTTGGCGTTATTCGGTGTCGCTGCGGTGCTGGCGATCGCCACCGCCGCACGCTTTTACATGGTGTCCCTGCTGGGTGAACGCGTCACCGCAGACATCCGCAGCGCGGTATACCGGCACGTCATCACGCAAAGCCCGCAGTTTTTCGAAACCACCCAGACCGGCGAGGTGCTGTCGCGCCTGACCACCGACACCACCTTGATCCAGGCCGTGGTCGGCACCAGCATCTCGATGGCGCTGCGCAATTCGCTGCTGTTCATCGGCGGCCTTGGGATGCTGTTCGTCACCAGCGTCAAACTGACCGCAATCATCATCGTGCTGCTGGCCGCGGTAGTGCTGCCTATCGTGTTCTTCGGGCGCCGCGTGCGCAAGCTGTCGCGCGCCTCGCAGGATCGGATTGCCGACGCCTCGGCGATGGCAGGCGAAATCCTCAACGCGATGCCGACCGTGCAAGCCTTCACCCACGAAGCGGTTGAATCACGCCGCTTCGGCGCATCGGTCGAACAGGCGTTCGCGACCGCGATGCAGCGCATCCGCACCCGCACCATGATGACGGTGGTAGCGATCCTGCTGGTATTTGGCGCCATCGTGTTCGTGCTCTGGCTCGGTGCCCATGCGGTGATCCAGGGCACCATGAGTAGCGGCGAGCTGGGCCAATTCATCCTGTACGCAGTGTTGGTGGCCGGTTCGATCGGCGCGTTGTCGGAAGTGCTGGGCGAGGCGCAACGCGCGGCTGGCGCCACCGAGCGCCTGCTGGAACTGTTGTCGGCGCACTCGCAGGTACAGTCGCCGGCGCAACCGCTGCCGCTGCCGCCGCGCGCCGCGGTCGGCTCGGCGCTGGTGCTGCAAGACGTCAGCTTCCACTATCCGTCGCGCCCGCTGGCGGATTCGCTGTCGCAACTGACGCTGAACATCGAGCCGGGCGAAACGGTGGCCGTGGTCGGCCCGTCCGGCGCCGGCAAGACCACGCTGTTCCAGTTGCTGCTGCGTTTCTACGACCCGCAGCAGGGCACGATTACGCTCGACGGCGTCGATATCAAACAGCTCGATTTGCACGCGCTGCGCGACGCCATCGGCATCGTGCCGCAAGACACCATTATTTTTTCCGCCAATGCGCTGGAAAACATCCGCTATGGCCGTGCCGACGCCAGCGACGACGAAGTGATCGCCGTTGCCAAGATGGCCGCCGCGCATGAATTCATCGAGAAACTGCCGGAGGGCTATCAATCCTTCCTGGGCGAGCGCGGCGTGCGCCTGTCTGGCGGCCAGCGCCAGCGCATCGCCATCGCCCGCGCGCTGCTGAAAAACCCGCCGCTGCTGCTGCTGGACGAAGCCACCAGCGCGCTCGACGCCGAATCCGAACGGCTGGTGCAAAAAGCGCTGGAAGCGGCGATGGTCGGCCGCACCACCATCGTCATCGCGCACCGGCTGGCGACAGTACAGCGCGCCGACCGCATCATCGTGATGGAAAACGGCCGGATCGTCGAAACCGGCAACCACGCATCGCTGGTCGCGCAAGGCGGCATCTATGCGAATCTGGCAGCGCTGCAGTTCCATCCGCCGGCCTGAGGATGAATAACATACAGGGCAGTGTATTATTAAATACCAATTAAATATATGCGGAAAGCTGCACTTTTTTAATATACTCACCCTAAATTTAATTTCATGGGAATGGCAATACGATCCAGATTTCCCGAGGAGAACCCTGAATGCGATCCACCAAAGCCAGCGCCGCCATCGAGCGCCTGAAAGCGCGCGACGGCAACAAGCCGTATTCGATGGTACGCACCGGCGACGACCTGTTCTACCTGGTGCTGAACACAGGTGGCGGCAACCAGGAAAAGCTGGGGCAAGCGCTGCCGTTGGACGACTTCGTAAAGTTCGTCAACGGCTTCGGCCCGAAAGTGGCGAAACGGGTCAGCAAGCTCGATGTCGCTTTTGAAAAGCAGTTAAGCCGGAAAAAAATCTGATGCAATACCGGGCCTGATTAGCTGATTAGCTGATTAGCTGCCAGCTCAGACACAGCTCTCCACACGATTAAAACACCGACATCCTTCAGATGGCAGTGAAACTATGCAGTTTTTCCACACTCTAATTTCTGTTATTTGACGTTTCAGTGTTTTTTCTGGTTTGTTTAAATGGAGAAAGTGCAGGTGCAACCATGACTGACAGGCGACCAGTTTACCGAACCAAGGGTTCCGGATATGTGTCGGAATTTGAGCAATTCATCGGCACGTTTCTTGAGGAACATCCGGAAGTGGTCCAGGATCAGCGCAAGGGCTGGTATATTTTCTGGGACCACAAGGTGGATCGGGAGGAATTGAAAAAGGCCGAAGAAGACAGCGTGCCGGTCAAAGGCTACGACTATTTCTGATGGGCACTCCTTTCCGCAAGCATCGCGCAAGGTCGGAGCGCCGTAGCAGAATCTGTCTCCTTGCACTGTTCTTGTGGGGGATATGATCACTGAATGTATACGCAATTGCTGGGTATTTTGGTCGCGATGATCATTGATGTTGATAACCAAATGGTGCTGACACCGAACATCATCGGCGCGAACTTGTGGGGCGCCGAGACACTGCTGCAACAAGCCAAGGGGGGGGTTTTCACATGCTTTAGCAGTAACCCGCCAAGTAGCCAATTTAGGTTAAAAAGTCCGCCAACTTTGCAATAACGGACTTCTGAAATTTGTGCCGGTATTTTTCCCGACCGCCGGCTCCGGTAGAACACCTCTATTCGGGCGCTAAACTGTCTCGTTGTCTCCTGAGCAGACTAGCATCTTAGCAAGACCGTATTTCAGCAGCGTGACAATACACAATGGACGGGCGTTAAAAACGCCCACGCTGGCGGGCTTATTTTGCTAAAAAAATTCTCGATTTATTGGAGGCGGGCAAACGATTTGATTTGCTCAACGTCGGACAGTTCTGCGAACTGAACATTCAGCCTTAGAAAATCCTCGCGGATTTCCTTATAAATGGAAAACGCCTGCTCATCTGCTTTGCTTGGGGCTTGCGCGGCGACTAAGACATGCTTGGGAAATTCCTTGTACTTCTGAAGCTGCCGGATTTTTCCTACCCAAGACCAGCCGTGTTCATAGGCAAGGGCCGGGTCTTTATGCGCCAAATGAAGAGGCTTTATTGCTTTTATGATCAGGCCCGCCTGATTCTTGTGGGCGAACGGGAATCGAGCGCGAAAAGCGCCATGCTCTACTCTGGCTTCGTGATACAGATCTTTAACAGACGCCTCTGTCAGAAGACCGCTCAGTTTTTTTTCCAGTCGTTTCTCATAATCTGGCGTTACAAAGTCGCGCTCTACATAATAATTAAAAAGATCTTCGAGTTTCTTCTCCGTGTTATCGGTAAGCACGACGCGCGGGTCGTC
>JBDSCZ010000095.1:0-26705 GCA_039920865.1 Burkholderiaceae bacterium
AGGGAGCACGCAAGAGCCGCCGGCCAGCGCTGTTAAAATCATCCCGGGCTGGATTGCATAAAACGCCAACACCACTTTTACCCTATCGACAGAAGTACTTTACATCCCTTGACAATCAATCATCCGACTACCGATCTGCCAGAAGCAACTCTGGCACTGGCCGATTTTTTCGCATTCAGCCAACCCGCCGCTCGCGGAGCGCGACCATGAAGACGCTGCCGTGGCGGGATTTTCTGGCGCTTACCGTCAGCGTGGCCGTGGTCGGCCTGGGCCTGGGTGCTACCTTTCCGCTGACCGCCTTGACCCTCGATCAGCAGGGTTTGGGTAATCATATCGTCGGCCTGATGACGGCGCTGGGCGCGTTCGGCGTCTTGGCGGCGGTGCCGTTCATGGCGCGCTGGGTGGCGCGCTTCGGACCGCGCAACAGCATGATGTATGCAGTAGCAATCGCTTCCTTGTCCACCATGCTGATGCAAACCAGCACCAACCTGATCTACTGGAGCGTGCTGCGCTTCATTTTCGGCGCTGCCCTGGGCGTGCTGTTTACCGTCGGCGAAGCCTGGCTCAACAAGCTGGCGCCGGATGGCTCGCGCGGCCGGGTGGTGGCGCTGTATGCCACCACTTTCACGCTGTTCCAGCTGATCGGCCCGGCCTTGGTGGCGCTGCTGGCGGGCCGGATTGATTGGCCCTTCGCGGCTTGCGGCGCGCTATTCCTGCTGTCGATCCCCTGCTTGTCGCTGATGTCCAATCGCAGCCACGTCATCGGCGACGAGCACGCGGCCAGCTGGAAAATCGTCGCCCCGCGCATGCCTGTCATCATCCTTGGCACCGCCTACTTCGCGCTGTTCGATGCACTGGCGCTGAGCTTGCTGCCGCTGTTCGGCATGCGTCACGGCATTTCGGTCGAACAGGCGCTGCTGTCGGCGAGCGTGATGCTGATCGGCAATACCACCATGCAATTTCCGCTCGGCTGGCTGGCCGACCACGTCGGCCGCGCTCGCGTCCACATGGGATGCGGCCTGGTCGCCTGCCTGCTGCTGCCGCTGATGCCATTTGCGGTCACGCTGCCCTGGCTGTGGTGGACCCTGCTGTATGTGCTGGGCGGCACTGCCGGCGGCATCTACGTGTTGTCGCTGGTAGCCTGCGGCGAACGCTTTTCCGGGCGCCGTCTGGTCGCCGCCACCGCCATCATCAACGCCACCTGGGGCGTTTCCGGCAGCGGCGGGCCGCTGCTGACCGGCGCCTTAATGGAAAGCATCAACGTCAATGCACTGGTGGCCGTATTGTGGCTGGGCGCGGCAAGCTTCGTCGCCAGCCTGCTATGGGAAAGACGTCCGGCCTTCATCGCCAAGAAACTCGCCAGAACTTAGGTATTGGTGGCAGTATATTTTAAATATTACGTATATTATGCGGAAATAGCATCGTTTTTACATATACTCAATGTCATGCTGCTTCAGAGTTAGCGGGAATCGATTTGCTTATTGTGGTTTCAATGCGGCTAATGGAAACTGGATTAGCCAGCCTTCAGGCGGTAGCTTCACCGGAGTCAAAATTAGATGAAAGCGCACATTCACAAATACTGGGACCGTCTTCGTTCCAGCTTCTGGTTCCTGCCTTCGATCATGACGGGCTGCGCGATCGTATTGGCTTTCGCCTCCGTTGCCCTCGATGAGGCGGTGACGAATCAATGGCTGCTCTCCTCTGCCTGGGTCTGGGCGTATGCCGGCAGCGCGGAGGGCGCGAGCTCGGTTCTGGGGACTATCGCTGGCTCAATGATGACCATCGCCGGAGTGGTTTTTTCGATGACTTTGGTGGCACTGTCGCTGGCTTCGTCACAGTTCGGCTCTCGCCTGTTGCGCAACTTCATGCGCGATACCGCCAACCAAGTGGTGCTCGGCACGTTCCTCTCTACGTTCGTGTACTGCCTGCTCATCATGCGTACCATACGCCGGCCTGAGGATACCTACTTCGTACCACACCTGTCAGTGACTATCGGGGTACTGTTCGCGCTCATCAGTCTGGGCGTGTTGATTTATTTCATCCATCACGTTGCCATTTCGATTCAGGCCGATGAGATCGTCGCCCGTGTCGGTGCTGAATTGATTGATGAGATCGACAGGTTGTTCCCGCAAAAAATTGGACAGGAAGCAACTCCGCTGCTCGACCTCAGCATCGCGTTCAGCAATGAATCCGGCACGGTTGCGGCGGCCGCAGACGGCTACCTGCAATTCATCGACGGGGATGCCCTGATGGCGCTGGCCGAGCAAGAGGATGTCCTGTTGCGACTGGAACGACGGCCCGGACAATACGTAGTCTGCGGCAGTCCACTGGTAATGGCATGGCCGGGCGACAAAGTCACCGAAAAATTTGTCGAAGAGGTGAATTCAGCCTTCATCCTGGGCAATCAGCGTACCTCCGCACAAGATGTCGAGTTCGCCGTTCACCAACTGGTCGAAATCGCGGTGCGGGCGCTCTCGCCCGGCATCAATGATCCTTTTACCGCGATGGCATGCGTGGACCGATTGGGGTCCGCACTGTGTCGCGTGGCGCAGCGGGACCTGCCGTCGCCGCATCGCTTTGATGAACAGGGTCAATTGCGGATAGTTGCGCCGGCTTCCACTTTTGCTGGGATCGTTGACGCTGCGTTTAACCAGATCCGGCAATACGCACGCTCGAGCGCGGCAGTGACCATCCGCCTGCTGGAAACGATCACTGTGATCGCTGCAGCCACGCGTCAGCCGCAAGATCAGGCCGCGCTACGACGACACGCCGAGATGATCATGCGCAGCGCGCGCGATGGCTTGCCGGAAGAAGAAGATCGCCGCACGGTAGAAGACCGTTACCAAGCAGCAAACCGAGCGCTTATCAAGGCGTTTAACGAATCACCTGCGCACTAGCCATAGGCGATACATGTCGGATATCGAATCTCGAAACAATGCGTTCAAGTTGTCATGACTGCTGCTCCACTGACAGTGTCATCACGAGTTGAGCGAGGCGTTGGCACTGAGCCTGCTGCCGCTGTTCGGCATGCGCCACAGGACTAGGGTCGAACAGGCACTGCTATCTGCGACCGCAATGCTAATCGGCAATACCACGTTGCAGTTTCCGCTCGGCTGGCTGTCCGACCGCATCGGCCGCGCCCGCGTCCACATCGGATGCGAACTGGTCGTACTGTGGCTGGGAGCGGCAACTTTCATCGCCAGCCTGCTATGGGAAAGACGTCCGGCATTCATCGCCAAGATCCTCGTACGGACGTAGTTGATTTCTCCAGTATATTTAAACTATCTTGTTTATATTGCGTTAATGGCAATGTTTTAAGGCATACCCCGCTATTCAATTTACATTTTCCAGGTACCGTTTTCGGCAGATTGATCGAACTCCGTCCAATCTAGAGGTGCTTGACTGCATATCATTGCAACACTACATGATCGCGCGTAATGATCCGGCGGAACCCCTCGCCTGTAGTTGCCCAGTCGATCAAGTCCACCTTGAACGGCAGGTTGGATTCGGTGAAATCATGCGCCAGCGCGGCCAGCAGCGCGATTGACACTGGCTGCTCGCCGATGATCGCCAGATCGAGGTCCGAATAGGGCTTGGCGCTGCGGGTGGCGCGGGAGCCGAAGGCCCAAATCTGCCGGTCGGCCAGGTGACGCTCCAGAATGACCGATATGCTGGCCCATTGCGCCGGGGTGAGGTCAATGTCGGGCATCGCACTCATGCGCTGCGGCCCCTTTTTTGCAGCTCGCCCAGCAGCGCGCGGGCTTCTAGCAGGAAGTCGGGCACGATGACCATCACCTGTTTGGCCTTTTCTTCGTCATAGGTATGGCTGGTGATGCTGCGCGCGTTGCGGTAATCCTTCCAGCGATCCCAGCCGCTGCGCAGCAGGCCCTGCTCGCTGGCAGTGCGGATCATGTCGGGAAATGCCATCTCGTCGATGCTGGCCGGATTCGGCGCAGCCATTTCCAGATAACGCTTGAGCATCTTGTGCGATAGCTCGTAGCTGAATTCAAAGCGCTGGATGGTCGCATCGCGGTACAAGGCATTCTCTGGCGCAGCGCCGTATGCTTGCAGCCCCTCATCCAGTCGCAGCAAGGCATTTACCAGCGATGTGAGATCAAGTTGTGTAGCCATAATCAATCCATTGCTTTATTGGGTGGTGGGCGGGGTGGATACACCGGCGCATGTAAAGCCGTCATCTTTGCCAATGCTGCAACAATGCATGCCATTTTACAAGGCTGACTGTAAAGCCCATAGCGTAGGGTATGCAGCTCCAATCCGGCCATCTAGCGCGACCCTCCAAATAAGGACGACTATTCTCCATCCGTTTTGAGTGGTAATCTTGGGCCACCGAATATTTCTCATTAGCAACGCGGCGAGGATGTAATGGAAAACCCTGTACCAGCTGCACCTGCCCTGACATTTCTCCTGCAACAGGAGAGCGGTGAACTCATCGCCCGTTACGACCCCTCCGGCGCCAACAGCCGGCCCGATCTGGCATTGCTGATTCGCTTGCTGGGCGAGCAAGGCTTTGGCGACTTCCTGCTGCCGCAGGCTATGCTGCGCGACTTCATCGAGCGCACCGGCAATAGCGCCGGCAGGCTCGAGATGCCGATCGGCCGGCGCTGCGACGGCGAATTCAAACTGTCGCTGGACGATGACTCGCTAAACGCCCATCTGACCCTGAACCCGCCGCAAGGCGGAAGCGCAGTACCCCCCGCTGCGGTATGGGAGAGAGTGCGCGAACTGGGCATTATCCACGGCTTGCGACAGGCGGCGCTCGATGCCGCACTGACGGCCGGCAGCTGCGAGCAGTTGTGCATTGCCAGCGGCGATGCACCGATCCAAGGCACGCCCGGCAGATTCGAAAGCCTGCTGGTCGACCCGTCGCAACAGCTTGCCGATGCAAACGAAGACGGCAACTACAACGATCTGTGCCATCTGATGCTGGTACGTTCAGGCGCACCTTTGATGCGCCGCATCGCACCGATTGACGGCATCGACGGTACCGATCTCAAGGGTGCACAGATCGTGGCAAACCCGATTCCCGAGATCGCGTTCGCAACCAATCTCGAAGGTACGGCGCCGGACCCGGAAGATCCCGATCTGCTGTTGGCCACGCAAGCCGGACAACCGGTAGTGCTACGTAGCGGTGACGGTGTGTATATCAACAAGGTGCTGGAAGTGCCAGTCCTGGATCCGAATACCGGCAATATCGTTTTCGAGGGCACGATCCGGGTTCAGGGCGACGTCAAATCCGGCATGCATCTGAAAGTGACCGGTGACGTCATCGTGATAGGCACGGTAGAGGCAGCCGAAATCATTGCCGGCGGCAACGTTGCGGTCCACGGCGGCATCATCGGTCATGGAAGTGCAAGTGCGCAGCCGGGCGGCAAGACGCTGCCGGCCAACACCGCCAGAATTCGGGCACAAGGCACGGTACAGGCATTGTTTATCGAACACGCGCACATCGAAGCCGGGGATTCGATCCATATTGCCGGTCATGCCCGCCAGTCCGAGATGGTTGCCGGCAATGCAGTCCTGGTCGGCCAGCCGGGTGCCAAAAACAGCAATATAGCCGGTTGTACGGTGCAGGCAACCCTGCTGGTCAGAGCACCGGTACTGGGCTCCGCATCCGGCATGCAAACCAGCGTCCAGGTCGGTTCCGACCCGTATCTTGCACAAGCAATCGCAACCCAGGAAAGCCAGCTGCAAGCCAAGCTGGAAGAGCTGGAGAACATCCGCAAGTTGCTGGCCTATCTGAAGCAGAATCCGCAGAAAAATGCAGACGGCATGGGCGAAAAGGCGCAGGCCACTTTCAAGCAACTGGTAGCCGAAATCCAGCTGCTGATCACAGAAAAGGCAGAACTGGGCGTCAAGCAAAAACTCACCGAGCAGGCCAGAATCGAAGTCAGCCACACGCTGCATGAAGGCGTCGAACTGCGGATCGGCAAACAAGTCTGGTCGGTGCATGAAAGCCGGGCCGGCGGCACGGTTTTGCTTGAAAATGGCTTGATTGTTTGCAACTAAGGAAAATATTTTATACTGAATAGGGTATTATAAAATTCACAATCTATACATGCGCAGAGGCATTGCTTTATCAGCATACCCCTTGCTTTATTCAAAATTCAACGAAACATTCCCGCCCCTGCCTTGCTCTCAATACGTTGCCTAAGCGCTATTTCGATTGAGTTTATTCGCTAGCAGTGGCTTAATCACGCTCATCGTATCCACCACCATTTCCATGAATAAATCAAACCCGATCACGTTGCCGGTCGCAAGCTCTTACGTACTGATGGCGGTAGCGTTATTTATGGTGCTCAAATCGGGTCTGCTGCTGGCGCTGTTTTCCGGCTTGCTGGTGCATTCACTGGTGCATCTGATGGCACCCAGGATTACCAAAAGATACAGCAACCAGCAGGCCCGCTGGATCGCGGTGGCCTTGCTGTCCGTGCTTATTGTGTCAACCTTGTCGGCCTTGATCTGGTCGGTGTTTGCATTCATGCGCAGCGATACCGGAAATCTTTCCGTCCTGCTGCAAAAGCTGGCCGACATCATCGAAGCTTCCCGTGATCAAATGCCGGCCTGGGTGCGCGACTATGTGCCGGCCAGTGTCGATGCATTGCGCGCGCTTCTGACCGACTGGCTGCGCACCCATGCGGATGAGGCAAAATTACTGGGGCAGCAAGCCGGACGCATCATCGTCCATCTGCTGCTGGGCATGATCATCGGCAGCATGGTCGCGCTGCAGGACGCCACTGTACATACCCAATACATGCCACTTGCCGCCGCACTGCATCAGCGAGCGGTCAATTTACGCGAAATTTTCCAGAAAGTGGTGTTCGCCCAAGTACGGATTTCACTCATCAATACCGTCTTCACCGCGATTTATCTATTGCTGGTGTTGCCGCTGGCCGGCGTGCATCTGCCCTTTACCAAGAGCATGATTGCCATCACCTTCATTGTCGGCATGATACCGGTGGTCGGCAATATCGTATCGAACACGGTGATCGTGATCGTCGCCATGTCACACGGCTTGCATACGGCGATTTCATCGCTGATCTTCATGATCGTGATTCACAAGCTGGAGTATTTTTTAAATGCCAGAATCATCGGCGCGCATGTCAACGCCCGTTCATGGGAATTGCTGACCGCGATCCTGGTGATGGAAACGCTGTTCGGACTGCATGGCGTGGTCGCAGCGCCGGTGTTTTATGCCTATATCAAGAAGGAATTGCGCGATCGGGACTGGGTCTAGCAGGCTGTCGGCGTTATCGAATTGGAGCCGGAATCAAGCTCGGCGTGATTGCGCTTTTTCTCAGCGCGGCGCGATGCGTTTTTTGTTCCGGCTGAAATCATGGCGCAAGACCATGCTGGCTGACGCGATCAGGCTGCTGAGTCCCAGCACGAATTGCACCAGGCTGTGGTCGGGAAAATGCCAGATTTGCGCGTCGGACTGCGCGACGTTGGCAGCCGCCGCAATCACCGGCGCGGCCCACTGCGCATCCGGCGTTACGTCCAGCAGCACAATGCCTTCCGATGTGCTGTGCAAGAAAATATCCCCGCCTTCAGCCAGCGAAAAACAGACGCCATAGCCGCTGGCATTGGCTTGGGGGGCGATTTTTTGCAAGTCCTGATTGAAAAGCTCGATCCAGGCTTCGGCTTCAAAGGCTGTCAGCAAGTGCGTCCAGGGCACCGGCTTAAGCAGCATAGAATCAGCCGACATCGAAACCGGCATCCAGAACGGCCTGATGAATATCCTGCTCCGACACCATCGGCCCGTGCTCGATGCTGGCGACACCGCTGGCTAAAGAAAGCGCGACCTGGCCGATGCCGGGTAAATCCTGGATCGCATTGGTGACTTGCCGAACGCATTCCGCAGTGTTCATGCCGACCACTTTGATCACTGTGATTTTCAATTTTTTTCCGATCCAATTGGGGCGGATTTGGAACCCGCCCCTACTAAACTTACGCCGGCTTGGGACCTTTGCGATGCGGCTTGACCGTGAGCGTGGTCGCATCGGTTGAGCGAGTGGCAAAATCACTTTTCGATTTATACGGCGGTTTGTCGCCGGCCTTTTTTGCGTCCACTCTTCTATTGCCACCGGTTTTAGGCGGAGAAAAAACGGTTTTTTTGCCTGCCGTATGATCGGCATTGTCCGGCTGATCGCCAGCGCGGCTGATGCGCAACTGCTGCCCAGCCACCCACACGGATTTCAGATGGTCCAGCAACTCTTTTGGCATGTCGGCTGGCAAATCGAGCGTGCTGTAGTCGTCCTGGATATCGATGCGGCCGATATGCCTGGACTCCAGTCCGGCCTCGTTGGCAATCGCACCGACAATATTGCCGGGCTTGACGCCGTGCGCATGGCCGACTTCGATACGGAAACTCTGCATGCCGACATCAGCCGGACGATCAGAACGTTCTTTCTTTTGAAAAGCTGGACGCTCGGTTCGCTCGCTGTGCTCTGACCGCGCAGGACGGTCAAACCGCTCTTGCCGTTCAGGTCGTTCGGAGCGTTCAAATTTGCCGGTGCGGGCAGGTTTTTCATCGGACCAGGATGTTGAGGTTTGCGGCTCGCGCTGTTTTTTGTCCAGCAATAGCGGCACATTGCCGCGTGCCATTTTGGCCAGGGCCGCGGCGATTTCCAGCGCCGGCACATTGTGCTCGCGCTCATAATCTTCGATCAGCGACGTGAACATTTCCAGTTCGCCCAAAGCCAAAGTGTCGGTGATTTGATCCTTGAACTTGGCGATGCGCACGTCGTTGACAACTTGCACCGTTGGCAATTCCAGCTGTGAAATCGGCTGGCGGGTCGCGCGCTCGATCGCTTTCAGCAAATTGCGTTCGCGCGGGGTGATGAACAGGATCGCCTCGCCGCTGCGGCCGGCGCGGCCGGTACGGCCGATCCGGTGGGTATAGCTTTCCGGATCGTGCGGCACATCGTAATTAATCACGTGGCTGATACGCTCCACATCCAGGCCGCGTGCGGCGACATCGGTGGCGACCAGGATATCGATCTCGCCGCTCTTCAGTTGCCCGATGGTGCGTTCGCGCTGTTGCTGCTGGATATCGCCATTGATCGCTGCTGCGGAAAAGCCGCGCGCCTGCAACTTTCCGGCCAATTCTTCGGTACCCAGTTTGGTGCGCGAAAAAATGATCATGCCGTCAAAAGTTTCGGCTTCCAGAATCCGCGTCAGCGCATCGAGCTTGTGCATGCCCGACACCAGCCAGTAGCGTTGGCGAATATTGTCGGCAGTGCCGGTCTTGGCAGCAATCGTGACTTCGGTCGGATTGCGCAAATAGGTTTGGGCAATGCGCTTGATCGCCGACGGCATGGTGGCGGAGAACAAGGCAGTTTGGCGTGTTTCAGGTGTTTCTTTAAGGATGCGTTCGACATCATCGATGAAACCCATGCGCAGCATCTCGTCGGCTTCATCGAGTACCAGCGTCTTGAGCTTCGACAGGTCCAGCGAGCCTTTGTCGAGGTGATCGATCACGCGACCCGGCGTACCGACTACCACATGGACGCCGCGGCGCAACGCAGACAGCTGGGCGCCGTAACTCTGGCCACCGTAAATCGGCAGCACATGAAAGCCCGGAATATGCGACGCGTAACGCTGGAATGCTTCTGCCACTTGGATCGCCAGCTCGCGCGTCGGCGCCAGCACCAGCGCTTGCGGCACGCTCTGCTTGAGATCGATACGGGACAGGATAGGCAGCGCAAAAGCGGCGGTTTTGCCGGTACCGGTCTGGGCCTGACCGAGTACGTCGCGGTTGTCCAGCAAAATAGGGATGGTTGCCGCCTGAATCGGCGATGGCAACTCATAGCCGAGTTCCTGCAGCACGCGCAGCAGCGGCTGGCTCAGGTTCAAATCGGCAAATAAGGGAATAGGTGTTTCTGACATGGCGATGCTCACAAGTTCGCTCGAATCGCACTATGCGAAAGAACGTAGTGCGCAGTTTACCCTGTTGTGGAGCTCGCGGGGCGGTTCCTATGGCCGCGCTCCTTGCAAATCGATGAACCGGGCTGCCGATTCACCGCAGCCGTCAGCCCGATACACCACTCAATGCACTGGATTCAATTGCGTCGAAAAAAACCGCATCATCTCTTGCGAAGCGTCAGGCCCCTTGCCGTCGGTATAACTGCCGCGACTGCTGCCGCCTGACCAAGCATGGCCCGCGCCATGCACCAGCCATTGCTCGGCGACCACTTTGCCATCGCTGTCTTCATGCACCGTGCGCGTATACGCGTGACCGCTCTGCGTCTGCCCTTGTAGCGCTTGGGCCGCAGTCAGTGCCGGCATCGATTGCGCGATGATGAAGTCGCCGTTGCTCGGGTGCACAGTCTGGTCGCGGTCGCCGTGGAACACGATGACCGGCATCGACTTCGGAGCCGCGCGTGCCACCGCTGTGGCGCCACCCTTCATCGCTGACAAGGCAGACGGCAAGTTATTGGCCGCGGCATACGGCAAGCCGGAATGAATGCCGAGCGCCGCGTACAGTTCGGGATACGTGGTGCCCATGATGACGGCCATCGCACCGCCTGCCGACAGGCCGGCAATATAGACCTGCGCCGGATCGACGTGATGCGACGCGATGATCTGCTGCGTGATACCGGCGATGATCGATGGCTCGCCCTGGCCGCGTTGCTGATCGACAGCGTTGAACCAGTTCCAGCACTTCGACCCATTGGCCGACTGGGCCTGCGCCGGATAGAGGACCAGGCAGGATTTTTCCTCGGCGATTGCGTTCAAGCGGGTGCCGGCGGCGAAGTCATCCGGATTCTGGGTGCAGCCGTGCAGCATCACCACCAGCGGCATTGCCTGACCGTGATAGGTACTCGGGACATACAACTTGTAAGCGCGGGTGCCGGCATGATTGGTGAATGAGCCGGCCAGGAATTGCCCCGGAGCGGGCGCGTCGGCCTCCTGCTGCAGGTCGAATTGCGGCGTGAATGATGGCGGAAACGGTGGCGTAAATGCCGGTAGCTCGAACCGGCCGCCATCCGCTGGCACCTGGACACCCAGTCCGGCCAGCAAATCCGGCACGAATCCGCCGGCTGGGCCGGCATGATCGGCTTTCGCCTGCGGCGCCGGATTAATGTCTTGCATCGGGCGCGGCGTCGCAGCCTTGCCGGTCCATGTGCTTGCCGGCAGCAGGCGCTGCAGCATTTGCTGAATTTTTCCGGTGGCGGCGCCGGGACCGTCCTTTTGCAGCACAGAAACCGCTTCGCGCATCACCGCGAACATTTTTTCATTGATTTTCATGGAATTTTCCCGAATGTGAACGTGAATTAACGAATGCGCCCAGCCAGCGCGCTTTTGACGGCCGCGCTGGCATGCAGCGCACCCAGAACGACCAGTGATTCGATCGTGGCCAGAGCCAGTTCCGGCGACACATCGGCGGCGATGCTGGCCAGTCCCAAAACCTGGATCTGCAGCTTCTGGCCCGCGCTTTGCACCGCCTCCAGATCGGCGCGCGAATAATGCTGCAATCCGAGTACCAGGCTCTTTCGGGCCACCGTCTGGCGCACCACTTCCGAATGTGTTGTCAGCTGATTTCGAATCGCGGTCCGGATCAGGTCGGTGCGATTGGAATAAAAGCCTTCTTGCACCAGCAGGTCGATTTGGCCGAGATCGACCAGTCCCAGATTGATCGTGATTTTCTCGGTTTCGTTACCTTTCGGTCGAATTTCATGTACGTTCATACCACCCTCCATCATCTGCCTAACATCCATATACCATCTGTATGGATGTTATTATAAGATCGAAATAGTGATTGTCAAGGCCAAATGATCACAATCCGCGTCACCTTCTGATTCGCCATCGACTGGCCAGCATGTCATCAGAGCGACGACGCCAATCCATTCAATCTGAAGCAGACAAACTTGGTACCACCCCGCTATCCGGTAAGTCATTTATTGACGCTAACGCAAAAACCAACTTAGTTCCAAAAAGTAATATTTTATTTAAGAAATTTCACATTGTGAATTACCACCAAAAGAAACCATCAAAAATTAATTTTTTCCGGTGTACCGCATCGAAGAGCAATGAGTGGAGAAATTTTGATGTTAAGCGCGGAAACGCACAGACTCATTCATTACCAGAAAGCAATATGGCCACGGATCAACCTAACGTTTTAATTAACCTCCAAAAGCACCCATGTTAAAAAATAAATTTTCGCCCTATGCATGGTTAATCTTGTGCCATCACATCTCTGTTGCACAGCCTTCAAACGCGCTATGCAAGCACAAAAAATATTCCTCTTTTCCGCAGCAACCACGCACCAGACTGGCGGTTCAGCATTCGCCATTTTGAAATTTATCGCTTTTCGCTGCACGACTAAATATATTGCGACGCGCAGGTCCACGACAGCAGTGACTTCCTGCGCCGCTTCAAATTGGAAGTCCGCTGCTTGAAAAACATTTGATGCTTGATCCGTGTATCACCATCTTTCTCACTATCCCAAGAAATTATCATGCGACAGAATCTACCTATTACCAGCGTTGAATACGTACTTGTCAAAGGTACATCCCTCGTCTCCAAGACAGACACCAAGGGCCGAATTACTTATGTCAATCCGGCCTTCATAGAAGTTAGCGGATTTACCGAAAATGAACTTATCGGTGCACCCCACAATATCGTACGGCACCCGGACATGCCCCCGGAAGCCTTTAGCGATTTGTGGGAAACGCTCAAAAGCGGCATTCCATGGACCGGTCTGGTCCAGAACAGAAGCAAGAATGGCGATTACTACTGGGTCCTCGCCAACGTAACACCCCTGATCGTTGGCGGCGTGTAACTGGCTATATGTCGGTGCGCACCAAACCGAGCCGAGCCCAAGTGAGTACAACAGCTGAAATCTATCGTCAGATCAGAGAGGACAGTGGTTCGGGGATCACCATCAAACGTGGCGTCGCGGTTAAAGGTGGAATCGGCAGAATATTCGCTGCAGTACGCAATATGTCGCTGAGCGTACGTATTGGTCTAGGCATGGGCTTTGTCAGTCTGCTTTTGTCGGGACTTGGACTTGAACTACTCATTAGCCGGACCAGTGCTTCTTCCGTCGCGCAAGATTGGCACATTGCGGCGCTCGGGATGGGTATCGCATCAGTATTTTATCTATGGCACTCGCTACATGCTGCCGTCGTGCAACCGCTCAGGCAGGCGACGCAGGCGGCGCGTGCCATTGCAGGCGGCGATCTGACCGGAAAATATGTTTCCGATCGCGGTGACGATATGGGGCACTTGGTGCAGGCCTTGCAACAAATGAATGTCAATCTGGTGGCGATCGTGGGCGATGTGCGTACCAATGCCCAATCGATTGATCTGGCTACCGAAGAAATTGCGGCAGGCAACATGGACCTCTCATCTCGAACCGAACTGCAAGCCAGTTCACTGGAAGAAACCGCCGCCTCCATGGAGGAGTTGACGTCCACCGTCAAGCAAAACAGCGACAATGCGCGCCAGGCCAATCAGTTGGCGATATCGGCATCGGTCGTGGCCGTCAAGGGCGGTGCAGTGGTGTCGCAAGTAGTCGATACGATGGGATCGATCAATGCATCATCCCGGAAAATCGTTGACATCATCGGCGTCATCGACGGCATCGCCTTCCAGACCAATATCCTGGCCTTGAATGCCGCGGTGGAAGCGGCCCGCGCCGGCGAACAGGGACGCGGCTTCGCGGTAGTCGCCACCGAAGTGCGTAGCCTGGCACAGCGCTCGGCTGCCGCCGCCAAGGAAATCAAACTCCTGATCGGCGATTCGGTCGAAAAAGTCGAAGTCGGCAGAAAATTGGTCGATCAGGCCGGCACCACCATGGACGAGATCGTATCCAGCGTAAAACGCGTGACCGACATCATGAGCGAGATCACCTCAGCCGGCCAGGAGCAGGAAGTCGGGATCGCGCAAATCAATCAAGCCATCGCAGAAATGGACACCGTCACACAGATGAACGCGGCACTGGTAGAGGAGGCCGCCGCTGCCGCTGCATCCCTGCTGGATCAGACATCCGGCTTGCTTCAAGTGGTTAGCGTATTCAAAATCGCCGACGCGCGCGCGGTCGCCGACCAAGCAATACAGACTGCAAGCCGCCCAGCCCGGCTTGCAACGGCCGGCGTCGCATCCATAGCATCCACCGCATCCTCCTCCGGCTTTGCCAGGCGCTCAACACCAACGGCAAAACCCCTCAAGCGCATGGCAAGCGCGCCGGCGTTGGCGGGCGGAGACTGGGAGGAATTTTAAACTTGTCGTTGGCACAATAGAACTCTGATCCGGCGGCAAAAATGCGCATATGCGCCGCCGGATCGTGCCTTTTATCGATTGAAACAGACGTTTGCCTGGCTGGTGTCAAACAACGTCCCGCAAGCTCGTGACAAGCATAAAACTCCTTTATCTGAAACATCCTCGCATAACATCACCGCCACTAATGCCGATGATGGTGATGCGCATCCGGAAAATGCGGATGGGAATGATGCATAGTTGTGTGGTTATGCGGATGGCTGTGTTTGGTGCCGGGCGCGACGGCGACATCATGCGCATGCTGGTGATGTTCATCATGGGTGTGCGCATGATCGTGTTCCAGGCTTACATGCGCATGCGGATGGTCGTGCTGTTCGGTCAAGTGCAGCCAGAGTCCCAGCGCCATCAAGGCCCCGGCAATGAGCAGCGTCGGCGTCAGCGGTTCGCCCAGTGCCAGGGCCAACAGCGCGCCGATGAATGGCGCGACAGAAAAATAGGCGGCGGTACGGGCGGTGCCAAGGTGGCGCAAGCCGACAACGAACAGCGCCAGACTCACGCCATAGGCGAAAAACCCGACCAGCAACGCGCCGGCAAGTTTCGGCAGCGCCGGCACAGTCGCACCCAGCACGAAGGCCAGGACCAGATTGACCGAACCGGCCACCAGCCCTTTCACCGAAGCAATCCAGGTCGCATCGGACAGCGACACCTTGCGCGTCAGATTGTTGTCGATGCCCCACGAAAAACACGCACCAAGAATGGCCAGCACCGGCCACGCGCTGGCAAATTGCGCGTCGCCCGACCAGCTCAAGACTGCGGCCCCGGCCACGATGGCAAGCATACCTAGCGCAATGCGCCGGTCGAAATTTTCCTTGAAGGCGAACCACGCCAGCAGCGCGGTGAATACCCCCTCCGCATTCAGCAGCAGAGAGGCCCCCGATGCCGGCAACCCGGCCAGACCCAGCATCAACAGCACCGGGCCGACGATCCCTCCCGCCACAACCGCAGCAGCAAACCACGGCACTTCATCGCGCGGCAGCCTGACCGCAGGCGCCTTGCTGAAATAGCGGTACAAACTGAGGCCGATGCCGGAGCCCAGATACAGCAGTCCCGCCAGCAGCCAGGGGCTGACCGCATCCAGCAACAATTTTGCCAGCGGCGTCCCGGCTCCGAACAGAACCGCAGCGCCCAGCGCGGCTGGAACCCCTGTCCGGCGCAAGCCATCGATTAATTTCATTGAAAAAATCTCTCTCATAAAACATGTACAGCTTAAGACTGTACAACTTAAGACTGCCAGCAGCCGCGCGTCAAAAACATGACTAATTTCAGGACACGGCCGGAAACTCGCAACGAATACAAACAATGCGCCTGATTGCTAGTGCCATCTACACGAATCGCGACAATCCAGCCTACGATTCAAGAATAATGATTGGGTATATGACATAAATGGCAGTCGCGCGCACGTATTTATTGCCGTTGATAAAATACATTATGCAGTATATTTTCTTAAATATTGTGTATTCTGATCGATTACGCGTTTCAAAACCGGATTGCCGCCGTGTAAAGATACATGTCAACGCCAGTAGTAGATAATAAATGCCGGAACATTTTATTAAGGCGATTTCGGCTGGCGTAGTCGCGACCGACAGACTGCTGGCAACCAAATAGCGGCATCCATATCACTTGCAGCAGGTACCATGAAAAAATTTCAGACTTTCGAGAATGCGCTGCTGAATAACACGGGCCTGAACCGGCAGGCGGTTTTCAATATAGACGACTTGCCTGCGGAAATGGCAGCAGCGGTGCGCGCCGGTTGCACTTCCGGCCTCGCCTGCCGCCAGCTGATTCTGATCGGTCACGCCGGCCGGCAATTCTGGACGGCGCTCAAGGCCGCCGGAGTCGATTCGGCAGATCCGATCGATGACTTCAGCAAGCAGTCCGTGCAACGCTGGTTTGCCGACTGTCAGACACACAATTCTTATGAAATCATCTATCCCGGAGTCCACATGATAGGCCTGCAGCAACTGGGCCAATTGGCGGGATGGCACCATGCTACGCCGTTCATGGTCGGCATCGATCAGGAATGGGGCAGCTGGTTTGCATACCGTGCTCTGGTGGTGGCCGATACCGAGTTTGAGCCGACCGAGCCGATCGACAGCGCGCCACCCTGCTCCCGCTGCGACCATAAAATCTGCATCAATAGTTGCCCTGCAGCGGCACTGGATGCGGGGCAACTCGACCTGGGGAAATGCGTCGCCTACCGCAAGCAGGCCGGATCAAGTTGCAAGGCCACCTGTCTGGCGCGGCTCAGTTGCCCGGTAGGCAGCATGCACCGTTATGACGAGGAACAGATCCGGCATTCCTATTCCCATTCGATGCGCTACATCGAGCGCCATTGCTGATGGCTTGCAGAGGAAAACTGCAACTCCAGCAACAATCTACTACTACCGACTGCTACCGACTGCTACACAGATGTCATCCAGCGTGCTTTTTCACCCAGGCAACGTAGTGATCCATCCAGCCCTGCAGGAATTTCTTGCTACCTTCGCCGATGTTACCGGCCTCGTCAAACAAGCCGTCCTTGGCCTGGATGAACGCTTCCGGCTGGCCCAGCGTCGGCACGTCCAGATAGGCAAGTACGCCGCGCAAATGCTGTTGGGCGATGGCGCTGCCGACCGCACCGATAGAAACACCCAGCACGCCGGCTGGCTTGCCCGCCCACGCACTCTGGCCATACGGGCGCGACGCATGGTCGATCGCATTCTTGAGTACGCCGGGGATCGAACGGTTGTATTCGGCAGTGACGAACAGCAGACCCTGGGCCATCAGGATTTCGGATTTCAGCCGCTTCACGGATTCGGCCGGATTGGCATCGTCGTCCTGGTTGTAGAGCGGTAGATCGCCGATTTCCAGCTGCTTGAATGAAAACTCCGGCGGTGCCAGTTTGGCAATCGCGTCAGCCAGCTTGCGGTTGAATGAATCCTTGCGAAGACTGCCGACGACTACGGCGATTTGGTATTGGCTCATGATGATTCCCTATAAAAGAATTACAGATGAATGCTGATGACGTACGTTTGAGGCAATTTACCTGACTATCTTGCCATAACTATCACTCTCGCGCGTGCTCAGCGCGGTCAGATTTTGAGCGCGTCAAAATACCATCCGTTGGTAACGCCTGCTCTGCCACGCTTCTGCAGATTTAATTCAAGAATCATCCGGTTCCTTCCCCGCGGAGAAGGAGTCGGATGGATCAAGAAGCCACAGGAAACTATCGCATCACGTCTCCCGACGCTGCCCGGCCTGCGCCTGCATCTCGGGAAATTTAGCAGCGGCCAACTGGACATCGGCAGGAAAATCCGAGAATTCCTGCATCTGGCGCAGCTCGATAGTTTCATTGTCCGCCGCAGGGCAGCGCGACGCCCAATCGACCGCCTCGTCTTTCGACTTGACCTGGATCATCCAGTAGCCGCCCAGCGTTTCCGTCGTTTCAGGGAAAGGGCCGTTGCGCACCGTCGGCTTGCCGCCGGAGAACGTCACCCTCGCCCCCATCGAGGGCGGGTGCAGCCCGTCAAGCGTGAGCAGCACGCCGGCCTGCTGCAGCGATGCGTTGTATTGCATCATCGCTGCCACCGCCTTGGCGTCCGGCATCGCGCCCGGCGCCGCGCTCTCGTATCCCTTGGGGATCATTAGCATCATGAATCGCATTTTGGACACTCCGTTGAAGTTATGAGGTGGAATCAGGCCGCGACAATCACCATCCAGCCAACGCCGAAACGGTCGGCGACCATGCCGAAGCGCGAGGAAAAGAAAGTCTTGCTCATCGGCATCTGCACCTGACCGCCATCGGCCAGTGCGGCGAACAACCGCTCGGCCTCGGCATCGTCCGGCGCCGTCAGCGACAGCGCGAAGCCCTGGAAGCTCGGCTGACCCAGGCATCGGCCATCGGAAACCATCAGCGTGGAATCGCCGATGCGCAGGTTCGCATGCATCACCTTCTCCTCGGAACCGGGCGGGATCATGCCGGGTTCATGCGGCTCCGGACTTTCCTTGAAGCGCATCAGCATCGTCACTTCGGCGCCGAGCGTCTTGCGGTAGAACGCGACGGCCTCTTCGCAGCGGCCATCGAAGAACAGGTAGGGTTGGACTAACATGACAATCCTTTCGAGTGAGGTTGAGAATCGTACGGTGGACATTTCGGTCGGGAGCAAGCTCGCTATTCGGTGGTGGTTCGCGTTTATTGCATTTACATTTAATACCATTTTCGACTACTCTGCCACCCGAATGCAGCCAGCAAGCGGATGCCGCGCTGCCGGAAATTCCGCCTGAAAAGATGCGTACATCAGGCAAAAGCCGCTGGAATCGAGCATCGCAGGCAGCCCGTACCGACATTCTCAATACAATCTATAAATTCTGAATAATGATGGGGTATATGACATAATTTGCATTTTTCCGCATATATTCACTGCCATACAAAAAATACACATATCAGTATATTTTCTTGCCGGATTATGCATTCTGGCCAAAGCGATTGACGAGTTCCGGATGCCCCGCAGTGCGAATGCTGCTGGCTGTGTACGAATAGTCGGCCAGTTATTGCGGTCATCCCAACGAGATAAACCCACAGTCACCGAATGTCGGTGCGAAGCGCAAAATAGCCGGTTTGCAATTGCACTTACTTAAACCTAGTCGAGTCAAAACCTGTAGGCAAAAAAAAAGCCCGCGAACCTTGCGGCGCGGGCTAAATCCAATCTTTTTACAGAGTTGGAGGAGACAGGCAAACTATATCGCAATGCAGCATATAACAGTAATTTATTATTTTAATATTAGTTATTCGCAAAATCAATAACATGATGCGACATCAATCACCGTTGTATCCTTGGGTGTCTGCGTCATGATATTCGAGCGCATATCGAGTACACCGCACACCTTGTAGAGATTTTCCAGCATAAAGGCCGAATAATTTTTTAGGTTGCGGGTTCGCACCCGCAACAAATAGTTAGCTTCGTCGGTGATGATGAAAGAAGCAATCACTTCGGGCTATAGTTGCAACGCAACAGTAAAGTCCTCATGCCCGCCTTCAACATCGCGCTGTAGCTAGCGGCGGCTGATGCCGTCCTGCTCCACCAGACGCACCCGCCGCAGGCATGCAGACGGCGACGGCAATATCCTTTCGGCCAAGTCCAGATTGCTGATGCGGCCATTCTGTTGCAAGGCCAATAATATCTTCAGGCCCACTGCATCCAGATTCATTTCGCATCTCACACTAATTTAATGCATTAATTATTGAATATATTGCAAACAAATACTTTATAACGCGATGTTTTGAAATAAAAATTCAATCAACATGGCATAAAATTCTTCAAACAATGCCACAACGATAATCATCAAGGAGGCTACACATGCCTGCCAGCAAGACCTTGTGGGACATCAGTCCGACGCTTTCAGCGGCCACGCCGGTCTGGCCGGGTGACACTGCCTTTCTGAGCGAGCCGACCTGGCAGATTGCCCGCGGTAGCCCGGTGCATGTCAGCCGGATCACGCTGTCGAGCCATACCGGCGCGCATTGCGATGCGCCGTCGCATTACGATGTGCAGGGTGCCAGCATCGACGCGGTGGCGTTGGACGCATATCTGGGCCCCTGCCGCGTGATCCATTGCATAGACGCCGGACTAATCGAACCGCAGCATGTCGCGCATGCGCTGGCCGCTCTGCCGCCACGGGTGCTGCTGCGCACCTACCGGACTGCACCGCAAACCGCTTGGGATAGCAACTTCAGCGCGATCGCGCCGGCCACCATCGTGCTGCTGGCGCAGCACGGCGTGTGGCTGATCGGCATCGACACCCCGTCGATTGACCCGCAGGATTCCAAGACGCTGGACGCACACCACGCAGTGCGCAGGCACCAGATGGCGATCCTGGAGGGCGTCGTGCTCGATGCGGTGGCCGCTGGCGACTATGAACTGATCGCGCTGCCGCTCAAGCTACTCGGCCTGGACGCCAGCCCGGTACGCGCAATCCTGCGTGCGCTTTAATTGCACTGATTTTATGCAAGCCCAGGAAAAACCCATGATGACTAGAAGCGACTGTCTGACACGCGATAGCGCAGACCCGCTGGCACCGCTGCGCAGCCAGTTCGATCTGCCGCAAGGCCTTATTTACCTCGACGGCAATTCGCTCGGCGCGCGCCCGAAAGCGGCGCTGGTGCGTGCGCAGCAGGTAATCGAGCAGGAATGGGGCGTTGACCTGATCCGCAGCTGGAACCAGGCCGGCTGGTTTGATCTGCCCTCGCGTTTGGGCGACAAGCTGGCACCGTTGATCGGCGCGGCCGCCGGCCAGGTAGTGATCACCGATTCAACCTCGATTAACCTGTTCAAGGCGCTGGCCGCGGCGCTGCAGATCCAGGCCGCCAATCCTGCCACTGCGACGCGCCGCGTAATTGTTACCGAACGGGCAAACTTTCCGACCGATATCTATATCGCTCAGGGACTGACCAAGTGGCTCGATCGCGGTTATGTGTTGCGACGGGTCGATGATCCGGACCAACTCAACGCCGCGATCGATACCGATGTCGCGCTGGTGATGCTGACCCACGTCAATTATCGCAGCGGCCAACTGCACGACATGCAGGCGCTCACCGCTCGCACCCACGCGCATGATGCACTGATCATTTGGGACCTGGCGCACTCGGCCGGCGCGGTGCCTGTCGATCTGACCGGCTGCAACGCTGATTTCGCGGTCGGCTGTACGTATAAATACCTGAATGGCGGCCCCGGCTCGCCGGCTTTCATCTGGATCCACCCGCGCCATCAGGCCGCGTTCCAGAATCCGTTGTCGGGCTGGTGGGGTCATGCGGCGCCGTTTGCGATGGAGCCCGATTTCGCCGCCAGCGCAGGCGTCCGGCGCGCGTTGTGCGGCACCCAGCCGATCGTCTCGCTGGCGCTGGTGGAATGCGGGTTGGACGTATTTCTGCTGACTGACATGCCGGCGATCCGCAGCAAGTCGCTGGCGCTGACCGACCTGTTCATCGAGTTGGTGGAAGCGCGTTGTGGCAGCCATTCGCTCGGCCTGGTCACGCCGCGCACGCACGCACAACGCGGCAGCCATGTCAGCTTCACCCATCCGCATGGTTATGCAGTGGTGCAGGCGCTGATCGGGCGCGGCATCATCGGCGACTATCGCGAACCGGAAATCATGCGCTTCGGCTTCACGCCGCTGTACACGCGCTTCGTCGATGTCTGGGATGCAGTGGACGCGCTGACGCAGATACTGGAGCAGCAAGCGTACGATTTGGTCGCAGAACGCGATGCAGTGACCTGAACAAAAACGAGGAGACAAGAATGACTGGCCCGATGCATACAACAGAGCAACCGGAAGACTGGCATGGCGCGAAAATGGATTTCAGCGCCGCGATGAGCTACGGCGACTACCTGGCGCTAGACCAAATCCTGTCAGCACAGCACCCACGCTCGCCGAACCACAACGAAATGCTGTTCATCATCCAGCATCAGACCAGCGAACTCTGGATGAAGCTGATGCTGCACGAGTTGCACGCGGTGCGCGCCCACCTGTGCAACGGCGAGCTGTCGCCAGCCTTCAAGATGCTGGCGCGGGTGGCGCGCATCATGGACCAACTGGTGCATGCATGGGACGTGCTGGCAACCATGACGCCGACCGAATACACGGCGATCCGTCCATATCTTGGCAGTTCATCCGGCTTCCAGTCGGCACAATACCGCGAAATCGAATTCATTCTCGGCAACAAGAATGCGGCGCTGCTGGCAGTCCACGCCAACGCGCCGGAATCTCATGCCAGGCTGCAGGCTGCATTGCAATCGCCATCGATTTACGATGAAGCAATCATGCTGATGGCGCGTCAGGGGCTGATTATCGATGCCACACGACTAGCCGCCGACTGGACATTGCCGACCGCGCCCAACGATTCAGTCAAGCAAGCCTGGCTGGTTGCCTACCGCGACCCGTCGCAGCATTGGGCGCTGTACGAACTGGCCGAAAAGCTGGTCGACCTGGAAACCGCCTTTCGTACCTGGCGTTTCCGCCATGTCACCACCGTCGAGCGCATCATCGGCTTCAAAACCGGAACCGGCGGCACCAGCGGCGTCAGTTACCTGAAAAAAATGCTCGACGTGGTGCTATTTCCGGAACTGTTTGCACTGCGCACCGACTTGTAATGATAGTAGTAATGAGGAGGACATATTATTAATTTACTCTGGCACAAAAGCCATGAAAAAATCCTTGTCGGCCTGCGTCCAGTCAAGTTGACTCTAAGCTTGCGAAACCCGATATTCGGCAGCGAAACAAGGACGCGCAATTGCAGATAAGGGGAAATCAATATTCAACAAAAAATCATTTCATTTATTCGCTATGCAGAACTTATTTTTCGGGTACAATTGAATTTGTTGCGGCGCACCATTTTACCGGATGGCTGCTTTTTTCACCTATTGCACCTAAAGGAAAAAACCATGTTCTCAAATACATCACAATTGTCCAGCGCGACTAAAGCACTTTTTGAAAACCAATTCGCTGCCTTCAGCGTAATTACTGGCAATGTTGTTGAGTCGGTAGAAAAAGTTGTCGCACTGAACCTGGCTGCGGTTAAAGCATCGACAGAAGAATCCACTACAGCAGCAAAACAATTGCTCGCAGCCAAAGATCCACAGGAATTTTTAACGCTGGTTACGGCTCAAGCAAAACAGAACGCTGAAAAAGCACAGTCCTACGGTCGCCACCTGGCTGAAATCTCCTCCAGCACCAGTGCTGAACTAAGCAAGGTAGTTGAAGCGCAAATCGCAGAGACCAAGGACAAAGTAACTGCTCTGGTTTCAGACGTTGCTAAAAACGCACCTGCTGGTTCCGAACAAGCAGTAGCCATGCTGAAATCAGCCATCGACAATGCAAATGCAGGCTACGAGCAACTGAGCAAAACAGCCAAGCAAGCTAACGAAACGGTGGAAGCTCATGTTGCTAAAGCAACAGAACAGTTTTCACAAGCAGTAGCAAAAACCACATCCCAAGTTACAAAGAAGTAATCAATAGTTTGTAGGTCTAGTATTTTGACGGGTCGCATTTGCGACCCGTTTTCATTTTCCGTGTGCAGCCTCTCCCCGCAGTTAGAGGATTGCAATGGTGATGACAGGCTCAGAAAATACAAGTTACCATAAAGAAACATCGCACTATTGCCACACAATGCACATAAAAGTCGCAAACCTAGGGGCAATTACGCGCGGCTGTGACTGCATTAAGTGGGGTTGAGTCGCAATGTGAGCGCCAGATTAACGCTTATATGCGTCTGATGTACCAAAAGCACAAAAATCTTCCTGCCGAAATCCGCACCGACTTCGACGCGTTCATGAAGGATGTACGTTCAATTCAGTACGTCAGATACAACTGACGACGCAAGACAAAGTAAATCTGCCCGATGATGCGCAAGTGATATCGATGATTAGTTCAAATATCGATGTGTACGATCTTACAACGCGCTATCAACCAATCGTTCCTGCACAAAGCTCGAACGGCTGCTACGTCTGATCGATAGCAAACAGTCATTGCATTGCGCCGGTTGTGGTTGGCTTGGAGCCCGGTATTGCATTTGCGATGATTTATATGAGCCGTTACACTTAGCATCCGATTTTGGGAGCCTGATCCATGTTGAGCATGTTGAAATTAAGATACAAGCAATCCACACTATGGCTCAACGGTTTGCTTGGCATTGCGACCGCATGCTGCTGCATGCTGGTCGCTGCTGCAGATCTGCAATTGACACCGGTGCGTGTCGCACCAGGTGTGTATGTCGTGTACGGCGACCTCAAGCCAGCCAGTTACGATAATGATGCGCTAACGCTCAATCTTGGTTTTGTCGCCACCTCGGCCGGGGTTGTCGTCATCAACAGCGGCCCCTCTTATCGCGTTGCCCAGATGCTGCATCGGGCAATTCAAAGGGTTAGCAGCTATCCGATCAGATACGTCATTAACACAGGGGCTTCCCCAGCGAACTGGCTTGGCAACAATTATTTCAATAAGCTCGGTGTGCCACTGCTAGCCCATGAGGAAGCACGCAAATTGATGGATGCGCGCGGCACCGAGCAGCTCAAGGCGATGCAGGCGCTGCTCAAGGAAAAAGCATTCGGCACTGAACTCGCGCTGCCACGTGGATTCTCCCGCGACACCCAAGAGATACGCTTCAGCGACATCATGTTGCAATTGTCGTATTTTGGTCCCGCGCAAAGTACCGGCGACATCGTCGTCTGGTTACCAGGACAGAAAATCGCGTTCGCTGGTGCCATCATGCTGTCCGATACCTTGCCCGAACTCACCGCTGACAGCCGCCTCACCAGCTGGCTCACGGCATACGATAGTCTTGCCAGCCTGCGACCGCGCCAGATCGTGCCTGGCCGCGGCATGCTCGGCGACCTGGAGCGCATGGGCGCCGACACGCGCGCCTACCTCGCAACATTGCGTACCGAGATCGACCAGGCCGCGCAACGCGGTGCCAGCAAAGCCGAAATCATTTCTCAGACCGCAAAATCGCAGCAGCTTGGCGCATTCAAGCGGCTGGATGGCTACGTCGAGCGGGCGCCGGCAAATGTTTTACAGGCATTACAAGAACGTGGCGAACTGCGATAAAACCGACTAGAACGCGCCCATATCCGAGGCGTTGCGCACTTGGTCTTGCGGGGTTTTTGAGGGGCGGTTGTGGTGATGATTTTAAGTCGGCTCTGCCCCAGTAATTCTTAAAATAGGCTCGAGCCTATTATCGGTATCATTGCCCCATGTTAATTTTTCAAACCATAAAATTTCGCATCATCGCTCTCGCCATACTGCTTCTCGCGGCCGGTGTAGTGTTGCGCTTGCTGTTTGCGCTGCCCTTTGCGCAGGAACTCCTGCAGGACTTGGTGGCGGCGCAGCAATTGTCGATTGCATCTTATGTTGCACGCGATATAGATCATAGTATCCAGGCACGTCGGGCGCTAATTAGCGAACTGGTGGCAGCGCTGCCACCCAAGCTGCTGCAGCAGCCCGAGGAACTAGCGATTTGGCTACAAGAACGGCAACGCGTGAATCCCTTGTTTAATAGCGGCTTGTTGGCGCTGCAGCTGGATGGTAGCAGCCTGCTGGCGCAATATCCGGTGATTGCCGGGCGAAACAGGCTGGCCTTTGCCCATTCCGACTGGTTCCAGGCCGCGCTGCTAGCCGATTCGCCGGTGATAAGCAGTCCGCAGCGCGGACGCGCCAAAGGTGAACCGATCCTGATCATAGCGGCACCGGTACGTGACGCCACCCAGCGGGTAGTGGCCGTTTTGGCCGGGGTAGTAACGCTCAATACCCCCGGCTTTCTCGATCGGCTGCAAGACTTCCGGCTTGGCGCAAGCGGCGGCTTCCTTTTGATTTCACCTGCAGACAAACTGATAGTCGCTGCCAGAGACCCGGCCATGGTGTTGAAACCTACTCCGGCCCCGGGCGTGAATCTATTGCACGACAGGGCCATGGCCGGTTTCCGTGGTACTGGCATCACGACCAATCCGCAGGGAATTCAGGAACTGTCGGCCATGGTGACCGTGCCCAGCACCGGATGGTTTGTCGTCGCACACATGCCCACTGCGGAAATTTTCCGGCCAATTGCGGCGATGCGTGGCTTCGTATCGGCGAGCACTCTGGCGGCGCTGGTCGTGATACTTGCTATATTGATATTTCTGTTACCCCGTATATTGCACCCGCTAACGTATGCTGCTCGTTCGATGCGCGAGATGGCCGATGGCAAGCGCCCACTGGCTCCGCTGCAGTTCAACCGGCAGGACGAGGTAGGTGATCTGATACTGGGTTTTAATTATCTGGTGGCCCGACTGCGCGAAAAAGAAGTTGCGCTCGAAGCAAGTGCAGCGCAGCTGGAGTTTATGGCGCATCACGATGGTCTCACCGGCTTATACAACCGTGCAATGCTGGAAGATCGTCTGCAACAAGCGCTGGCTCGTGCCGAGCGCGACGGTTCACATTTTGCGCTGTTATTTTGCGATCTTGACGATTTCAAACCGATCAACGATCAATTCGGACATAAGGCGGGGGATGCCATCCTGCGCCAGGTCGCGGCACGATTATTGGAGGGGCGCCGTCGCACCGATACCGTAGCGCGCCTTGGCGGCGACGAGTTTGTCGTCTTGCTAACGGATCTGGATGATGCACGCGACACTGCCGTGAGTGTTGCGCAGCAATTGCTGAAGGTGATCGGTATGCCTTTTAAGATTGAAGGCAATACATTTATGCTCGGTGCCTCGATCGGCATTAGACTACATTACGGCGGGGCAAGCATCTCACCTTTGGAATTAATGTCGCAGGCCGATATCGCCATGTACCAAGCCAAACGGACGGGAAAACATGGCTTTTGTGTTTTCGACCAGCCACTGGAATCATAGAAACAGTCTGTCGGACTTAGGGGGAATCTGCCACTGCAGATT
>JBDSCZ010000096.1:0-9776 GCA_039920865.1 Burkholderiaceae bacterium
CCTGAGCGGTGCATATTTCACCGCTTATTTGGTCAATAGCCCGCTATTGACACTGCAAAAGCGGCAAAATCTGCCCTCGCACAGTGAATTTCTCGCTTCGATTCCCTAAGTCCGACAGGCTCCTAGCAAGCGTAACTCTTCCTTATGGCACGCAGATTCCTGGATACAGTTGCCAGGGCTGCGCTACCCGCTCAGAAATATTCGCGGTATTTGGCGGTAACGGCAAAAAACTGCAGCCGGCTTAACCTGAAGCAATAATGCGTGGATTAGCATGAACATTGCAAGAATGGCATCACTATAATCATGTATATCCGGATCGGATGCGCGTCATTCGATCCCAGGGGCGGATAAAGCCTGTTCTGCCTGTGGCATTCGAACTGCGCGGAGTCGATCATGATACGTGATGTGCTATTCGCCCTTTACCTGCTGTCAAGCCTGGCCGCTCACTCCGCGCAGGCCCAGGAGCTTTCCTTGCTGGCCGGCGGCTTGAAGCAGCACCACACGGATGAACATACTTATGCGTGGTCGCTGGACTATCAGCGCCAGCTCGGCGACCGTGCAGCGCTTGGTTTTACCTATCTCAACGAAGGCCATCCTGACAACCACCACCGCGACGGTATCGGCGCCCAGATTTGGGCGCGCAGCGGGACGCCGGGGCCGGGATTCTCGCTTGCTGCCGGGGTTGGCCCCTATTATTACTTCGACACCACTTCGCGCAACACCGCCGACCACCGCAATGACCATGGCTGGGGCACGCTGGCTAGCCTGTCAGCGACATGGCATATGCAGCAGCGCTGGTTCCTGCAACTGCGTGCGAACCGGGTTTTTGCGCACTCCGGCATCAATACCTCTTCCGCGCTGCTCGGTGTCGGCTACCGTCTTGATGACACGCCGGAACCGGATATGCAGCGCGCAAGGCCGTCAAGCAAGCCCGCTACCAGCCATGAACTGACGCTATCGTCGGGAACAACCATAGTCAACAGCTTCAAATCAGAGCGTGCGGCGGCCGCCAGTGTTGAGTACCGGCGCGGACTTGGCCATCATCTCGACTGGACGGTCGCCTGGCTAAAAGAAGGCAATGCAGGCCTGCTGCACCGCCGCGGCGTAGCCACCCAACTTTGGCTGATGCACTCGCTGGCGCATGACCGGCTTGCGCTCGGATTCGGTGCCGGGCCTTACCTTGCGGTCAACCGCGAACAGGACAAGAACAGTGCCGAGGACGGGCGCAAGCGATTGGCAGGTTTGCTCTCGCTCACCGCGCGTTACCGCGTGACCCCGGATTTTATGGTGCGATTTTCCTGGAGCCGCGTCATCACCGACTACCACCGCGACAGCGACGTGCTGCTGATCGGCGTCGGATACACATTCTAGGATTTTGCAGAGTTGCCGCACACCTTGCGAAAAATTGATCAGTCTTAAGGTAATGCCGATGGATAAAAAATAGGATGACGTATTAATTTTCCGGAAATTACCATGTCAATCCAAACACCCCCTGAAGTTTATCAATTCGATGTGCGCGGCGTTTCCAAGCGCTTGCGTCATGCGGCCATTTTCGGCGCGCTGGAATCGCTGGAACAAGGCGATGTGATGCGTTTCATCAACGATCATGATCCGCTGCCTTTGCTGAGCCAGATTGCCCAGCGCTACGATGGCCAGGTGCACCATGCGTATGTGCAAAACAGCGCGGATGCGGTGGTGATCGATTTCTCCATCCACCCGAAACAGCCTGCAGCAGCACCAGCGGCGGCGGCAGGCGCAGCGGTTGCTGCAGATGCTGCGCCGCAATCAGGCGGATGCGGCGGCGGTGGCGGCGGTTGCGGCTGTCAGGGTTCCTGATCCGCATTGCAGGATAGACCCGTAGGTTTATCAAACCACGCGCAAAATACCGGCGCAATACGCTATGCTATTGCGCCCTGCCACATCAACATACTCCATTGCGTATTTTTAAACACGCAATGGAAGTATGCGTAAAATACCTGTTTTTACAATATACCCATTGATTTACTGATATGCAGCGAGCTGTCTTCATCGACCGCTTTGATCTCAAGCGCAGCACCGAGGATGTCGATTTAATGGCGGCAGCGCTGCTGCGCGGTGAAAATATTCTGGTATTTCCGGAAGGTACATTCAGCCGCTAGCCGGGCCTGAAACCCTTTCATTCCGGCGCTTTCGCGGCTGCATTCAAGGTCAATGCCGCCGTCGTTACAGCGGGTCTGCGCGGCACCCGCATCGCGTTGCGCGATGCATCGTGGTTACCGCGCCGCACCCCGATCGCACCCCGATCGAATAAGCGATCGTCGATATCAGGCGACCGGTCGCAGCACGATTTTCAGCTTGATTATTTGCGGCCCAGGATTACACCCAGCAAGAGCCCCACGCTGGCCGCAGTCGCAATCGTGCGCCATGGATTTTCTTTGACGTAGCCTTCAGTCGAGGCTGCCATCTGCTTGCCGGCGACAATCGCGACCGATTGCGCATCGTGGGCCTTTTCCAGCGCCTTATCGAGCAAACGCATGCCGCGTTTATGCACTTCATCGGCCTTGTCGCCGGTCAATGCGGAGGCGGCCTGAAACAGCGCTTGTGCATCCTTGACCAGGGTTTTGACATCGTTGTTGATGACTTTCAAATTTGATTCCAGCATGTTGAACTCCTTGAAATGAATTGTGAGTGTGCTGCAAAATTTCGGCTCTGGTCGAACTAATCTGCAGCACGCTTGTGGTATCGCAAATGCGCTTGGCACGCACACTACAGGTCAGTTTTAACGCTGGATGACCTTGCCGTTTGCGTCGGAAAGCACGATCTCGACGCGCCGGTTCAACTGGCGATTCTGAGCAGTATCATTGGCGGCGACCGGGTTGGCCTCACCATAACCGCGGACTGCGATCCGCTCGCGGGCCACACCCATTTGCTCCAAGGCGTTGCGCACTGCTGTGGCGCGGCGCTCGGACAGTTGCTGGTTATACGAGGCAGCGCCGGTGCTGTCGGCAAAACCTTCAACCAGCACGTTGCGTTGCGGATTTTGCTGCAAGACATCGGCCAGTTTTTGCGCGGTGCGCATGCCATCCGGATTCAAGCGTGACAGGTCGGTGCCAAACAACACGTCGCCAAGCGTGATGACCATCCCGCGGGCAGTCTTTTTTGCAGCCAGATCGGCCAACTGCGCCTCCAACTGTGCCGCGTGCGCTTGTGCTTCCTGTGCCTTGCGCTGGGCTTCTGCCGTCTGGCCCTGGGCTACCTGCGCTGCAAGTTCTGACTGTTCTGCATTCATTTTTGCTTGATTGGCCTCATTCGTACGTTGATCCAAACGCATTTGATCGCGAACCTTGCCGGAACTGGCAATTTCCGCCTCCGCCGATTTTTGTTTCGCTACTTCTTGCGTCAGTGCGATTTTCTGCTTTGCCAGGTAAGCCAGCTTGTCGATTTTCTCGGCGCTGTCTTTATCCTTGGCCGCTGCATTGGCTTGCGCCAGCGCTTCGCCGGCTTGCTTCATTTCCAGCGGTGCGTAACTGGCAACATTCGGGTTATTTTGTGCCGCCACATAATCGCCGCGCGTCTGATCCAGTAAACTGGTGGTTTTTGGCATCGAACTGCAAGCACCTACCAGAGCGACAATAGCCAACAGGGCGGGTGTAGAGTACATTTTTTTCATGATGAAATCCTTCAGGTTATAGCGGCTGCGTGCATGGGCAAGCACGGCTGAATGCCGCAGATTTTGCGTTATTGCGTTATTGCGTTATTGCGTTATTGCGTTAGGCATTACATTGCCGATGAATTTTTACTTGCCGGCCCGGTTCAGCTCTTCTCGCAGTATCCGGATGTCATCTTGCAGCGCATCCGCCGCGGTTTGCGCTTTGGCCGAGTTAGCCTTGCTTTGCGCCAGTTTGGCGTCCGCCTGTGCCTGGATCGCCAAATCGTTGGCGAGCTTGTAATTTTTAGCAGTCATCGCCTTGTTCGCCAGTGCCATTTTTTCACGCGCCGAATTCATCTCAAGCGGCGCAAACTCTGCAGCGCCGGCACCGGAGGCATTTTCAACCGCCGCCTTGGAGACCGCAACAGACGCGGTCGCAGGGGTCTTCATGCTGCTGCAACCGACAGTCAGAACCACAACCGCACCGCACAGGACTGCTAACCATTGCTTTGAATTTCTTGTCATAATTATTCCCCAGTAATCTGTTAATCGAACATAGGATTGCCATCCATGTATTACTTTATAAGCGCTATTTTTTGCGAGATCGGTACGCTGACGCACATAGCCCCATTTTTGTGCGCCGCACGCAAACAAGGACCGTGCTCTGTACGTCAACGCACATAAAAAAATGGCCATATCGTTTAACCTATACAGCTGCAGCGCCGGGCTAATTCTTGCCGCGCAGCTGTATTGTCTCCACTGATGCATTACCAAAAAGGTTACACATGAATATCACCCTAAGCCTGGTCCCGCTCGTATCGCTGGTCGCCGGCATCCTGATCCTTATCATTCCGCGCCTGCTATCGACCATCGTGGCCGTATACCTGATCATGGTCGGTCTGGTCGGACTGTTTGGCACTGGCCCTTTCCTGCGATAAATCGATGAATATCTTGCGCCGCAGGAAAATTGTTCTCGGAGTCGGCGTCGTTCTGATCGCTGTCCCTGCGGTGGCACTGGTCGCGCTGCTGAATGTCGACTGGAACCGCGCCAAGCCATGGCTCAATGCGCGCACCAGCGAAGCGCTCGGCCGACCGTTTTCGATCGCGGGCGATCTCTCGCTGACCTGGGAAAAACAGGCGGCAGGGTTGGGAGATCTGGATCAAGGTTGGCGCGGCATGATTCCGTGGCCGCATTTGATCGCGCAGGATATTCATATCGGCAATCCGCCAGCGGTGGCCGCGCCCATCAATACAAATGCGACGACGCCGTTGATGCCGGGCGAGATGGCAAGCATCAAGCAGTTTGCCTTTTCGCTCAATCCGCTGGCATTGCTGGATAAAAAAATCGTAATCCCCATCCTGCGTTTCGATTCGCCGCTCGTCAACTTGACGCGCGGCACCGATGGCAACAACAACTGGACTTTCAAAAACGATGAGGCGCAATCGCCGTGGAAACTGGAATTGCAACGCATCGTGTTTGCCAAAGGTAGCGTCCATCTGACCGACGCCATCAAACATGCCGATGTGACGGCCGATATCGACACTATCGAAGCCGACCCGACATATGGTGTGGCGTGGCACTTACGCGGCAAGTTCAATGGCGAAAAAATCAGCGGCAACGGCAAGGCTGGCGCCGTACTGTCGCTGCAACGCCAAACCGCACCGTACCCGATCATGGCCAATCTGCACATCGGGAAAACCATAATCGCGGTCGATGGCACGTTGACCAAACCGACCGATCTGGCGGCACTCGACATGCGTTTGAAGCTTTCCGGCCCTAGCATGGCGCGGCTGTATCCGCTGACCGGCATCGTCTTGCCGGAGACGCCGCCATTTGCGACCGAAGGCCGCTTGATCGGCACCCTGAGTGCGGATGGCGGCCATTGGATTTACGAAAAATTCAGCGGCAAGTTCGGCTCCAGCGATATCGGCGGCAGCATCGATTATCAATCGAAACAACCGCGAGCGCTGGTATCCGGGACGGTCGTGTCGCACGTATTGCACTTTTCCGATCTGGCACCTCTGATCGGTGCCGACTCGAATGCCAGCAAGGCCAAGCGCGGCATAGCCACAGTCCAGCCGACTGACAAAGTGCTGCCGGTAGAGCCATTCAAGACTGAACGCTGGACCAGCATCGATGCCGACATACGATTCAGCGCCGAAAAAATACTCCGCAATAAAGAATTGCCGATCCATAAACTGACGACGAACCTGCATCTGCAAGACGGCGTATTGTCCTTGTTGCCACTCAACTTTGAAATGGCCGGAGGGAGCCTGAATTCGAACATCACGCTCGACGGCAGCGGCAAGGCTGGCAAGAATGCAATCAAGGCGACCATGAAAGTGTCAGCCCGCCATTTGAAGTTGAAGCAATTATTTCCCACTTTGCAGCCGCTGCAAGCGAGTGTCGGCGAGATCAATGGCGATGCATCGCTATCAGCGGTCGGCAACTCGGTGGCCAGTTTGCTGGGCGCATCGAATGGCGAAATAAAGACCCTGATCAATCAAGGCACCATCAGCAAACTCTTGCTCGAAGAAATGGGCTTGAACATCGGCAATGTCATCCTCACCCGCTTGGTCGGCGACAAGCAAGTCAAGCTCAATTGCATGGCAACCGATTTTGGCGTGACCAACGGCCTGATGCAAACGCGCAGTTTTATCGTTGATACCGAGGATGCCATTCTCGCTGTCAGCGGCAACATCAATTTGGCGCAGGAACAACTGAATTTGACGATCAAGCCCGACAGCAAAGGGCTGCGCGTGTTCTCGCTCAGAGCGCCGCTGTATGTGCGCGGCAGCTTCAAGCAGCCCCGCGTCAGCGTCGACAAGGGTGTCATGGCAATGCGGGCAGGTGGTGCGATAGCGCTTGCAGCCTTGGCACCGATAGCCGCGCTGCTGCCTTTGATGAGTGCCGGACCGGGAGAGAATAGCGAGTGCGCCAGGCTATTGGCAGAAGCACGCGTCAAGCCGATCGCGCCAGCGCCGGGCCAGACTTACCGCAGCAAAGTTAAACCTAAGCTCAAATGAGTCCAATCAGGAACCGGCACGAAATACCGCATTGATGATCGAAATACTTGCCTTTTGGTATTGCATAGCAAAAATAACGCAGTGCCATGAACCGTTGCCAGCAGCAGCGGCAACGGTTCGAGTATTAAATACTACTTACTGTATTTTTTAATATCGCAATAAAACCATGCGGAAAATGCCATAAATATGGCAATACTCCTACTATTTCAATATATTAGTAATCTCATTGCGATACGTTTTTGTTCGCACCTTTGGTGCGCCATGGGTATTGGTGCAGAAATCACTCTTCTGTGCGGCAACGTACAGAAGCGCTTGATCCTTTGGTTTAATCTTCCCAAATTGCATTACGAATCTTCTTCTGAAGCAAGGCAAGGCGTTTCGAATATGGCGCAAGTCATGGTGGCGACGAAATGGCAATTCGTTCTCTCGTATCGAACAGCGCTTGTTTGATCTACCGACACTAATCACGCATTGCAAAATTTTGATTGGGTCTGCCTGTCTCTGCACAATATTGTGCGAATTTTTCTCTCTTCACATAAAAGGATCAATATGAAATATTCAATTCTGTTAGCCGCACTAGTTGCGACATTGGGCCTGAGCGCTTGTGAAAAAACTACGGTCAACAATCCTGCACCGACTGAAGTACTTGTTCCCGGCCCGGCTGGACCTGCAGGAGCTACCGGAGCAACTGGCGATACTGGCAATACTGGCAATACCGGTACTACTGGCGATACCGGCAATACCGGTAATACTGGCGCTACCGGCGCTACCGGCGACGGAGTGGCTGTCCCCGGCCCGACTGGCGCTACCGGTGCAACTGGCGATACTGGCGCGACCGGTGCAGCAGGTGCTGAAGGCACCAAAGGTGCGACCGGCGGCGACACCGTCATAATCGTTCCGGAACAAAAATAATCGTTCAGGAGGGGCGTCGCCGGCGCCATTGACGGCGCAAGCGGCTCCAGTCATGCAAAAGCGGGGCCAACTATTATTGGCCCCGCTTTTTTTAGATTCAGCGAACTTGCATTAGATTGAAAATGTTGTGGCAGGCAGTTGCCAGCACCAATTTCTTATTTTTCCGGTTCGTTAAGGATGCTGATGACGCCGACGCTGATCCATTTGCCGGCCGCCTGCAATGCACGCCAATCAATCTTGACGGCCAGATTCGAGCCGTCTTTGCGGCGCAATTGCGTTGTTTGCGGGTACGCCGGCCCGCCTGCAATCAGCGCATCAAAGATGGTCGCCAGTTGCGCGCTGCTGCCGATGCCGAAATCTGCAGTATCCATCGCGAACAACGCGTCGCGGCTATAGCCGGACATGCGGCAAGCGGTCTGGTTGACATCGATCACGCGCATGCTGGCGCGATCAAGCAAACACACACCCTGATTGATCACGTCCAAAGCGCTGCGAAAAAGCATTTGCTGCTGATCCGGATGCATGCGGTCGGTGACGTCCATGCCGATCCCGCGATAACCGATAAAACGACTGGCTGAATCGAACATCGGCTCCCCGCTGACTTGCAGATATTGCGTCGTGCCGTTGGCATTGCTGCGGCTGTAGACAAAATCCAGGAACGGGCGTCGGTTTGCAATGTTGGAGTCCAGCAGCGCGCGCTCGGCCACATTCCAGCGCCCCGCCGCCAGGGGCGAGTTATCCACGCCTGACATGCCGTCCTCGTTGATCCCAAGCATGTCAAAGACCGGACCGCTGAATTTGGTAAGCTTGCCTTGCACGTCCTGCTCCCAATACCAGTCGGACGACAGTTCCGTAAAACTCTTGAAGCGGGCCTCGCTCTCGCGCAATTCGACCGTGCGTTCTTGCACCGTTTGTTCCAGCACCTTGTTGTAATTATCCAGTTTTTGATATAACAACCGCACTTCCAGCATGTTGTGGATGCGCGTCTGCACTTCGACCAGATCGAATGGCTTGCTGACGAAGTCTTTGGCACCCGCTTGCAGCGCGCGCAGCTTGTGGCTTGGTTGTGCGGTGATGACCAGCACCGGCAAATAATCCTCTGGATTGAGTTCCTTCAAGCCTTCCATGACCTCGAAGCCATCCATCTCCGGCATTTGCAAATCGAGCAAAATCAAGTCGTAGCGATGGATCAAATGCAATGGGCAGACCGAGTGCGGATCCATCGTCGACGTGATGCGCGCGTAACCTGCGTTGCGCAGCATCTGCTGCAGCAGCATGACATTCGCCGCTTGATCATCGACGATCAAAATGCTGGCGTTCAGAATCTCGGATGCTTCAAGCATTACATTCTTCCTAAAAAACCGTCATTTTTGAATCGCATTACCCAACTTTGCTTGACTCACTTGGGATGCCATGTTCTGCCGCATAGTGCAGTGCGACATCCAGTGCATCCATGAACTCGTCGACCTTGATCGGCTTTGTCAAATAGCGAAAGAACCCTGCCGTCAGCCCTTTCTCGATGTCACGCGGAACCGCGTTGGCTGACAACGCCACGACAGGGATGTGCGCGGTTGCCGGATCTTTCTGCAAAATATTCAAGGCGCCAAAACCGCTGATGCCGGGCAAGTTGATATCCATCAAAATCACGTCGGGTTGATGCGCACGCGCCATCTGGATGCCCAGATGGCCATCAGTAGCCGACAACATGATTAAGTCGCTGCGACGCGCTATCAATTGCTCGACCAGGGCCAGATTTGCCGGGTTGTCCTCGACATACAGCAGCGTGCGCTGAAATGGCGAGCCGGGCTCCGCTGCATGCACATCCGGGTCGATCTCGCCGCCGCTGCCGAACACCAGTTTCGGCGCGCTCGATGCAGCCAATTCGAACCAGAATACGCTGCCAACACCGACACTGCTTTCGACGCCGATGGCGCCGCCCATCAATTCCACCAGTTGCTTGGTGACGACCAGGCCGATGCCGGTGCCTTCTTCGGAGCTGCTCTCTTGCCCAAGCCGGTTGAACGGCTGGAACAATTGTGCCAGCTGTTCCGGTGCCAGGCCGGCGCCGGTATCCTTGACGCTGACGCGCAGCCGCTTTTCATCATTTACCACACATTCGACAGTGACTGTGCCGCCATCCCGATTGTATTTGATCGCATTCGACAGCAGGTTGATCAGCACTTGCTTGACCCGGGTCCGATCGGCATGG
>JBDSCZ010000097.1:0-3433 GCA_039920865.1 Burkholderiaceae bacterium
GCCGACCGCGCCAAGGTAACGATGACCGCGCCGTTCATGCGCGCGTACGCCTTGCTGCTGCTGAAAACCTGCCACAAACGAAATGCGCCTGCGATCGGCGGCATGGCAGCACTGATCCCGATCAAGAACGATCCGGCCAAGAACGATATTGCGATGGGCGGCGTACGTGTCGACAAGGCGCGCGACGCCACCGATGGTTATGACGGCGGCTGGGTCGCACATCCGGGCCTGGTCGAGTTGGCCATGGGCGAGTTCACCAAAGTGCTGGGCGACAAGAAAAACCAGATCGAGAAACAGCGTCCCGACATCAACGTGACTGCAGCCGAGCTGCTCAATTTCCAGCCGGAAGCGCCGATCACCGAAGCCGGCCTGCGTTACAACATCAACGTCGGCATTCACTACCTCGGCGCATGGCTGGCAGGCAATGGTTGCGTACCGATCCACAACCTGATGGAAGATGCGGCAACCGCTGAAATCAGCCGCTCGCAAGTCTGGCAGTGGATCCGTTCCACCAAGGGCGTGCTGGAAGATGGCCGTAAAGTCACTGCCGACATGGTGCGCGCGATGATCCCTGAAGAACTGGTCAAGGTGAAGGAAATCGCCGGCAGCGGCCCGACTTACGACCGCGCCGCGCAGATTTTCGAGGAAATGTCGACTTCGGAAGACTTCGCGGAATTCCTGACCTTGCCGCTGTACGAGGAAATTTAACGGCTTCGTCTTGCCTGCAATGAAAAAAAACCGGCTGCGGCCGGTTATTTTGCAGTATTGCGCGCTCGTCCTACGGTTCTTCGCACGCCATTTGTGTTGCCGTTCAGACCAGGCGGTCACGCGAGCTTGATGCGCAAGAAGCAAGTAACAAAACAGTCACACAAAAGCCTCCCACCGGTCAGTTCCGGCAGCAGGCTTTTTTATGTGCGCGCGGGAGCCACTATTGGTCGCTCGTTGCCGAGGTTTTAGCCGCCAATGCTTCCTCCGGGGATTTCAATTTCAAAAGATGCCTGACAAGGTCGGACAGCAGTCGAAACCCGAATAGCGCCCAGAAAAAAAGAGTAAAAACCACACCTATAGAAATTTCAAGAATGGATTCGTGACGCAAGCCAATAGAAATAATTACCGGCCCCTCCCATCCGAAAGCCATTAGGAATGCAACAAAATTGAGAAATGGTGCTGCTTTTCCTTGGGTGGCGCGTGAAGACATATCGAGATCCTATTAGTGAGTTTCAGCACAAAAGCAAAGCCCCGCAGGATTTTGGGTCATTATTTGGCCAAAAATTGGCAATACTGCGGCAGATAGCGAAAAGTATAGTGGATCCCGAGGTCCGAATATGAATTTAAGGTTTCTCAGTCAAAAAAAGAAGATGCTGGCAATCCGCAAAATCAGAATCCATCGAAACTAAAACATTCTCAAAGGACCGAGATGAGTCTAAAACAGGCATTCTCGATTTAATACTCGATCGGCCGAGCTGAACGCAAACCTGTGACCAGCCGAATAACAGCTCGCCCGCCGCATTAAATTCCGGTTTGGTGTTATAAGCTCAGGTCCGTAATCCATTGCAAAAAAAGGCGAACCTATGAGCAGCAGCGAAAATGACATAAATACACCGCAAAAAATCATTGCAGATACCCAGGTTTGGCTAGAGAAAGCCGTGATCGGCCTGAATCTGTGCCCGTTTGCCAAAGCGGTGCATGTCAAGGACCAGATCCGTTATGTGGTCAGTGCAGCGACCACCCCGGAAGCATTGCTGGCAGACCTGATCACCGAACTGGAAACGCTGGCTGAATGCTCCGCCGAGCAGATCGAAACCACGCTGCTGATCCATCCGGGTACGCTGACTGATTTTCTGGATTACAACGAGTTTCTGGATGTTGCGGATGCTGCGGTCGAAGATCTGGAGCTGGACGGCGTGCTGCAAGTCGCCAGCTTTCACCCGCAATACCAGTTCGAAGGTACCGCGCCCGACGATATCGACAACTACACCAATCGGGCGCCGTACCCGACTTTGCACCTGCTGCGTGAAGACAGCCTCGAAAAAGCGGTGGCCGCCTATCCACAGGCCGAAGATATCTTTGAAAAAAATATTGAGACGCTGCGCCGCTTGGGGCATGACGGCTGGGCGCGCCTGTTCGCCGCAGAATAAGCAATTTACAGCCTGTGTTTATGCGGCTCGGCGCCGCATATCAATCAGCATCAGGAATAAGGCTGCGACGCAAAAAACCGCACCGGCATAAAAAGTGAAGGATGCGCCGTAGCCATCCCACAGCCAGCCGGCCAGCGGGCTTGCTACCAGCATCGCCAGTCCGCTGGCCAGATTGAAAAATCCGAAAGCGGTGCCACGCAGATCGGCCGGCGCGGTAGCCGCCACCATCGCGGCCAGCAATCCTTGCGTCATGCCCATGTGCAAGCCCCACAACACCACGCCCAGCAATACCACCGGCCACGCATTGCTGCTGGCGAGCACGATGTCGGCCGCAATCAACACCAGCAGACCGGCTGCCAGCAATCGGGTATGACTGACGCCGTCGGACAGCTTGCCGAACGGATAGGCCGAAAGCGCATACACCACGTTCATCGCCACCATGATCAAAGGCACCCAGGCCAGCGCCATGCCGCCTTGCTGCGCACGCAGCAGCAAAAATGCCTCGCTAAAACGCGCCAGCGTAAACGCCGCGCCGATGATCACCACCCACCAGTAGTCGCGCCCCATGCGTTTGAGGTTGTCCCAGCGAATCGGATTGCTGCGTTTTTCCGTGGCTCCGGTGACTTTGCGCTCGGGTTCCTGCACCCCGACAATCAGAAGGACTACCGCCAGTACCGCGGGCACCGTAGCGACCCAAAATATGGCTCTGAAATCGTTGGCCCACAGCAGCATTAGACCCATCGCAGTCAGTGGCCCTAGAAATGCACCTACCGTATCGAGCGACTGGCGCAGCCCGAACGCTGCGCCGCGCAGATGCGGCGGTGCCAAATCTGCCACCAGCGCATCGCGCGGCGCACCACGAATCCCTTTGCCGACCCGGTCCAGCAGGCGCGCGCTCATGATCCAGCCAATGCCGGACGCCAGCGCGAAAATCGGCTTGGTCAGTGCAGCCAGGCCGTAGCCGAATATCGCCAGGCCTTTGCGCTTGCCCAGATAGTCGCTCAATGCGCCTGAAAACACCTTGACGATCAAAGCCGTTGCCTCGGCCGCACCTTCGATCAGGCCGACGGTGAATACGCTGGCGCCCAGGGTGGTCACCAGGAACAGCGGCAGCAGCGCATGGATCATCTCGGATGAAATATCCATCAGCAGACTGACCAGGCCCAGTGCCCAGATGCTGGACGGAATCTGGCGCAGTGTATTAAATTTTCCGGTTTCTGTCATTTTGAGTAACTATTCAGTTGGCTATTGACGCTCCTTCCCCCGGGCAGGGGGAAGGCTGGGATGGGGGTCGA
>JBDSCZ010000098.1:0-2195 GCA_039920865.1 Burkholderiaceae bacterium
CTCGAAGTCATCGGCAATAACGTAGCGAATTCGAGCACGGTCGGATTCAAGCAGTCGCAGGCGCAATTTGCCGATGTCTTCGCAAACTCGTTGACGGGCGCAGGCGCTTCGCAAATCGGCATCGGCACCAAGCTCAACGCAGTAGTGCAGCAATTTACCCAAGGCAACGTCACTGCCTCGAATAACCCGATGGATATTGCGATCAATGGCAACGGATTTTTTGTCATGGATGTAAACGGAGTCGCGAATTATTCACGCAATGGTCAGTTTCAGCTGAGCAAGAATGGGGACATCGTCAATGCGAACGGTGCGCGCCTGACCGGATATGCGGTTGACGCGAGTGGAAATCTTCCTACCTCCGGTGGTACTGTCGGGCCGTTGAATATCGGTACCGCGGATCTTTCTCCGCGGCCGACCAGTGATCCAATTCAGGCGTTGCTTAATCTGAATTCTGGTTCTATAGCACCGATAACACCGAATGTACCGTTTGATGAAGCTAAGGCTCTAACCTATAACGATTCAACGTCGGTTTCTGTTTTCGATAGCCTGGGGAATTCGCACATACTGCAGACGTTTTATGTAAAAACTGCTGACGGAAAGTGGGACGTTCATGCTGTTTTGGACCCTAAACTAGTGACTGGAGCAACAAGGTCAGGCCCGTACGCCCTCACTTTTAATGCCTTGGGCCAGTTGACAGCCCCAACCACTCCTGTATTACTTACAGGTCTCGCATATACCAACGGTAGTACCCCCAACCCGAAATTGACAATTGATTTCACCGGAACCACCCAATTCGGCTCCAAATTCAGCGTAAACAAACTGACCCAGGACGGTTATTCGTCCGGCCGCCTGTCGGGCTTTACTACCGAAGCCGATGGCACCATCACCGGAAATTACACCAACGGGCATGCTGCCACGCTGGGCAAGGTGATGCTTGCCAGTTTTACCAACCCGAATGGATTGCAGTCGCTCGGCAATAACCTTTGGGCAGCTACTGCCGCTTCCGGCAATGCCCTGGTGGGTTCGCCCGATTCCGGCAGCCTTGGCGTGTTGCAGTCTTCGGCGGTGGAAGACTCGAATGTCGATCTGACAGCTGAGCTGGTCAACATGATCACCGCGCAGCGGATTTATCAGGCCAATGCGCAAACCATCAAGACCCAGGATCAGGTGATGCAGACTCTGGTTAACTTGAGATGATGATGCGCTTGCGTGATGCAATGGGCACGTATGACGTTCCGATTGTTCATCTTATTAACGGGCATTGAGGGCGCAACATGGACCGCATGATTTACATCGCGATGACAGGCGCCAAGCATATCCTGGATCAGCAAGCCAATAACACGCACAACCTGGCGAACGCAACCACTGCTGGTTTTCGTGCGCAGGTGGATGCGTTCAGGGCAGTTCCTGTCATCAGCGAAGGCTTGCCCACGCGCACTTTCGTGGTTGACTCGACGGTCGGAGCCGATTTCAGCTCGGGCCCGATCCAGCAAACCGGGCGCAATCTCGATCTGGCACTGCAGGGCAAAGGCTGGATCGCCGTAGAAAAAGCAGACGGAAGCGAGGCTTACACCCGTCACGGAAGTTTGAAATTGAATGAGAACGGCGTCCTGCAAACGCATTCCGGTCTGAATGTCATGGGCGACGCCGGTCCGATCAGTATTCCGCCCGACGTTTCGGTAACAATCGCGAAGGATGGCACCGTATCCAGCGTTCCTGTCGGCGGCCAGTTGTCGGCAGTGACGGTGCTGGGTCGCATCAAGCTGGTGAATCCGCCGGAAGATACGCTGGTGCGGGGTGATGATGGCTTGTTTGTCTTGAAAGATGGCAACCCTGCAGATGCCGACGCCAGCGTTACTATCATTAGTGGCGCACTCGAGGGAAGCAATGTAAATGTCGCCGATGCGATGGTCAACATGATCAATCTGGCACGGCAGTTCGAGATGCAGATGAAGTTAATACAAAATGCCGACACCAATGCCAACAAGGCAAGTCAAATTCTGAACTTGTCATAGTTGTTGTAAATGATCAACTTGTGAGACTTCTGTGCATTCCATATTGTAGTGTGAGTATATTTGATATCCGCAATGAATATATGCGGTAAATGGCGTGAATATAACTATACTCAATGGTTTTTTGATTAACTACCAACCTCAGGCGAAGACGGAATTCCCCATTGCCGTCATTCCCGCGCA
>JBDSCZ010000099.1:0-3585 GCA_039920865.1 Burkholderiaceae bacterium
CGAAGTCAGTGAAGATAAGACCTTCAAGTGGTCGCTGCGGATCGTGCGGGTCGTCACGCTGGCTTTCTGTTTCGCACTAACGGCCGAAGTGCTGGGCTATTCGCAACTCGGGCGCTTCCTGAATGCGGCGCTGCTGACGGCGCTGTATTCCGGCGTGATCCTGTATGCGGCGCTGCGCGCGCTGGTCAGCCTGTCCACCCTGGCGCTGTATGTCAGGCCGCTGCGCTCGCTGGCCATGGTGCGGCACTACAAACCCTTGCTGGAACGCCGCCTGCAGCGTGGCGCATACTGGCTGATGCTGGGCTGGTGGGTCTTGTCCATGCTCGATATTTTTGCGTTGCGCAAACCGATTTTCGACTTCGTTGCCAGGGTATTTACCACCGAGAGCGCGATCGGTGCACTGCATGTGTCGTTGGCTGATGTGCTGGCTTTTGGCGGCACCATCTGGGCCTCTTTCCTGCTCTCGCGGCTGCTGCGCTTTGTGCTCGAAGAAGATGTCTTTCCGCGCATTGCGCTGGCGCGCGGCATCCCGTATGCGTTATCGACGGTGCTGCATTACGTGCTGCTGCTGGCCGGCGTGATTCTGGCCATCGTCGCCACCGGCGTCGATCTGGGCCGTTTCACGATACTGATCAGCGCGTTCGGGGTCGGCGCCGGTTTCGGCTTGCAGGGCCTGGTCAAGGATTTCATGTCCGGCCTGGTGCTGCTGTTCGAGCGTCCGATCAAGGTCGGTGACGCCATCGAGATGGCAGAGCGCTCCGGCCAGATCAAGAGTATCGGCATTCGCGCCAGTATTTTGCGCACCTGGGATGGCGCCGAAGTGGTGGTGCCGAATGCGGCCCTGGTTTCGAACGAAGTGGTCAACTGGACCCTGTCGGACCGTCAGCGCCGGATCGAAGTCCCGCTCGGCGTTGCCTATGGCAGCGACCCGGAACAGGTGCTGGCGCTGCTGGTCGGTGTCGCCTGCGCGCATGCCGAAGTGCTCGCCGAGCCGGCGCCGGACGCCTATTTCGAAGGCTTCGGAGCCGATGCGCTGAACTTCAGGCTGCGCTGCTGGACCGGGCAATATGACCGTTTTCTGGTGATTCACAGCGACTTATGCGTGGCCGTCAGCAAGGCTCTGGCAGCGGCCAATATCGAAATAGCGTTCCCGCAGCGCGATCTGCATCTGCGCAGCATGGACGATAGCGTGTTCACGCAACTGCGCAGCGCGCTGCAAAACAAGCCGCCTGCGGAGCCGATGGCACCAAGCTTGGACAAGAAATGATGTGATGAGTGCAACCCATCAATGGCTCAACCAAGCATGAAAATCGTACTCGCTACAAATAAATCATAGTGGGAGTATGCCGATTTTCATGGCACTTTCCGCATTACATACCTGCGGTATATAAAAATACAATGCGTAGTACATGTTATTTCTGCGGCAGCGTCAGCACCGCTTCCAGTCCGCCGTCCGGGTGGTTACGCAGCGCCAGGCTGCCGCCGTGCTGTTCGGCGATGTTGCTGGCGATGGTCAGGCCCAGGCCGGTACCGCCGCTCTGGCGCGAGCGTGAAGTCTCGATCCGGTAGAACGGCTCGAATACGCGCGCCAGCTGGTCGGGCGCAATGCCGGGGCCGCGATCGCGGATGCGGATCACGATGTTGCCGGCGTCGACAGCATTGACAGCACCAACGGCTACGCTGACCGCAGCAGACTGGCCGTATTTGACCGCATTGTCGATCAGGTTGACCAGGCAGCGCCGCAGCGTGTTCGGACGCGCCAGCATCGACTTGCCGGCGTGCCCGGACAGGCTGACCTGCTGGCCGGCGTCAAAGGCGTCGCTGCAAACGCTGTCGAGCAGCGAATCCAGATCGAGGCGCTGCATCGGTTCGCTGGACGCCATGCTGCGCGCCAGCTCCAGCCCTTCGCGCACCATGTCCTGCATCGCCGACAGATCGCCGATCAGCTTGTCGCGCAACTCGTCGTCAGCCACTTTCTCCAGTCGCAACCGCAGCCGCGTCAGCGGCGTTTGCAGATCGTGGGTGATTGCTGCCAGCATTTGCGTGCGTTGCTGGAGGTGGTCGCGGATACGCTTTTGCATCGCATTGAAGGCGCTGCCGGCCTGGCGGATTTCGTTGCTGCCGGCCAGTGCCAGCGGCGGGTGATTCAGGTCATTGCCAAGGTCGAAGGCGGCCTGCGCCAGCTGCTTGAGCGGGCGCATCGTCATGCGTGCCACCAGATACGCCAGCACGCCGATGCTGCACACGAACAGCGCCAGATACAGCAGAAAATCCCGATGCAGCGGCGGCATTCCATTGCGTGGCGGTAACATCGTCATGCGCAATAAGGTGCCGTCACGCAGCGTGATGCGGGTAATCTCGCACTGCGGGCCCAAAGCGGATGGCGTCGCGCGCCGGTGGCAATCTGCGGCATTGGTCTGCAATGATGCAACCCGAAAGTCCCGCCCCAGATGTGTGCCGAGCGACTGCGCGAAGTCCGAAGGTACGGTCAGTTCGCGCAAGCCCGATTGCGCCGACTCGACCCGCAAACCGATCCGCTTTGCGGTTTCCAGAAAAGCTTGCCGGTTGGCCGCCGGCAACGCATCCAGCGCCAGCGTCAATTGTTCGGCCCGCTCGACCTGATGCACATCGCGGAACTGGCCGATGGTGCGCTGCCGCTCGCTGTCCGAGAGCCAGAACGTCAGTGCAATGGTGGCCAGCATGCCGCATAGCAGAATCAGGAATACGCGCCCGGCCATCGAATTGACAAAATTCCTCATGAGGCGTTTTCCGCCCGCACTGCAGCCGCCAGCACATAGCCGCCGTTACGCACGGTCTTGAGGATTTGCGGCGAGCGCGCATCTTCGCCCAGCTTTTGGCGCAGCCGGCTGATCTGGATGTCGATCGAGCGGTCGAACGGATCGGCGTCGCGGCCCTGTGTCATGTTCAGCAACTGGTCGCGGTTCAGGACCCGGTTCGGATGTTCGAGGAAAATTTTCAGCAAGCGGAATTCGGCGCCCGACAACATCACCACCACCTGCTCCGGGCTGAGCAAATGGCGCGCGGTCAAGTCCAGCGTCCAGCCGGAAAACAGCAGCCGCGCTATGCTTTGGTCGGCATGGTTGGGCGGCAGCGCGTGGCTGCGCCGCAGCACGCTGCGGATGCGTGCCAGCAGTTCGCGCGGCTCGAACGGTTTCGGCAGATAATCGTCGGCGCCCATTTCCAGACCCAGGATGCGGTCCAGCGGTTCGCTGCGCGCAGTCAGCATGATCACCGGCATCTCCGACTTGGCGCGCAGAGTGCGGCACAGTGTCAGGCCGTCTTCGCCCGGCAGGTTCAGATCCAGCACGATCAGGTCGATGTCCGCCTGTTCCAGGGCCTTCCACATCGCGCTGCCGTCTTCGGCGGTGTGCGCCAGGTAGCCGTTGCGGCCCAGGTAATCGGCCAGCAGCGAGCGGATTTCGCGGTCGTCATCGACGATCAAAATGTGAGAAATGGGTTCCATAGGCGATAGATTATGGCAGTTGGCGCGCAGCGGGAAGCAGCGCTTTGTATCGTTGTGTAATTCACCTGAAAATTACAGAATGATACAAAATGCCGCGCTGC
>JBDSCZ010000100.1:0-7042 GCA_039920865.1 Burkholderiaceae bacterium
CGCATCGAAGGCATCATTCCGGCGCTGGAATCGAGTCACGCGCTGGCCTACGCCGTCAAGCTGGCCGCCACGCTGCCCAAAGAGCAGACGATACTGGTCAACCTGTCGGGTCGCGGCGACAAGGATATTCATACGGTAGCCGAGCGGATGGGCGACTTCTATTGAAGCGTAAACATGCATTTTGCAATGCGCGCTAACGAATTTTTACGGCAAATATACTGCGCATTGTATTTTTTAAGAATCAATAAAATAATGCGGAATACCGGGTATTTCTAGATATACCCCATCATTTCTGCATCATGTAAATAACTGCGAGTGTAAACATGTCCAGAATCCAGTCCACGCTGTCCGCCCTGGCGGCGCAGAATAAAAAAGGCCTGATCCCTTTCATTACCGCCGGCGACCCGGATCCGTCGCTGACGGTGGCGCTGATGCATGCGCTGGTCAAAGGCGGAGCCGACATCATCGAGCTGGGGGTGCCGTTTTCCGACCCGATGGCCGATGGCCCGGTGATCCAGCGCGCTTCGGAGCGCGCATTGCTTAAAGGGGTCGGGCTGCGCGATGTATTGGGCTACGTCAGCCAATTTCGCACTACCAACGAAAATACCCCGGTAGTCTTGATGGGTTATGCGAATCCGATCGAGCGCATGGGCATTGATGCTTTCATCCTGGCGGCCAAGGCGGCCGGCGTGGATGGCGTGCTGGTGGTGGATTATCCGCCCGAAGAGTGCGAACAATTTGCCGCCGCAATGCGGGCCCAGCAACTCGACACCATCTTCCTGTTGGCACCGACTTCGACCGATGAACGGATCGAAAAAGTCGGCAAGATTGCCAGCGGTTATGTCTATTATGTGTCGCTGAAAGGCGTCACCGGCTCCGGCAGCCTTGACCTCGACGCAGTGGCCACGATGATTCCCCGTATCAAGCGACATGTCCAGGTACCGGTCGGGGTCGGTTTTGGCATTCGCGATGCCGCCACGGCAAGGGCGATTGCGTCGGTGTCGGACGCGGTGGTGATCGGCAGTCGCATCATTCAGGAACTTGAAAATACGCCGCCTGAACACTGCGCGCAGGCAGTGCAAACCTTCATTGCAGGCATACGCAAGGCTTTAGACGAGTAGAATTGCACAAAATCTTGCGGCCATGGCGCCGTGTTTCACCAAGGAGTTCACCATGAGTTGGCTAGAAAAGCTGCTTCCCCCGCGCATCCAGCGCTCTGATTCTGCAAATCGCAAGTCGATGCCGGAAGGCCTGTGGGTCAAATGCCCGTCTTGCGAGGCGGTGCTGTACCGTTCGGATCTGGAATCTAATCTGCACGTCTGTCCCAAATGCAGCCATCACATGCGGATTCGCGCCCGCGAGCGGCTAGATGCCTTGCTCGATGTCGGCGGCCGTTATGAGATCGGACAGGAATTGCTGCCGGTCGATACGCTGAAATTCAAGGACAGTAAAAAATATTCTGATCGGCTCAAGGCCGGCGTCGACGTCACCGGTGAAACCGATGCTATGGTGGTTCTGGGTGGCGCCATCATGACGGTGCCGGTGGTGGTGGCCTGTTTCGAGTTCGACTTCATGGGCGGCTCGATGGGTTCGGTGGTGGGCGAACGCTTCGTGCGCGGCGCCAAGACCGCAATTGAACAGAAAGTGCCATTCATCTGCATCACCGCAACCGGCGGCGCCCGGATGCAGGAAGGCTTGCTATCGCTGTTCCAGATGGCCAAGACCACCGCGATGCTGACCAAGCTGACCGAACATAAATTGCCCTTCATTTCAGTGCTGACCGACCCGACCATGGGCGGTGTATCTGCATCGTTCGCCTTCATGGGCGATGTGGTGATCGCCGAGCCGAAAGCCCTGATCGGCTTTGCCGGTCCGCGCGTGATCGAAAATACCGTGCGCGAAATACTTCCGGAAGGCTTTCAGCGCGCTGAATTCTTAGTTAAGAAGGGCGCAATCGACATGATCGTCGACCGCCGCAAGATGCGTGAAGAAATTGCCCGTTTGCTGGCGCTATTGCAAAATCAGGCCGCAGAAGCGGTTGCTTAAGAAGTGGTAACAGCACTTTGACAGTGCTGCAAGCCCGGGTCGGCGAACCCGGGTTTTTTTATGTGTGCTGCAGATTTTAGGCTGCCGGCCGGAGCGCAATATCACGCGAGCGATTACAATTGCACTCTTTCTCTTCCCGCTAGATTGGCATGTCGATCAAAACACCTGACTCCTTGCCGCAATGGCTCGATACCATCTCGCATTTGCATAGCCATACCATCGACATGGGACTGGACCGGGTAGCAGAAGTGTATGCACGCCTTGGCATCGGTTTTGACGCTGCCGTCATCACGGTGGCTGGCACCAACGGCAAGGGATCAACCTGCGCATTGCTGGAGTCGATCCTGCTGCAGGGAGGCTACCGGGTCGGCTTGTACACTTCACCGCATTTGCTGGTTTTTAACGAGCGGGTACGCATCGGCGGCGACATGGTGTCCGATGCGGCGCTGATGGCCGCCTTCGCGCTGGTCGACGCGGCGCGCGGCGAGATAACCCTGTCCTATTTTGAGTTCACTACGCTGGCGGCGCTGAAATTGTTTGCCGACGCCAAATTAGATGCAGTGATTCTGGAAGTCGGTCTGGGCGGCCGCCTGGATGCGGTTAACGTGGTCGATGCCGATGTCGCGATCGTTACCAGCGTCGATATCGATCATACCGATTACCTGGGCGATACCCGCGAGAAAATCGGTTTCGAGAAGGCCGGAATTTTCCGCACCGGCAAGGCCGCGATCTGCAGCGACCCGGTGCCGCCGCAGTCTCTGATCGATCATGCGATGGAAATCGGCGCCGATCTGTGGCTATTCGGTCGCGATTTCAATTATTCCGGCGACCAGTTGCAATGGAATTTCGGTGGCCGTAACCAGCGCCGCAATTCGCTCGCTTACCCCAGCCTGCGTGGCGCCAATCAGTTGTTGAATGCCTCGGCGGCACTGGCGGCGCTGGAAGCACTGCGCTTGCGTCTGCCACTGGGCGCACAAGAAATCCGGAAAGGCATCGTAATGGTAGATTTGCCGGGCCGCTTTCAGGTCCTGCCGGGCCGACCGACCGTGGTGCTCGATGTCGCGCATAACCCGCACGCGGCAGCAACGCTGGCCCAGAATCTGGGCAACATGGGATTTCACCGCTACACCTATGCAGTTTTTGGCGCAATGCAGGACAAGGATATCGACGGCGTCATCGCGCATCTGAAGTCTTGTGTCGACCATTGGTGCGTAACCGAGCTGCCATTGCCGCGCGCAGCTTCTGCTGCTGCATTGCAGCAAAAACTCTTGCAGGCGGGTGTCGTTGAACAGCAAGGGCCGGCTGCAGAATCCAGCATCACAAGCTTTACATCTCCGGCAATGGCTTTCGCAAATGCACAAAGCAGGGCCGGCGAGAATGATAGAATCGTAGTCTTCGGCTCCTTTCTGACCGTCGCCGGCGTGCTTGAAGCACGAAAATCCCAGTCTCACTAACTTCACTAACCTAATTTCATCAACTACCGTATGGGCTTTTTCTCGTTCCTTGGCACAAAGAAGCAGGAATCCGCTAGCGAAGCACCAGGCTTCACATCGCGCTCCGAAGAGGAGTCTCGTGCGCATCGGAATCGCAGCACCCGCAGCAAAAAACAACCGGACGGCAGCAGCCAGACATCTTCCGACAGCGCGCTGCCGGAAAAGAAGCGGGCCCGCAGGCGCCTGATCGGCGCCATCGCTTTGGTGCTGGCAGCCATCATTGGGTTGCCGATGCTGCTGGATTCCGAGCACAAGTCGGTGCCGGACGATATCGCCATAGAGATTCCTTCAACCGACACCCCGCTTGCACCAGTTGCGCCAGTTGCAGCAGTTACACCAGCGGCACCAGTGGCGCCGGTCATGCCGACGCCATCAGCAGGAGCATCGTCTTCCGGCCCGGTGTCTGCTGTTGCCGGATTGAGCCAGCAAGAAGAAATTATTAATCCGATACCGACAATCGCACCAGCTCCTGTACCCAGCACTGCAGTCGTGCAACCTTCAGTGCAAGCTAGACCAGCGCCGAAATCGGAACCCAGGTTCGTGCCAGAACCGGCCCTTAAGCCGGAACCCAAGCCAGAACCCAAACCTGTAGTAAAAGCAGACGAGGCCGCGCGCGCGCGCGCCATCCTGGAAGGTCGGACTTATATCGCTGCGGCAGAAAAAACATCGACCAAATTCGCGCTGCAAATCGCCGCGTTGGCAACCCAGGATAAGGTTGACGAGTTGCAGAACAAACTCAAGGATGCAGGCATTAAATCTTATACACAAAAAATCGCGACCCAGTCCGGATCGCGCATTCGTGTCAGGGTCGGGCCATTCGCTAGCAAGGAAGAGGCCGAGAAAATGCGTGCCAAGCTGGCGAAGTTGGGTTTCGGGGGCACTCTGGTACCGGTTAGCTAGCTGCTGCTGGCAAAGTATTCGTGACGATTTTCGATTATCTGGTTTTGTTCGTGTTGCTGTGCTCGATTGTCATCAGCACCATGCGCGGCGTGGTCAAGGAAGTGCTTTCCTTGCTGAGTTGGATCGCTTCATTTCTTGTCGCCAATGCGTATGGTGCTGATCTGGCTGCATTGCTGCCTGAGGCAATTCCCGGCAGTACACTGCGTTTGATCGTTGGATTTATCGCTTTGTTTGTCGGTACCCGTATTTTGATGGGCTTGCTGGCGCTGGCGGTCGATGCAGTGGTGAGTGCCAGCGGCCTGAGAGTGGTGGATCGCGGTCTGGGTGTCTTCTTCGGCCTCGGGCGCGGGATCGTGATTGTGCTTGCAGCGGCATTTTTGTGCGGCATGACATCGATTCCGCAACAACCGTTCTGGATCAATGCGCTGCTGAGCCCGCTGGTGGAAAGCGCCGCACGCACTGTGGAACCGTTTTTGCCGGGCGATATCATGCGGCATGTAAAGTTTTGAATCATTTTTTAACGCGAAAGCCGCTTAGCGACTCACCCCCAACCCCTCTCCCGCTTGCGGGAGAGGGGTTGGGGGTGAGGGCGGCCACGGCGCTTTCATTTATTGGGTTGGCATTTTCGCCTGACCGTTAGGAGTCCACCATGTGTGGCATTGTTGGTGTTGTTTCTCATAGTCCCGCTGGCCAGCTGATTTATGACGCTTTGCTGTTGTTGCAACATCGTGGCCAGGATGCCGCGGGTATAGCAACCAATCACGGAAATAAATTCATCATGCACAAGGCCAATGGCCTGGTGCGCGATGTATTTCGAACCCGCAACATGCGTTCTCTACTGGGCAATACAGGTATCGGCCAAGTGCGCTACCCGACCGCCGGTTCCTCTAACGAAGAAGAGGCGCAACCGTTCTACGTTAATGCGCCATTCGGCATTATTCTTGCCCACAACGGTAATCTGACTAATAGCGACCAGTTAAAGATCGAACTGTTCAAGAACGATCGACGCCACATTAATACCGATTCCGATTCGGAAGTGCTGCTCAATGTGCTGGCGCACGAAATCCAGGAAGCAACTACCGGTTATTCGCTCGATCCGTCTGCGCTGTACAAAGCAGTTGCGGCCGTGCACAGACGGGTGCGTGGTTCGTATGCGGTGGTGGCGCAAATCGCCGGCTACGGCTTGCTGGCTTTTCGTGACCCGTACGGCATTCGGCCGTTGTGCATCGGCGTATCTGAGACCGCCAAGGGCAAAGAGTATGTGGTGGCCAGTGAATCGGTGGCACTCGAAGGACTGGGTTTTCGTTTTCTGCGCGATGTCACGCCGGGCGAAGCGATCTTCATCGACCAGGACAGCAATCTGCATAGCCAGCAATGCGCGGACAATCCGACCCTCAATCCTTGTGCTTTCGAGTTTGTGTATCTGGCCCGGCCTGACTCCATCATCGATGGTGCCTCGGTGTATGCCAGCCGCCTGAAAATGGGCGAGTATCTGGCCGACAAGGTCAGGAAACAGTTCCCGAAAGGCGATATCGATGTCGTGATGCCGATCCCCGACTCATCGCGTCCGGCAACGATGGAGCTGGCCTTGAAGCTGAATATCCAGTACCGCGAAGGTTTCATCAAGAATCGTTACATCGGCCGCACCTTCCTGATGCCGGGGCAGGCGATCCGGCAGAAATCGGTGCGTCAGAAGCTCAATGCGATGGCATCCGAATTCAAGGGAAAATCGGTGTTGCTGGTGGACGATTCGATAGTGCGCGGCACTACCAGCCGCGAAATCGTCCAGATGGCGCGCGATTCTGGCGCCAAACGGGTGATTTTCGCATCCGCTGCGCCTCCGGTGAAGTTCCCGAACGTGTATGGCATCGACATGCCGACCCGCAACGAACTGATCGCTTTCGGGCGCACTGACGAGGAAGTCTGCCGCGAGATTACCGCCGATGCGCTGGTATATCAGGATATCGAGGCACTGAAGCGCTCTATCTCGGATGTCAATCCGGCACTAAAAAATTTCGAGGCTTCCTGTTTCGATGGCGTCTATGTCACGGGCGACATCACGCGCGACTACCTGGACCGGATCGAGCAGGCGCGCAGCAATCCGCAGCCGATGCTCGAAGATGCAGTGCGCTCGCAATTGAACCTGAATCTGACGCACGCCGACTGAAAGCAGCAGAAGTAACTCCGCCTGCACTGATCAAAGCGGTGCAGGCGGTTCTGTCACACCACTGAAAATTGTCACCACTTGACATCATGAGCGACCTCAAAAATACCGGGTTTACCACCAGCATCCTGCATAGCGACCGGCAGAAATCGATAGAGCATGGTTCGCTGCACAAGCCGATTCATACCTCGGTTGCGTTCGGTTACAAGGATGCGCGCGAACTGGCGGCGGTATTCCAGGGCAAGCAGCCCGGCTACCGCTACGGCCGCCAAGGCAACCCGACCGTGTCGGCTCTGGAAGACAAGATCACCAGGATTGAAGGCGCGTATGCGACCATCTGCTTTGCCACCGGCATGGCTGCCATCGGCGCATTGTTCCAGGGCTTGCTGCGCCAGGGCGATCATGTCGTATCGTCTTCATTCTTGTTCGGCAACACCAA
>JBDSCZ010000101.1:0-9586 GCA_039920865.1 Burkholderiaceae bacterium
GTCGGTGGCGCGCTGGCTCAGCGTATGCACGCCGCGATGCACATTGGCGTTAGTCTGGCTGTAATACGCGACTTCGGCATCGATGACCGATTGCGGCTTCTGGGTGGTGGCGGCATTGTCCAGATACACCAGCGGCTTGCCGCCTATGGTGCTTTGCAGGATCGGAAAATCCTGGCGCAACTCGGCCATGCTGCGCTGTGCAATAGCCGGTTTGGAGAGCACTTCAGTGTCCATTTTCATGTCAATTCCTTGATGCGATCGCCTTGCGGCAATCGGGTGAGCAGGATTTGTTCGATCCGGCTGCGCAGCGCTGTAACCCGGATGCGTTCGATCACGTCATGGGCGAACGCATGGATCAGCAAGCCTCTTGCCATCGCTTCTTCCACCCCGCGCGAGCGCAGGTAAAACAACTGGTCGTCGTCGATCTGGCCAACGGTTGCGCCGTGCGTGCATTGCACGTCGTCGGCATAAATTTCCCGTTGCGGCTTGGTGTCGATTTCCGCATCACGAGACAGCAGCAGGTTGTGGTTGGTCTGATGCGCGTTGGTCTTTTGCGCACCCGGATGGACGATGACCTTGCCGTTGAACACCGCACGCGCACGGCCATCCAGCACGCCGCGATAATATTCATGACTGGTGCAGCCCGGTTGCAGGTGATCGATGCGGGTGTGGTTGTCCACATGCTGGTTGCCGCCGACCAGATACAGGCCGTTGAGCGTAGCTTCGCTGCCCGGCGCATTGAATGCGGTCGTGATGTCGTTGCGCGCCAGTGCTGCGCCAAGCGTGATCGAATGCGATTCCAGCCGGCTGTTGCGTTGTTGCTCGGCGTGAACGCCCGCGATATGGAACGCTTGCGCAGCTTCCTGTTGCAGTTTGTAGTGCGCGATTGCAGCATTTTCTGCAGCAAATATCTGCGTTACCGCATTGGTGAAATACACTACGCCATCCGCTCCGGCATAGTGCTCGATTACCAACGCCTGCGCGCCGGCTTCGGCCACGATCAGGTTGCGGGGCGAGATCGCGGCACCCGCTTCGGTCGTGATGAACAGCAGATGCACCGGCTGCTCCAACACCACTCCAGGCGCCAGATGCAGATACGCGCCATCGGCCATGAAGGCGGTATTTAGCGCGCCGAAAACAGTCTGGCGCTCGCTGTCGCTGAGATAGGGCTCCAGCGCTTCCGGCGTTTTTTCCAGCGCATCGGCCAGACTGCCCAGCGTCACGCCGGCAGGTAGCGAACCCGGTGCCGACAGGGCGGGTGCATGGCGGCCATTGTGAAATACCAGCAAGTGTCCAGCGCCGTTGTCCAGTGCTAATTCTTGCACCAGTGCGGCGACTGCGCCATCGATCTTGCCGCTTTCAGGCATCGCCAGAAACGTGTGCTTCTCGATGGCTGCGACATTGGTGTATTTCCATTCTTCATCACGGATGGTCGGAAAGCCGTTGTGTGCAAAGCGTTCCAGCGCTGCGCTGCGTATCTTTGCCAGCCACGGCAGTTGCGCGCCCGGCAAGCGTGTTGCAATGCGTTGGAAATCAGCGAGTGTGTGTTCTCGGGCTTGGCTGTTCATCATGCCACCGCGCTATTCTCTGCTGCAGCTGCATTTACTCCTGCTGCTGTTGCAGATTCTTCCAGCCAGCCGTAACCGCGCTGCTCCAGTTCGAGCGCCAGTTCCTTGCCGCCGGTCTTGACGATTTTTCCTTGCGACAGCACATGCACGAAGTCGGGCACCACGTAATCCAGCAGGCGCTGGTAGTGGGTCACCATGATCATCGCGCGCTCCGGGCTGCGCAATGCATTGATACCCTTGGCCACGATTTGCAGCGCATCGATATCGAGTCCGGAATCGGTCTCGTCAAGTATCGCCAGTTTCGGCTCCAGCAATGCCATCTGCAGGATTTCATTACGCTTTTTCTCGCCGCCGGAAAAGCCTTCGTTGACCGAGCGGTACAGCAATTCCTTGCTCATCTCCATCTGCGCCATTTTCTGCTTGATCAGGCTGAGAAATTCCATCGCATCGAGTTCCGGCAGCCCGCGCTGCTTGCGGATATTGTTCAGCGCCGCTTTCAGCAGATAGACATTGCTCACGCCAGGAATCTCGACCGGATACTGGAACGCCAGGAACACGCCTTCCCGCGCCCGTTCTTCCGGTGCCAGCGCCAGCAGATCGCGCCCCTGGTACAGCACTTCGCCGCCGGTCACCTCAAAAGTTTCGCGCCCCGCCAGCACTTGCGCCAGCGTGCTCTTGCCGGAGCCGTTCGGCCCCATGATCGCATGCACTTCACCGGCTTTGACACTCAGATTGAGGCCGCGCAGAATAGGCTTGTTCTCGACACTTGCTTGCAGATTTCTGATTTCCAACATGATGGTTTTCCTCACAATTTGTATTAACCGACACAGCCTTCAAGACTGACGCTCATTAATTTCTGCGCTTCCACTGCGAATTCCATCGGCAGCTCCTTGAACACTTCCTTGCAAAAGCCGTTGACGATCATCGACACCGCGTCTTCGGCCGAAATACCGCGCTGCTTGCAATAGAACAGCTGGTCTTCGCCGATGCGCGAGGTGGAAGCTTCGTGTTCGACACGCGCAGTCGGGTTCTTGACCTCGATATACGGGAAGGTGTGCGCGCCGCACTTGTCGCCCAGCAGCAGCGAATCGCACTGGGTATAGTTGCGCGCGCCTTCGGCCGATTTCAGGATTTTCACCAGTCCGCGATAGGCGTTCTGTCCGCGTCCGGCAGAAATGCCTTTGGAAACGATCGTGCTGCGGGTATTGCGTCCAATGTGGATCATCTTGGAGCCGGTGTCGGCTTGCTGGCAATTGTTGGTCAGCGCCACCGAGTAAAACTCGCCGATCGAATTGTCGCCGCGCAGGATGCAGCTCGGATACTTCCATGTGATCGCCGAGCCGGTCTCGACCTGGGTCCACGAAATATGCGAATTGGCGCCACGGCAGTCGCCGCGTTTGGTGACGAAGTTATAGATGCCGCCCTTGCCATCCTTGTCGCCCGGATACCAGTTCTGCACCGTCGAATATTTGATCCGTGCGTCATCCAGCGCCACCAATTCCACGACTGCCGCATGGAGCTGGTTTTCGTCGCGCATCGGTGCGGTGCAGCCTTCCAGATAGCTGACATAAGCACCGGCATCGGCAATGATCAGCGTGCGCTCGAACTGGCCGGTGTCCTTGGCATTGATGCGGAAGTAGGTCGACAATTCCATCGGGCAACGCACGCCGGGCGGGATGTAGCAAAACGAGCCGTCGGAAAATACCGCCGCATTCAGCGCCGCGAAATAATTGTCGGTGTAAGGCACCACAGAACCGAGGTATTGCTGCACCAGTTCCGGATGCTCGCGCACCGCATCCGAAAAAGAGCCGAAGATGATGCCGAGCTCACCGAGCTTGTCCTTGAAAGTGGTGCCGACCGATATGCTGTCGAACACCGCATCGACCGCGACTCCGGCCAGCATTTCGCGCTCTTTCAGCGGCACGCCCAGTTTTTCGTATGTCCTGAGTAGTTCCGGATCGACGTCGGCCAAGCTCTGCGGCCTGTCTTTCATGGATTTCGGGGCCGAATAGTAGATGATGTCCTGATAATCGATAGCCGGATAGCGCGCTGTAGACCAGTTCGGTTCAGTCAAGGTCAGCCAGTGGCGGAACGCTTTCAGGCGCCATTCCAGCATGAATTCCGGTTCATTTTTACGCGCCGAAATCAGGCGTATCGTGTTTTCAGTCAGGCCGCGCGGTACGGTGTCGGTCTCCAGATCGGTCACGAAGCCGTGCTGGTACTCGCTGCTGATTAATGATTCCAGACTGGTTTCCGGATTACTGGCTGCTGCTTCGCTCATGGTTGCTCTCCATTTATTTTAAGGTGCTTGGCTGACACTGATTTTGGTGTCGGCAGCGTCCGCCGCAGCGCACTGATGTCGATCGTTTCGGTAACCGGTTCGATCATCTGATCCAGCGTGATCTGATCCAGCGCATTCAATACCACCCGATTGACTCGTTGCCAGTTGGCGCGTACCGGACAACCCGATTCCTGAGCGCACAAACCTGGCGTGATGCTGCACTCGGTCATGCCGATCGGCCCGTCCATCGCGTTAATGATGTGCGAAATGGTGATTTGCGTCGGCGGGCGGGACAACATGTAGCCGCCTTTTGCCCCACGCAACGACACCACCAAGCCTTCGCGAGTCAGTATCTTGAGAATCTTGCTGACAGTCGGTGCCGGTACGCGAACCATGGCCGCTATGCCTGCCGCGCTTTGAATGCGCTCCGGTTCCTGCACCATGGTGGTCAGGATCAGGGTGCCGTAATCCGCCATTTTGCTCATTCGTAGCATTTTGTATCCCTGAAAATCAATGAGTACTAATATAGTCCTGTTTGAATTCAAGTGCAAGCGCATCTATAGCATTGGGGGTCATGAAATGCTTGTGGCCGATTGCGGAATACGTCTGCCGCAGCGTCAGTCGGGCAGATTCCTAGCTGAATCGCTTCAGGATATTTTCGCTCGGAATTTTCAGCATGTGCTGCAGATCGACCAGTTGATCCCGGTGCAGCACGGCCAGTTGGCGCAACAGTTCTTCGCCTTTGGACAGCAGATAGACCTCGACGCAGCGTCCGTCATCCCGGCCCGGACGGCGTGCTACCAGTGCCGCTTTTTCACAACGCGAAGCCAGTGCGACAACACCGTGATGATGCGATTGCAAGCGCTCGGCCAGTTCGGCTATGGTGGCCCACTCTCGTCCCGGATAACCCTTGATCTGCAATAACAACAAGTACTGAAGCGGAGTGATTCCATGAGTTTGCGAAATTTCTTCGCTAAAGCGTAGAAATCGTCGGAGTTGATAGCGAAAATCCGCCAACAATTCGTAATCCGGTTTGGAGAGAGCATCGGCAGGCAAGGGCTTGTTCATCAGGTGTTGGAAAGGTCAATGAAATCAGGGTTGATCATAACCTTAGGAATCCAGAGCGGGATGCGTCTATATCAACTTGAAGATAATTGGAGTAATCCGTGTATGAAAGAAGGATTTTTAAATTATATCACAGTATGATATTATAAATTCCGCAGTAAAATTTACTGTCGGGATTTTGCTTGGGATATTTTCCAGAGATGTGGCGTGGGTAGCGCCGTCGAGCAGAACTTTCGAATATAGATTAGACTTCGCTGCGTTTGTATCATACATTGATATAAATATCCGGCGCCTTGATCTGAATCATTTCAATTGATCCGAGCAATAAATATTTTTCCGGAAGATTTTTCGTAGTAGCGACAGGCTGTAAAGCGTCATCGAAGACTTTGTTCAACATCTAAGGAGGTACTTGAAATGAGTCAATTCAATTCTTCAAAAATGCCATTTTCTATCCATGATGGCTGGGACAAAATCGGTGCCGTTCATCCTTCGGTGCTGAAAACCTTTTTACTGCTGGTCTTGCCTTTTTCGCTGGTTCCGCCCGCGATGCTGCTGTATGCGGGTAGCCATCACGCATCGGTATATTTGATGGATGCAGCGTTTTCACGCTGGCAGGACGTCGCACTGGTATTCCTGATTGCGGAGTTGTTGACAGTGCCGCTGATGGGTTGGGTCATCAAGAACATAGCGTCGGTACATAGCCTGTCGGTTGATTTTAAGGATGCCTTTTTGCTTGCTGCGATTACTGGCGTGCCGATGTGGCTCTCCAGTTTGGGTTTGGCGGTACCCAATCTGTGGGCAATGATCGGTATCGTCGTTCTCGGATTCCTGGTTGCGGTCAGCCTGTTGTACTACGGCACCTACAGCATTCTTAAAATGGATGAGCAGATGGAGGCGCAATCAATGAGTTTCGCAGTGTTTTCCACGGGCGGCATTGTGTGGGTGTTGTTGTGCGCCTTTGTGGTGTTGCCGCTGATGAATTAAAAATTCCAGTGAGTCAACTGCTAAGCAGAATTTAGCTGGAATACGCAGATTTGCCGTTGCTAACACTTTTCGCCGGACTCGGCCCCATCCAAACATTGAATAACGTGCTTCCAGGATGGCTTGTCGGGTTCGGTTTTTAACTTTTGTTTTCAACTTTATTCTTTGCTTCATGAAGCGCCAGATTCGGCATGGCGATGCTGTTTTTGTTTTTTAATTTGCACACATTTATTAAGCCCATGGAAACAATCACCATATTGCTATTTTCTTTTGTTCTATCTGTAACCGGATTATTTATATTCATTTGGTCGCTACGGAAGAAATTATTTGACGACAATCCGGCTGCCGCCAATGTCATTTTTTCAGAAGGGGAAATCGGCCAGGTTGAAGAACCCGCAGCAACCTCGGAGCAACGCGCCGGCTTGCAAAAAACAGTCGACAGCACACATCTGCCGCTGCCTGACACCGGGCAGGCGGCCGCGCTGAAAATAGAGTTGGAAGAACGGGTTCAGGCCGATAGTTCGACCGCTTTTGTAACCTTTGTATTTCTGTCGTGTGCGGTGGTGTGGCTGGTTTTGGCTTCAGTCGCCGGCTTGACCAGCTCGATAAAACTGCATGAGCCGGACTGGCTGACGGCGCAATCCTGGCTGACCTTTGGCCGGTTGCGCACCATTCATCTGAATGCGGTTGCCTACGGATGGGCACCGATGGCGGGTTTGGGTATTGCAATCTGGTTGTTGCCGCGGTTGTTGAAAACCAAGCTGATGGGCGGGCGTTTTGCGATGCTGGGCGTGATGCTCTGGAATGCCGGTCTGATTGCCGGCTTGGGCAGCATAGCCATGGGTTTGAACGATGGCATGGAATGGCTGGAAATTCCTTGGCAAATCGATATCTTGCTGGTCATAGGCGGGGCGCTGGTTGCATTGCCGCTGGTTTTTACCTTGCAAAATCGGCGCGTCAAGCATCTGTATGTGTCGGTCTGGTATATGGGCGCAGCATTATTCTGGTTTCCCACTTTATTTTTGATCGGAAATATCCCGGGCGTGCATTTTGGCGTGGAACAGGCAACCATGAACTGGTGGTTCGGGCACAACGTGCTGGGCTTGTTTTACACGCCGCTGGCGCTGGCTGCCGTGTATTATTTCTTGCCAAAAATTATCGGTCGTCCGGTGCAATCATACAATCTGTCGCTGCTGGGTTTCTGGGCGCTGGCATTCTTTTACGGACAAGTAGGCGGCCATCATTTGATCGGCGGCCCCGTTCCCGGTTGGTTGATTACGCTATCGATTGTGCAAAGCATGATGATGATCGTGCCGGTATTGTCGTTTTCCATCAACCAGCATTTGACTATGCGCGGCCATTTCAAAACGCTGATCTACTCGCCGACACTGCGCTTCATAGTGCTGGGCGGGATGATGTACACGCTTAGTTCGCTGCAAGGTGCGATAGAGGCGCTGCGCAGTGTTAGTACGGTTGCGCATTTCACCCATTTCACGGTCGCACACGCCCATCTGGGTTTGTACGGCTTCTTTTCGATGGTGATGTTTGGCGCAATTTATTTTGTAATGCCGCGCGTCATGGCGTGGGAATGGCCATACCCGAAACTGATCTCATTGCATTTCTGGCTGGTCGTGCTCGGATTCTCGATTTACTTCATCGGCCTGTCGATCGGCGGCTGGCTGCAAGGCTTAGCGATGCTGGATGCGACCAAGCCGTTCATGGAGTCGGTGCGCGTGACGATTCCGTATTTGCAAAGTCGCTCGGTCGGTGGCGCAATTATGACGCTTGGGCACTTGGTATTTGCATTCCATTTTGCGACCATGGCGCTACGTCATGGCCCGCAGCGCACCGGTGCTGCGTTGCTGCATAAACCGGCGGTAGCACCAGCCTCAACACTGGCCGGAGTCTGATCATGGAAAACGAAGTCAAACTCTTAAGCGGCGCAATGATCACGCTGGCATTGGCAACCACGACGCTGGTGGTGCTGCCCTTCTTGCAGCTGTCGAACCTGAAACCGCTGGCCGGACTGAAACCATATACCTCGGCGCAATTGCGTGGGCGTGACCAATACATCAAGAACGGTTGCATCTATTGCCATTCGCAACAGCCGCGCGACAAATCCCAGGCGCCCGACGCACTACGCGGCTGGGGCCGGGCGTCCGTTGCTGCCGATTATTATTACGACGCTCCGCATCTGTTGGGCACCATGCGCACCGGCCCGGATCTGTTCAATATTGGCGCTCGGCAGCCGAGCGTGGATTGGAATCTTGGTCATCTATACCAACCGCGCGCTTATACGCCGGGCAGCATCATGCCGTCTTACCCTTATATGTTTGAGATCAAGGATAAGGCTGCAGCGGGCGAAAAAGTAGTGATGTTGCCACCTGCTTACGCACCTGCCGGCAAGGTGGTTGTGGCCAAGCCGGAAGCTCTGGATCTGGTGCAATATCTGATTGGCTTGGATCATACGTATCCGGTCTTCCCTGCTGCCGTCCCCAAAAAATAATACAAAAGCAAAACATAAAACAAAAAGCAGGGCATAACAGCAATGCCTGTGAGTGGACTACATTTGGAGTTTTAGCATGACAGACAGAGAGAAAAAAATTGAAGCGCAGCAAAGAGAACAGCCTGATCCGTATGAGGGCAATCATCCGATTCCGCTCTTTATCCTGGTAATCATCGCTTTGGTATTTAGCTGGGGTATTTATTACATTGCCACGTCCAATTTAAGCGACCCGCCTGAGTTGGGAGACCACCGCACCATGGCCGACCTCACCGCGCAGGCCGGAGCCAAATCGGGCGTGGTCGATGGCGCGCAGATTTTCGCAGCGCAATGCGTTGCATGCCACCAAGCCAGCGGCGCTGGTTTGCCGGGCGTGTTTCCGCCTTTGGCCGGATCTGAATGGGTCGCCGGCAAGGAAGCCGTGCTAGCGCAAATTCTGTTGCATGGTATCTCTGGCAGTTTGACGGTCAAGGGTGCGGTTTACAACGGCCAAATGCCGGCCTTCCAGGATAAATTGAACGATGCTGAAATCGCCGCGGTATTGACCCACATCCGCACCAATTTCGGCAATGCCGCCGGCAAGGTGGATGCTGCGTTGGTGAAAACAGAGCGCGAAGCCGGCAAGGATCGCAAGCAGCCGTGGAATGGCGATGATGAATTGAGCAAGCTCAAGTAGTGCAGAGTATGCGCACAATGCTGGTTGCGTTGTTACTGGTATTGAGCCTCGGAATCGGGGCTTTTTACCAGGTAACGGATGGATTTCGCGTAGTCACCAGCGAGCAGTCGCGCCGGCTTTCGATTGCCGAACGGCCAAGGCGCATTCCAGATGCAGCGATTCGGTTTGAAACCGGCGCTGCAACATCGTTGGCGCAAGCGTTGCGTTCGGATCGACGCACCACCATCGTCAATTTTATTTATACCCGCTGCAACACGGTGTGTTCCGCCATGGGTACTGAATTTCAGCAACTCCAACAGACCATCCATGCGCATAATTTGCAGCATCGCATCCGGCTGCTGAGTATCAGTTTCGACCCACGCGATACCCCCGAACAACTGGCCCGCTATGCACAGCGCATGCATACGCAAGCCGATGTATGGCGGTTTGCCAGTGTGCCGGATGCGCGGCAGCGCCAAGCTTTGCTGGCAGCTTTTGGGATCACGGTCATCCCCGCGCCATGGGATGAGTTT
>JBDSCZ010000102.1:0-4581 GCA_039920865.1 Burkholderiaceae bacterium
AGTGTCGATAATTGTCATTAACACCCCATCCATATTATTCATCACTTCAGTATTCCAAAATCGGAGGACTTGCCAACCCTGCATTTCCAAGAAGGTAGTCCGCTTTTGATCATAGGCAATCTGTTCCTGATGCTGTCCACCATCCAGTTCAATCAAAAGCTTCTTGTCAATACAGGCAAAGTCGGCAATGTAAGGCCCGATTGGGTACTGCCGCCTAAAGCGGCATGCAAGCAGTTGTTTGCCCCGGAGTACATGCCACAACTTACGCTCGGTGTTGGTCATGTCCTTCCGCAAGGATCGCGCATTTGCCGTGAGCATTGGTTTGATCCGCCGCGCTGTATTCAACCTTTCTACCCCCATCCCCCCTTTCAGGGCGCGTCTGCGCTGATAGGCGCAGACCGTTTCGCAAGCGGACGGCATGCCGTCCGAATTCCTTGCTTCACCCTTCCCCCTGCTAGGGGGAGGGGACTAGTGTCGATGCAATATACTGTCCAATGTATTCTAAACACTTCACTATTTACTTGCGGAAAGTACTATGTTTGCACATATACCCACTATTTTTGACTAAATTAGGCAATCACAGCAGCCAGTTCGGCTTGCGCTTCTCCAGAAATGCGCTGACCCCTTCGCGCCCTTCGTCGGAGGCGCGGATCTGGGCGATGCCTTCCACCGTGTCGGCGATCAGGATGCTGCTGAGCGGCCGGCCGCCAACTTCGCGCACCAGTCGTTTCGCCTGCCGCACCGCGTTCGGGCTGTTGCTTACCAGCGACTTGACGATCGCCGCCACCGTCGCGTCCAGCGCGTCGGCCGCCACCACCTGCTGCACGAAGCCGATGCGCAGCGCTTCCTGGGCCGAAAACCGTTCGGCGGTGATGAAATAACGCCGCGCCGCATTCTCGCCCATGGCCTTGATTACGTATGGCGAAATGGTGGCCGGGATCAGGCCCAGCTTGACTTCGGACAGACAAAAATTGGCACTGTCGACTGCCAGCGCGATATCGCAGGCCGCCGCCAGCCCCATGCCGCCGGCGTAGCAATCGCCCTGCACGCTGGCCACCACCGGCTGCGGGCATTCGTAAATGGTGCGCAGCATGTGCGCCAGTTGCGCCGCATCCGCACGATTTTCGTCCTGCGTATAGTCGGCCATCTTGCGCATCAAGTTCAGGTCGGCGCCGGCGCAAAACGCCGGTCCGCGCGCAGCCAGCACGATGGCGCGCACGCTGGCGTCCATGCCAAGTTCCAGAAAGGCCCGGGTGATTTCGGCGATCGTGATTTCGTTGAAGGCGTTGCGCACCTCGGGGCGATTCATGATCACCGATGCGGTGTGGCCGTCGCGCTGCAGTTCAATGGTTTGATAGTTCATGGTCACATCCGGAACAGGCCGAACTTGGTGTCGGGAATCGGCGCATTCAGCGCCGCCGAAAGTCCCAGCCCCAGCACCGTGCGGGTATCGGCCGGATCGATCACGCCGTCATCCCACAGCCGTGCCGATGCATAGTACGGATGGCCCTGATGTTCGTATTGTTCCTTGATCGGCTGCTTGAACGCGGCTTCTTCTTCCGCGCTCCACTCACCGCCCTTGAGCTCGATGCCGTCGCGCTTGACGGTGGCCAGCACGCCTGCGGCCTGGTCGCCGCCCATCACAGAGATGCGCGCGTTCGGCCACATCCACAGGAAGCGCGGCGAGAATGCGCGGCCGCACATGCCGTAATTGCCGGCGCCGAAGCTGCCGCCGATGATCACGGTAAATTTCGGCACTGCGGCAGTCGCCACTGCGGTCACCATCTTGGCGCCATTGCGGGCGATGCCTTCGTTTTCGTACTTGCGCCCGACCATGAAGCCGGTGATGTTTTGCAGGAATACCAGCGGAATCTTGCGATGACAGCACAGTTCGATGAAGTGCGTACCTTTCAACGCCGATTCGCTAAATAAAATGCCGTTGTTGGCGATGATGCCGACCTTTATGCCGTGGATGTGCGCGAAGCCGCATACCAGCGTGGTGCCGTAACGGGCCTTGAATTCGTCGAAGTCGCTGGCGTCGACGATGCGGGCGATCACTTCGCGCACGTCGAACGGCTTGCGGGTGTCGGTCGGGATCACGCCGTACAGTTCCTGCGCGTCAAATTTCGGCGCCAGCGGTTCACGCAATTCCATGTCGTGTTTCTTCTGGCGATTCAGGTTCGAGACGATGGTGCGCGCCAGCGACAGCGCATGCAGATCGTTCTGCGCCAGATGGTCGGCCACGCCGGACAAGCGCGTATGCACATCGGCGCCGCCCAGGTCTTCGGCCGTGACAACCTCGCCGGTGGCAGCCTTGACCAGCGGCGGGCCGCCGAGGAAAATCGTGCCCTGATCCTTGACGATGATAGATTCATCGCTCATCGCCGGCACATACGCGCCGCCGGCGGTGCAGGAGCCCATCACCACCGCGATCTGCGGAATGCCCTTGGCCGACATGTTGGCCTGGTTGAAAAAGATGCGGCCGAAGTGTTCACGGTCGGGGAATACATCGTCCTGGGTCGGCAGATTGGCGCCGCCGGAATCGACCAGATAGATGCACGGCAAGTTGTTCTGGTCGGCGATTTCCTGCGCGCGCAAATGCTTCTTGACCGTCAGCGGGTAATACGAGCCGCCCTTGACCGTCGCATCGTTGCAAACAACCATGCATTCCTGCCCGGCCACGCGGCCGATGCCGGTGATCACGCCGGCGCACGGTGCGCCATTGTGATACATGTCGTAGGCGGCCAGCTGCGAAAATTCGAGGAAAGGCGTGCCCGGATCGAGCAGCATCTGGACCCGTTCGCGCGGCAGCAATTTGCCGCGGGCGACGTGCTTCTTGCGCGCGGCATCACCGCCGCCTTCGGCTATTTTGGCGACCTTGGCTTTCAGATCATCGACGATCAGCTGCATCGCTGCCACATTGGCCTTGAATTCGTCCGAGCGGGTATTCAGTTTGCTTGTCAGTTGGGGCATTGCCGCATCCTTGGTTGTCTTTGTTGTCTATCGCGAATTGCTCCCCTCTCCCGCAGGCGGGAGAGGGGCCGGGGGTGAGGGCGCTTGCCAGTTCAAGCCGTCTTCGATTAGTCGAGCTTGAGTTCTTCCTTCATCATTTCGCGCATCTTGAATTTCTGCACCTTGCCGGTCACCGTCATCGGGAATGCATCGACGAAGCGCATGTAGCGCGGCACCTTGTAATAGGCAATCTGGCCATCGCAGAACGCGCGCAGTTCGGCGTCATTCAGGGTCGTGCCGGGACGCAGCACGATCCAGGCGCACAGTTCTTCGCCGTATTTCTGGTCCGGCACGCCGACTACCTGCACGTCCTGGATCGCCGGATGGCGAAACAGGAATTCCTCGATCTCGCGCGGGTAGATGTTTTCGCCGCCGCGAATCACCATGTCCTTGATGCGGCCGACGATCTTGACATAGCCCTGCGCATCCATGGTGGCCAGGTCGCCGGTATGCATCCAGCCGTCGGCATCGATCGCCTCTGCGGTTGTTGCCGGATCGCCCCAGTAGCCGTGCATCACCGAATAGCCGCGCGTGCACAGTTCGCCAGTGACGCCGGGCGCTACCGTGGCACCCGATTCCGGCTCGGTGATCTTGACTTCCAGATGCGGCTGCACCCGGCCGACGGTGGCTACGCGCTGCTCCAGCGGGGTGTCGACATCGCTCTGGCAGCTGACCGGGCTGGTCTCGGTCATGCCGTAGGCGATCGTGACCTGCTCCATGTGCATGTCGCGCACCACGCGTTTCATTACCTCGATCGGGCACGGCGAGCCGGCCATGATGCCGGTGCGCAGCGTTGACAGGTCGAATTCGGCAAAGCGCGGATGATCGAGCATCGCGATGAACATGGTCGGCACCCCATGCAGGCCGGTGCAGCGTTCATCCTGTACCGCTTGCAGCACCGATAGCGGTTCGAAACCGTCATTCGGATAGACGATGGTGGTACCATGCGTCAGGCAGGCTAGGTTGCCCAGCACCATGCCGAAGCAGTGGTACAGCGGGACCGGGATGCACAGCCGGTCGGCGTCGGTCAGGCGCATCGCCTCGCCGACGAAGAAGCCGTTGTTCAGGATATTGCGGTGTGTCAGCGTCGCGCCTTTGGGAAAACCGGTGGTGCCGCTGGTGAACTGGAGATTGATCGGGTCGCGCGCATCCAGCGTAGCGGCGACTTGCGCCAGCCGCGCATCCTGCGCATCGCCAGTCGCAATGAAGTCTTCGAAGCGCAGCATGCCGGGCACCTGCTGCTGGCCAAGGTGGATCACGGTTTTCAGGTCCGGCAGACGTGCGCAACTGAGCGCGCCGGGTGCGCTGCCGGCCAGTTCCGGCGCCAGCGCCTGGATCATCTCGATATAGTTGCTGTGCTTGAATTCGGTCATCGTGATCAGGGCCTTGCAGCCGACCTTGTTGAGCGAGTATTCCAGCTCTGCCAGCCGGTAGGCGGGATTGATGTTGACCAGCACCACGCCGATATGAGCGGTGGCGAGCTGGGTCAATAGCCATTGTGCGTTGTTGTGCGACCAGATGCCGACGCGGTCGCCGCGCTGCAGGCCCAGATTCAGCAGCGCACTGGAC
>JBDSCZ010000103.1:0-2595 GCA_039920865.1 Burkholderiaceae bacterium
ATCTGGTCAAGCCGGAGAATATCAATCTGGCCATCGATGCCCAGGGTCGGGTGTTCTGGGATGCCCAAATAGTCGATCCTGGCCAGCTGCAGCAGCGCATCGCCGTTGCCGCCGCCAAAAACCCGCAGCCCGAACTGCACCTGCGCGCCGAACGCACCACGCAGTATGAAAAAGTCGCGCAAGTAATGGCGGCCGCGCAGTCCGGCGGACTGGGCAAGATCGGCTTCGTCACTGAGCCGCAGCCAAAATGAACCCAACAACCGGAACCGCATAGCACAGGCAAGCAGCACCGTTTTACTTCTCCAATAGCCAGCCAAGAGTCTTTCTGACGTCCCAGCCAGCCACACAATTCAATACAACAGGGACATCATGGCATTCAGAAAGACCCAACTGGCGCTGCTGGTCGCGCTGGCAATTCAACAATTATCCAATCCGGCGCTTGCACAAACGGCCGCGCCCGCCCAAGCCGAGGCGAGCCTGCCTGAAATCAAGGTGCAAGGCACACGTCAAAGCGAAAGCTACAATCCGCCTACCGCTGTCAGCGCCACCAAAATCGAGGCGCCGCTGCGCGACATTCCGCAGACGATCAACGTGATCCCGCAACAACTATTGCGCGACCAAGGCGTGCGCTCGATGCAGGACGTGCTGAAAGCGGTGCCGGGGATCGGCTTGTCGACCGGCGACGGCCAGCGCGACCAAGTAACGATTCGCGGCTTTTCCGCGATCGCCGATCAGTTCATCGACGGCATGCGCGACGATGCGCTGTATTTCCGCGATCTGTCCAATATCGAGCAAGTCGAAGTGATCAAGGGCCCGGCATCGGTGCTGTACGGCCGCGGCTCTTCCGGCGGCCTGATCAACCGCATCTCGAAAAAACCCGGCATCGACAAGAATGAGGCCAGCCTTCAGTTCGGCAGCTGGGCCCAGCGCCGCGGCGAATTCGACCTGGCGCGCGACTATGGCGACAGCGGCATCGCGTTTCGCGTCACCGGTGCGGTGGAAAGCGCCGATAGCTATCGCGACCAGCAATTCCTGAAACGTGAAGCACTGGCGCCCTCCTTGTCGATCAAGCTCGGTGCAGATACCAAGCTGTTGCTTCAGGGCGAATACCTGGCCGACCGCCGCGTGACCGACTTCGGCATTCCGTCCTATCGCGGCCTGCCGGTCGACGTAGCGGCCAGTACCTATTACGGCGCTGCGAATGCGAAGGATGTCGATTACACGCAATCGCGGGTGAGCGCGCTCGGCTTCACACTGGATCACCGCGTCAACAGCGAATGGTCGGTGCGCAATGCATTCCGTCACTACAATTATTCGCTCGATCGCAACAACACGCTGGTCGGCTCGGTAAATGAAACGGCGCTGACCGCATCGCTCACGCGCGGCAATGTGAGGCGCGAGGAAGACGGTTATTTCAACCAGACCGAGCTGGTCCAGAAAACCACGCTGGCCGGCCTCCAGCATCAATTGTTGTACGGAATCGAAATCGGCAAGCAGAACAAGGATCAGGTGGTGCGCAACCAGGCCAGAGTCGCCACCGTTTCACTGTTCAATCCGATCGCACCGGTGGTGCCTTTCACGGCCACCGCCGCGCCTTCCGCTGACAACCTTGCGATCATGACCGTGGCCAGCGCCTACGTACAGGATCTGGTCACGCTGTCCGAGCACTGGAAAGCGCTGGCAGGCGTGCGCTACGACAGGTTCGATCAGCAGACCGAAGAGCGGCGCGCCGGGCAGTCCGATCTGGACCGCACCGACCGTGCCTGGAGTCCGCGTGCCGGCCTGGTCTATCAACCGACCCAAAACCAGTCTTACTATGTGTCTTTCAGCAAGTCGTTCCAGCCGTCCGGCGAGACTTTCGCACTGGCGGCGAACAATGCGCAGCTTGCGCCGGAAGTCACCACAAATAAGGAAATCGGCGCCAAGCTCGACTTCCTCGACGGCCGCGCATCCGCCACCGCATCGTTGTTCCAGCTGGAGCGCACCAATATTAAGGCAAGCGATCCGCTAACCAATCAGCTGATCCCGATCGGCGTGCAGCGCAGCGATGGGATTGAATTGACCTTGACCGGCGACTTGCCGCACGGCTGGAAAATCTGGTCCGGCTATTCCTACCTCGATGCGCGCGTCACTTCTTCAATCGCGAAGGACGATGGCCAGCTGATCCAGGGCAAGCGCGCGACGCTGACCCCGGTTCACGGCGCCAACCTGTGGCTCAGCAAGGCGCTGGGACACGGCTTCGGGGCCGGCGCCGGCGTCAACTATGTCGGTGATCGCTTTGCCAACCCGGGCAATACCGTCACCCTGCCGAGTTACGTGACCGCCGATGCGATGGCGTACTACCGGACTGCGGGGTTCGACCTGCAGCTCAACCTGCTGAATGTATTCAACCGCGAATATATCGTCGCAGGACACGGCAGCAGCAAGAACCTGAATCTGCCCGGCGCACCGCGCTCGGTGCAGCTCACTGCGCGTTACAACTTCTAAGCGAGCCAAACCGATGCAAGCCGACGTTTATTTCCGCACGCCCGGCGCTACGCCGGAGACTCCGAACGCCGGCGCATCCTCCGGGATCCGCACGCGCAGCCGCAGCCG
>JBDSCZ010000104.1:0-8750 GCA_039920865.1 Burkholderiaceae bacterium
ATTTGCCAAATCCATTTGCTGGAAGGCCGCACTGTCGAGCAGAAGCGTCTGTTGATCCAGAAGATCACCGAAGCCATGTTCGAATCCATCGGCGCCAATCCGGAAACCGTGCGCGTGATCCTGACCGAAATGCCGAAAGAGCATTTCGGTATCGGCGGCAAGAGCGTGGGGGAGCTCGGGCGCTGATGGCAAGCAAGTAGCGCACTTGTATGACTTGTATCGATTGGCGGCTGGCAATCGATACGCATCAGAAAATTTGCATTTTATGCAAATACAGGCAGTTTCATTAAAAACAATAGTGGCGGGGACAAGCATGAAAATAACTACAATTTCTACTCTGGTGGGTCTGGCAATGAGCAGCATTGTCGTGCACCAGGCAGCCAATGCGACCGAGGGCGGCGGCTCGATCTACCCGATGGGCGCGGAGAGTTTCCTGACCGGCGCGCTGCCGCCGGCGGGTTTCTACACGCTGCTGTACGCCAACCATTACAGCGCCGACAAGCTCAAGGACAATAACGGCGACACGATTCCGCTGGATTTCAAGGTAACCGCCAACGCGATCGTGCCGCGCTTCATCTGGGTCACCGACAAGAAGCTGTTTGGCGGTCAGGTCGGGCACGCGCTGCTGGTGCCGCTGGTCAATCTCGATGTCAATGTCAACGGCGTCGGGCAAAGCAAGAGCGGCATTGGCGATATCGACATCACTGCGCTGGTGCTCGGTTATCACCACAGCCCGAATCTGCACAGCATCTTCGGGCTCGACATCATGGCGCCCACCGGGCGTTACAACAAAAACGACATGGCCAATATCGGGCGCAATTACTGGGCGATTCAGCCGGTGTATACCGCCAGTTATATCGACCCGGCCGGCTGGAACGCCGATTTCAAGATGATGCTGGATTTCAATTTCAAGAACACCGACACCAATTACAAGTCGGGCCATGAACTCCATGTCGATTACTCGGTAGGTTACGGTTTCAAGCAAAACTGGGTGGCCGGCGTGGGCGGCTATGCGTACAAGCAGCTCACCACCGATGAGCAAAACGGCGTGAAAGTGCCGAATAACAAGGGACAAGCGTTTGCAATCGGCCCATCGATCAAGTACGACAACGGCAAGGGCATGTTCATCATGGCCAAATGGCAAAAAGAAATGAACGTGGAGAACCGTCCCGAAGGCAACGCGTTCTGGATCAAGGCTCTGCTGCCGTTCTGATCACACTTCCGCCCGCTTTTCCGTATGGCGGAAGAGCGCTTGAATCTATTTGTTGATGCCGGCCTCCTGCGCATCGCGCCGCTGCCAACCGCGATGCGCGGCTGGCAGGAGGCCGACTTTAGAGATTGCACATCATGTCAAACCAAGCCCCGGCGGTGAATCGCGAGTACGTGCTGAGCGATTCGGAAACGATTCTGTCCAAGACCGACCCGAAAGGGAATTTCATTTATGTGAATCAGGACTGTCTCAACATCAGCGGTTACGCCGAAATCGAGCTGCTGGGCAAGCATCAAAGCATCATGCGCCACCCGGACATGCCGAAGGCGATCTCCGAAGATTTCTGGAAGACGCTGAGTGCCGGCAAGACCTGGGTCGGGATCATGAAGAACCGTACCAAAAGCGGCAATTTCTATTGGGTCGAAACGAACGCGGCCCCGATCCTGGAGAGCGGCAAGGTGGTCGGTTACATATCGATTCGCGTCAAGCCGACGGCGGAGCAGATCAAGGCCGCCGACGCGGCATACAAGGCACTGAATAACGGCAGCACGCGGATCGAGATACGGCAGGGAAAAGCGGTCGAACGCGCCCTGTTCGAGCACCTCAATTTCCTTAAGAAGCGTTCGATCAAGGCCAAGCTGATCGCGTCGGGCGGATTGTTCGCCATTTTTTCTCTTGCCAGCGCCGCATTATCGTGGCGCACGATGAACCCGGTCGGCATCGCCATGGCGCCATGGGCGACGGCAGCGGCGCTGCTGTGCGCGATCACATCGCTCACGGTGATGCCGCTGTTGTACCGTGGCATCGTGTTGCCGTTGCAGGGCGCGCGGCGCGATATCGAACGCATGAGCAACGGCGACCTGTCCGGCAAAATCGACGCCGATGGCTACGATGAACTGGCAGCGGTGATGCAGGCGCTGCGCATCTTGCAGACCAATGTCAAGCTGCTGGTCGGGCAGATCAAGGAAGCGACCGATTTCGTCAACGATGGCGCGTATGAAATCGCATCGGGCAACGCCGATCTGTCGGCGCGCACCGAGTCACAGGCCAGTTCGCTGGAACAGACCGCCAGCGCGATGGAAGAGCTGACCGGAACCGTGCGGCAAAATGCCGACAATGCACAGCAGGCCAATCAGCTGGTCGTGATTGCCTCCGGCATCGCGGCAAAAGGCGGCGATGCGGTGGCGCAGGTGGTGCGGACGATGGGATCGATCAGGGACAGTTCGCGCAAGATCAATGACATCATCGGCGTCATCGACGGCATTGCATTCCAGACCAATATCCTGGCGCTGAATGCAGCAGTCGAGGCCGCCCGGGCTGGCGAGCAGGGCCGTGGCTTTGCCGTGGTGGCAAGTGAAGTGCGCAACCTGGCGCAGCGTTCGGCGGGCGCAGCAAAGGAGATCAAGCAGCTCATTGGCGATTCGGTCGATAAAGTCGATGTCGGCAGCACGCTGGTCAATGCTGCCGGCCAGACGATGGAGCAGATCGTGAGCTCGGTCGAACGCGCGGCCGACATCATGCGTGAGATCACCGCCGCCAGCCAGGAACAGAGCGCCGGCATCGAGCAAGTCAATCAGGCGATTACGCAGATGGACGAAACGACGCAGCAAAACGCCGCATTGGTAGAGCAGGCCGCAACAGCCGCAGCGAGCATGCAAGAGCAGGCGGTAAGGCTGGCGCAACTGGTGAGCGCATTCAAGTTGACATCGGACCGGGCGGGGGTGCAAGCGATCCCGGTACGCAGTCCATTGCAAGCTGGTCCCGGAAAGGCGCCGCAGAGAATGATGCAATTGGCCGCCGCCGCGCCGGCCTTGAAGCCCCAAAAATTGGCTTTGACCAGAAAAAGCACATAAGCATTCCTGATTAGCTACATACCTCAGAAGCAGCGTTACACGTTCAAAAATCCCCGTCGTCCCCGCGAAAGCGGGGATCCATACACTGGTGATTCAGCGTGCGATGTATGGTTTCCCGCCTTCGCGGGAATGACAATATTGTGAATTCCGCTCTTAGTCTGAGGTTGGTAGCTAATCAGGTAAGCATTTGCCTGTCAAATAAGGCTACAAGCCGCAAATGCGGCGCTACTGCGCTTCTGGAGCGAACTACATACATCGGCATGTATTTTCAATGGCGCAATAAAATAAAGCGGTAACTGCCAGATTTTTGTTCATACTCCGCATATTTTATATTTTGTGTAAATCCTGGCCAAACGCGTTTCCTTAACCTCGGTCAAGGCTGGCGAACGCCAATATTGCAATCCGAAAGTGATGCTTTGATAGCGTAATATATTGTTGTATATTACGGTCTGATATCGAAGCATTACCGGAGAGCGAGAATGCAGTGTACGGTTTTGAAGCGGGCGCTGGCAGCCGCAGCCCTGGTCGCCGCAACAGGTTGCGCCATTGCTGCCGACCTCACGGTTTCCGCCGCGTCCAGCCTGACCAACGCCTTCAAGGAGATAGCGCAAGGCTACCAGGCGCAGTATCCCGGTGCGAAAGTTGCGTTGAACTTCGGCGGCTCCGGCGCGCTGTTGCAGCAATTGGCAAAAGGCGCTCCGGTCGATGTCTTCGCTTCTGCCGACCAGGAGACGATGGATATGGCCGAGCAGCAACGCCTGGTTGCGGCTGGCGACCGGCATAATTTCGTGCGCAATGCCCTGGTGTTGATTGCGCCCGCAGACAGCCAGCTTGCGATCAGGCGGTTGCAGGATTTGCGCCAGCCCGGCATCAAGCGGATTGCCATCGGCAACCCGGCCAGCGTTCCGGTCGGGCGCTACACCAAACATGCACTGGAAGCGGCCAAGCTGTGGTCGATCCTGGAAGCCAGGGTCATCAGCACGCAAAGCGTGCGGCAATCGCTGGATTACGTGGCCCGCGGCGAAGTCGATGCCGGGTTCGTATACGCCACCGACGCTGCCATCATGAAAGAAAAGGTCAAGGCAGTGCTGGAAGTTCCGCTGGATATCGCTATCCGTTATCCGATTGCAAAAACCATCGGCAGCACCAATGGCGAAGAAGCCAAGCGCTTTGTCGGCTATGTCCTGTCGCCTGCCGGACAAACGATTTTGCATAAATACGGTTTCAGCAAACCCTGACAATAAACTTCGTAAACACATGGATTCTGCATGGACGGCACTCACCCTCTCGTTGAAAGTTGCGGGTTGCGCCACCGCGATCAACCTCGTCTTCGGCGTCGCAGTCGGCTATGCGCTGGCGCGCCTGCGCTTCCCCGGCCGCGACCTGCTGGACACGCTGCTGACACTGCCGATGGTGATGCCGCCGACCGTGCTCGGCTATTACCTGCTGGTGCTGATGGGGCGTCGCAGCTGGCTGGGTGCATGGCTGTACGACAATTTCGGCATCAATCTGATTTTCACCTGGCAGGCGGCGGTGGTCGCCGCCGCCATCGTCGCCTTCCCGCTGGTGTTCAAGCCGGCACGCGCCGCGTTCGAGGCGGTCGACGGACAACTCGAACAAGCGGCGCGGGTGCTGGGCATCACGGAGATCAGTATCTTTTTCCGGGTCACGCTGCCGCTGGCCTGGCGCGGCATTCTGGCTGGCGTGCTGCTGGCCTTTGCCCGCGCGCTGGGCGAGTTCGGCGCTACATTGATGGTGGCCGGCAGCATTCCCGGCAAAACACAAACCTTGTCGATCGCAGTGTACGAAGCAGTGCAGGCCGGGCAGGATGGGGTAGCCAATACGCTGGTCTTGATCACTTCGGCGGTCTGTATCGTGGTGTTACTGGCAGCCGGTCGCTTGGCACCCGGTCGGATCATCAATCGATAATCGGCCCAGCGTATGCAATTTGACATCGATATCCGCAAAACGCTGCACTCCGGCAAACGCACCTTCCAGCTGAACGTGCAGCTGCGTTCGGACAGCCAGCGCATCGTCATCATCGGGCCGTCCGGCTCCGGCAAAAGTCAGACGCTGAAGGCGATTGCAGGCTTGATGGCGCCCGACAGCGGCCATATCCGCCTGGGCGGGAACACGCTGTTCGACGCCCAATCAGGTATTAATCTCGCTGCGCAGGCGCGTAACGTCGCTTACCTGTTTCAGGACTATGCGCTGTTTCCGCACCTGAACGTGCGCCAGAACGTCGGTTTCGGCCTGGCGCGCGGCTGGTTCAACCCGCGCAGCAGCGATCAGCATGCAGCGGTTGACTACTGGCTGGAGGCCTTCCATCTGAGCGCAGTCGCGCATCAGTTCCCGGCCGAACTGTCCGGTGGCCAGGGGCAGCGCGTCGCACTGGCGCGTGCGCTGGTGTCGCGCCCGCAAGCGCTGCTGCTGGACGAGCCGTTCGCCGCGCTCGATCCGGCGCTGCGGGTCATCATGCGCAGTGAACTCGACGCATTGCAGCGGCGCCTGCAGGTTCCGATGATCCTGATTACCCATGACCCGGAAGATGCACGGGTGTTTGGCGAGCAGGTGCTGGATCTGCGCGAAGGCGCAATTGATGCCGGAAATTTCGGCGAAGTTGCACCGGAAGTTGCGGAACTGGCGGAGTGAATTTTCAGGCCGCCGTTATGCGCCAGACTCCTAGGCGGCCAACGCAAAACATCTCAATAGATAAAACGGATAAGGCCCATGGAAACGAAAGATAAATCCATCGCGTTGCGCGGTTCGGTATGGATGATGGTGGGCAGCGAAAATTTCGGCGGTCCAGGGCGCGTTGCGCTGCTGGCCAGCATTGCCGAGTGCGGTTCCATTACCCAGGCTGCCAAGGCGATCAAGATGAGTTACAAGGCCGCCTGGGATGCGATCGACAGCATGAACAACCTGGCTGGCGAACCGTTGGTGGAGCGATTGAGCGGGGGCAAGGGCGGCGGCGGTACCCGCTTGACCCGGCGCGGTGCGCAGTTGGTGGAAAACTTCAGCATCATCGAGCGCGAGCACCGCCGCTTTGTCGATCAACTCAGCCGGCAGGCGCAGACCGAGGGTATCGCCGACGATTTTTTACTCATCAGGAGAATGAACTTGAAAACCAGTGCACGCAACCAGTTTCTAGGCACGGTCACGCAGGTCAGGCGCGGCGCGGTCAACGACGAGATCGCGCTGGAGATCGCCGGTGGCCAGAAGATCGTCGCCATCATCACGCACGAAAGCAGCGAAGGATTGGGCCTGGCTGTCGGCGCGGAAGCATTCGCGCTGATCAAGTCGTCCTCGATCATTCTGGTGACGGAAGACGGCGATGCGAAGTTTTCCGCCCGCAACCGCATGCGCGGCACCATCGCGCGCGTGCAGCCGGGCGCGGTCAATACCGAAATCGTGCTCGAGCTGGCCGGCGGCGCTGCGATGGCGGCTATCGTTACCAGCGAAAGTTGCAACAAACTCGGTCTGGCCGTGGGCGTCAAAGCCAGCGCTATTTTCAAGGCGTCCAGTGTAATTTTGGGTGTCCCGGCTTAAGCCACGCGGGTGCCAACTCCAGCAACCCAAAATCGACCGCCTGCGCAACTGCAACGGGGTCGATTTATTTTCGGCGCAATATACTCAATCGTGTATTTTTAAAGTGTCAATATTTTCATGCGGAAAGCGCATGTTTTTTTGTTATACCCTGCAAATTCATGTTTTTTGCAATTGCTGTTTGTATTGGTGCCTGGCGCGCTGCCGGGCACGCCACAAAAACCACAGCGTCAAGTACGGCCATAGCAGCGACAGGAAGTGTGCGGCGCCGTTGAAGTTGAGGAATTTTCCCTGCACCCAGGCTTGCAGCGTCGCCACGAAGTATGGGTTGGCCGGCACGCTGTTGACGGCCAGCAGGCTGACCGTCAACATCATCAGCGCCAGCCGGCGCTGGACTGCCGGTTGCGCATAGATCAGACCGGACAACATCAGTACTGCCACCGCCAAGCCGCCTTTTGCTCCGGTGGTGAGCCAGACAAAGGCATTTTCAGGGGCAAACAACAGCGCATAGGCGAGCGATTTGGCGACAAGTGCTGCGCCAATCAATAATACCGCGAGCGTCAGCTTGGGCGCGCCCTTGCGCAGCAGGCAGTGCAATAGCAGCACCGCCGCGCACAGTCCGGACGCGGTAATCAGCGTTTCCAGCAGCCAGTATCGCTCCAGGCTGGGCTCGAGATCCAGGCCCAGCAGGGTTTCCAGTTGAATCGGCACCGACAGCCAGTCCGAGGACAGCTCCGCAATCCAGTTCGACAGGATCGGCAAGATCTGGCCGTGGCCGAACAGATAGCCTTGCGGGAAAAATTGCGCCAGCGGCCACAGCGCCAGCAGAATCATGCCGCCACTGGCGTCAGCCTGAAACCATCGTTGGCGCAGCAGGCGCAGGCGGCCGCGTTCCAGCAGTGCCGCCGCGCTCCAGGCCGCTAGCAGCGCGCCGATGCAGGCGCCGGCGACATTGGTGTAGAAATCCAGGATCGAGGCGACCCGGTTCGGCAGATACTCTTGCGCTGCCTCCATCGTGCCCGATAGCAGGCTGCCGGCGACGATCGCAATCGCGACCGCGCCGGCTTTTCGGACCCATGGATGCAGCGCGTAGACGATCAGCAACCCCAGCGGAATGTAGCCGGCGATGTTGATCAGCGCGTCGAACTTGGTCCAGTACTTTGGCAGCGGCGCCGATAGATAGGTCCAGGGCGACAGGCCGACATCGCGCCAGCCGGTGAAGGGAAACAAGCTGGCATACACGATCAGGCACAGGTAGGCCAGCAGCGCAATGCGTGCCAGTGGCGAAGAATGCGGCAGCGTTGCCTGGTTCATTGCTTATTTCGGCAGCGGCACAGCGGCCAGCCACGCGATCAATTCGCCGATCAAGGCATCGCTGGCGTCTGCCATCGCCCGCGCGCCGCCGGCGGCGTCGGCACTGGCGGCCGGAGCTTGTTGGCGCAAGGATTTTTGCGCCAGCACGGTACGCCCGACGAATAGCGTGGCGCGCAGTGCGAGTTGCGCCTGGCTCTGCTGCGGGCTGCTGAAGTTCTGGATCATTTCATCGACTTCGATGCGCAGCAGCGGCAGCGTATTGGCACCTTCGCTGGATGACAGCACTACCGTGCCGGCTTGCGCCAGCCGCCCCTTGAGGCGCTGTTCCAGCAGCTGCGCCGGCGCCATGCTCCAGCGGCTGCCGGCATACGAGCGCGGCTGCAAGTCGTTGACGTAAGCCAGTCGGTACAGCATCAATTGATTGTTAAGCGCGGTCGGCGTCCGTACTGCGGCAATCGAGAGCGATGCCGGTGCGCTAGCGACGCTGGCCGCTGGCAGCGGGCCGAAGTCGTACAAGTTGAGCGGGGCTACGCGGGTGGCGCAGCCAGCCGCCAACGCGCCCAGCAATACGATATGCAGGCAGCGGCGGATTTTCTGGAATCGATGCATGGCGGCTTTCCGGGTCAGTGTATTATTTATATACATGCTTATGTATTTTTAAAGCAGCATTGAAATCAAGCGGTAAGCGTGTATTTTTTTCATATACTGCCAATAATTAAACATTTAATGTGGCTGTTCAGCCGCCTATAAAAAACTTCCAGGCAGCAGCTTTTGTAGGAGCGCACCCGGGCGCGACCAACGGCAGCAGTCTGGCGACTGCTTTCGCG
>JBDSCZ010000105.1:0-4592 GCA_039920865.1 Burkholderiaceae bacterium
GGCCGTTCGGATGCACGCCGCCTTGCGCTGCGGCCAGCACATAGCACTGGTTTTCGATCGCGCGCGCGCGCAGCAGGATTTCCCAGTGGGCGCGGCCGGTGGTGTAGGTAAACGCGGCCGGCACCACGATCAGCGCAGATTCACCCATCGCGCGGTACAACTCGGGAAAACGCAAGTCGTAGCAGACCGACAGTCCGACCTGGCCGAATGGCGCGACGAAGGTGGCGACTGCATCGCCATGCACGATGGTGCGCGACTCGTCATACGATTCGTCGCCCTTGGTGAAGCCGAACAGATGGATTTTGTCGTAGTGGCAAATGCAGTTTCCATGTGGGTCGAACACCAGTGTCGTATTCATCACCTTACCGGCTTCGGGCGCGATCATCGGCAGCGTGCCACCAATCAGCCAGATGCCGTGCTGGCGCGCCATCTCAGCCATCGCTTCCTGTAGCGGGCCACTTCCGGCCGGCTCGGCATGGGCCAGCTTGGCGGATTCATCCATCCCCATGATCGGCCAATATTCGGGCAATAGCACCAGTTGCGCGCCTTGTTGCGCCGCTTGGGCAACCAGGCGACGCGCAGTGGCAATATTTTCTGCCGGGTGCGGGGTCGAAACCATTTGTATCGCCGCAATCAGGATTGGAGCCGGAGAATTGTCCATATTCATTTGCCTAAACCTCATTTGTTGTTAGTGTTGACGCCAGCCTTGGCCTTATTGTTGATTTTGGTGACGACCGGTTCTTTCCATGGGCCGCTGATCTGATACTCATAGGTAAATGCCCGCGCCAGCGGTTCGCGCAGGAATAATTGCGCCAGGAAAGTCCCCAGGCCGATGACCGGATTGACCGCCAGCGCGTACACCACCGAAGCCGCTCCGGCATTGATTTCCGGAATCACCGCGACATGCAGGTTTTGTGTCTCTTTGGCAATATCTGCACTGCCGTCGATCAGCACCGCCGCACTCACGCTACGCATCTTGAAGTTATCGGTTCTGGCTACGCCGCGCTCGATGGCAGCGCTGGCGGTAATGCCGTCAAAAGAAAATCCTTCAGAAAAGATATCGCGAAAGTCCAGCGTCAAGCGGCGCGGCAACGACTGCAAACTTAACACGCCTAGGAGTTTTGCCGCGCCAGGATCGACTTTGAGGAATTGGCCGGCCGCCATGTCCAGATGAATCTGGCCGCTCAAGCTCGGAATATCGAGTGAAAAGGGCAGCCCTTCCCAATTGAGATTGCCATCGAGCTTGCCTTTACCGCCACGCAAGACATCATTAAAGCCGAACCGCCCCAGCAGCTTGCCCGCATTCTCGACATCCAGCGCGTATGTCAACTCGGTCTTGCTATGACCGTCCTTGCTACCCCATTTTCCGGCGGCATTCATACTGACATCGTCATTGGAAATCGTGAGCCGCTTGATGCGCCATTCGCGCATCCCCTGAACCTTCAAGTTGTCGGCAAGGAGCTCCAAACGCCCCAGCTTCTTGTTGAATAGCTCGAAATTTTCGGCCACGATATTCAGGCTGGGGATTTGCGTCGGCGTATTCTTACCTTCGAGCAGGGTACCGACATCGGATGCATCGGACTGCGGGATGGTCAGCGTCGCCAGCCGAGCGGTCACACGGCCCATCGCATCGGCAGTCGAATCCCAGGTCACGTAGCCGGAAGCCTGGGTCGAGTCGATATTGGCCTGCCAGCTATCCTTCCGATGCGAGGCGCCGACCACCACGTTATCGAGACGCTTGCCCATTACATACAGATTTTTGGCCTGTGCAGCCACTATTTCCGGATCGAGATACTGGCCGATATCCTGCACTCCGCCAAGCCGCGCCGAGGCGGCATCTTGACCGGCGCGACCGGCGACTGCAGCGGTAAACTCGCTGCTTACCCGCTGCCATTCATCCACGTTCAATGACTGCAATGCGACGTGTGCGGCCAGTCCGCTATCCGGCAGCGGCGGCGGCACATTGACACCGATGCCGCCGCGCAATACGCGCCACTGGGCGTTTTTTTCGACAGTTTTCTGGCGCAGGTAATGTGCTGAAATAGTGCTTCCCAGCGATATTTTGATCTGGTCGCGCAGCAGCAATGGGTCAGTCGAAGGCAGCCCACTGAGCTGCATCTTGAGCGGCAGGGTCGCGTTCGCAGATTTTTGCAAAGGTGCGGGGAAATCCAGTTCCAGCCCTTGCAGGCCGGATTCGACCAGCAACTCCAGTTGATGCTCTTTGACCGTGACGGTGCTGCTGTAGCGGGTACTGCCGGAAATGCGCTGGGTCAATCCCTGAATCGCCGGCGTCGGATAGGCTTTGCGCAGGCCTGAAGCCGAAATGCCACCGTCGATGACGATGCGAATGCTGCCATCGACCAAGCTGCCGCCGGAAGCCGCCGCCGGCCCGCCCAGCAGGTTGGCGCTGATACCATTGAGATTGAAGCCTTTTTCATTGAATTCAAGCTTGCCTTTTGCCGCCGACAAGTCCGGTATCGCCTCCTGCAGCGATACATTATTGTTGTTCAACTGCAGCGTGCCGTTGACTTTGGATTCCGGCAGCCGCGCCAGCGGCAATTGCAGCTTCAGAGCCAGCTTGGCAGTGCCGCCGCCTTTGGACTCGGCGGTGAAGTCATCGATCCAGCCGGCCACCGGACTGCTGTTGACATAATCGAAATAATTTTGCAGTAAACCGGCTGCATTGCCATCGACTTCCAGTACGCTGTCGTGCGACAGCAAATCGGCTATCACCACCTTCACATTCGACAAGTCCGCGCCATGGGTTTTGGCCGAATCGCCAAAAATTTCCATGCGGGTATTGTCAAACACGAAGCGGCCCTTGATCTGTTCGAGTTCCGGCCACATCGGCGACTTGCCATCCTTGCCAAAAAATCCGGGATCGAAATTCAGCCGGCCGTCATGGATTTTGCCGGTAATGCGAAAGATTCCGGCCGGATCAACTGCCACCTTGTCGCCGGTGTTTTCGACACGAAAAGGCATTTTCGACAAATCGCCCTTGAGCCGGATCGCGACCTCGTCGGCGCGGCCATCCTGCAGCGCGCCGACCAGCCAGTTGCGCAAATGCGGTGGCGTTTGCAGCGGCAGGTAGAGGCCGATTTTTTTCAGATCCACTCCTGACGCCTGGCCACTCACATCGATTTCGCCTAGTGGCTTGCCGGGCTGCTGCGTCAGCGATATCAGATGCTTGCCCGATATGCTGACTACCATGCCATCCTGCACTAAATGCATTTTATCAACCTGAAACAGCACCTGATCCTTGCCTTGAAAGCTCCAGCCGGCTTGCATCTGCAATGTATCAATCGGTATCACGGGTTCAGTGAAGTAACCCGGCAAGCTCAGCTTGAGCCGGCTCGAGTCGAGCGAAAAATTACCGCCCTTGTCGCTGGCATCGAGCCAACCACTCAGGCGTTCAAAACCCGGAATCGCCGGAACTGCAGCCTGCGCCATAGCCGTCGCGCTTTTTGGCCGTGCCGGACGCGCCGGCTGGGCTTTCAGCGACAAATCGACGAATTGTCCCTTGACCGCATACGCGGCTACTTCAGGGTAGGTGCCCTGCCATTCTGAGGCGAAATTGCGCAGCTCGCCGCTCGGCGCGAAATCCGCCAGCATCTGCAGTTGTGCCGGCGTCAGTGGCAGCCGTTCGGCAAAATTGGCCAGGGTCTTCAAGTCCAGGCGCTGCGCCTTGACGCTGGTCTTGTCCGGCTTGCCGTTTTTTCCTGGCACATACGATTCGCTAATTGTGGTCGCCGGCAGATGTAAGCCATCCTCGGTCGTCAGTGAAAAATTGGAGACCGCAAAGGAGTGGCCGCGTGCGCCCAGCGTTGGCGTACCCGCGACAGTAGTGGCGGCATCAAACGCCTCGCGCGCAGAGATACGGCCGTTCACCTGCGCCAGATTCAGTGGCTGCAAATCCTTGCGCAGACGCACCGATACGTCCGACAGCGTCAGATCGGCTGTAAAGTCGGCAATTCTGGCTTGATTGAAATTGAGCCAGGCGCGCACCGAACCGGTTCCCTGCATCGGATCGATCGGGGTATCGGCATAGGCGCGCCAGGCTGCCAGATCGGTATTGGGAAAGTGCGCGAATACCGCACCCTTCCAGCGCAGCACATCCGAAATATTGCGGGAAAAATGCGGATGAACAAAGTCGGCACGCACATCAATCGGTGCCGCCAGCGCCTGAGGCGGCGTGGCCTGTAGACCGAACCGGTGATGCCGGCCCTGATTGTGCAATCGGAAATTCAGGTTGGTCAGGATCAGTTCCGGCGCGCCGCGCTGGTTGTCGTTCCAGCGCAGGCGTCCTTCGTGCACCACGATCTTGCTCTGTTCCAGCAACCAGTTGGCGCCCCGGCTATCGGCGGTTTTTCCGGCATCGACCAAGATCCCCCCGACATACAGGCTGCCATCGGCCGCGCGCCGGATATCCAGATCGGGACGATTGATTTCCAACAAGGCCAGGCGCACCTCGGCCGCTACCACCGACCACCAGGAAAAAGTGGCAGAAATGCTGGGCAGCGACAACGCCTGCCGGCCATCCTGATCCAGGATGACCACGTCATTGAGCGACAGATAGGGTTGCAAGCCATCCC
>JBDSCZ010000106.1:0-1938 GCA_039920865.1 Burkholderiaceae bacterium
CCGAACAAAACAAAATGACGCCGCAGAAATTCCGCGATGAACTGGAGCGCGAAGGCATGCCGTTTGCGCAGTTCCGCGAAGAAATCCGGCAACAAATCGTCATGCAACGCCTGCGTGAGCGCGAAGTCGACAGCAAGATCCAGGTGGCCGAATCGGAAATCGATAATTACATCGGTGCCGAAAAAAATACCGCGCAGTCCCAGCAAGAATTGCAGCTGGCACAGATCCTGGTGCGGATCCCTGAAAACGCTTCGCCTGAGCAAATCGCCGAGCGCCAGAAGCGCGCGCAATCGGTGCTGCAACAACTTAAATCGGGCGGCGACTTTGCCAAGCTGTCGGCCAGCTTTTCCGACGCCAGCGAGGCGCTCACCGGCGGCGATCTGGGCTGGCGCGGCCAGGACCGTTTGCCTAAACTATTCCTCGATGCGGTAGCCACTCTGAGTCCGGGCCAGGTATCCGCAGTTGTCAAAAGCGCGAACGGTTTCCATATTCTGAAACTGGTCGGCAAACGCGATGCAGCCAAGCCCGATGCCAGCGCCCCGTCGGTGCAGCAGACCCATGCGCAGCACATTCTGATCAAGGTCAATAAGGCGGTGCCGGCCAACGAGGCGCGGCGCAAGCTCAACGAACTGAAGCAGCGCCTGGACAACAAGGCCGCCACGTTTGAAGCGTTGGCCAAACTCTATTCCAACGATTTGTCGGCCACCCAGGGCGGCGATCTGGGCTGGCTGTATCCGGGCGACACGGTGCCGGAATTCGAGCACGCGATGGATGCGCTGCAACCCGGGCAGGTCAGCGAGCCGATCGAGTCGCCGTTCGGCTTCCATTTGATCAAGGTGCTCGAGCGCAAAACCGATGCCGTCTCGCAGGAGCGCCAGCGCAGCGCCGCACGGATGGCGATTCGCGAGATCAAGATCGAAGAAGCGACGCAGGACTGGCAGCGTCAGGTGCGCGACCGCGCCTATGTCGAATTACGCACTGAAGAGAAGTGAAGATGACAGCCGCAGCGACCAAACGACCGACGCTGGCAGTCACCACCGGCGAGCCGGCCGGCATCGGTCCTGAAATCTCGCTCAGGGCCGCCTGGGCCCTGCGCGCCGAGGTCAGGGCGGTATTGATTGGCGATGCGGCATTCCTGGCGATGATCGCAGACGATATCGATCCTGCCATCAGCCTGGTTTCGCTGTCTTTGCGCGCGTTGCGCAACAACGGCCTGCCGGATTTTCCGCCGGACCGGATCACGGTCATCGATTGCCCGCTGGACGCGCATGTGGTGCCGGGGCAGCTGGATCCGAAAAACGGCCGTGCAGTACTGAAGACGCTCGATATCGCGATCGAAGGCACGCAACAGCGCTGGTTCGATGCGATCGTCACCGCGCCGCTACAGAAAAGCACCATCAATGACGCCGGCATTGCGTTCACTGGCCATACCGAATATCTGGCCCAGCAGACCCACACCGCGCAGGTGGTGATGATGCTGGCCGGCACCGATGCGTTGCACCAGAACCGGCAACTACGGGTAGCGCTGGCGAGCACCCATCTGGCGCTAAAAGACGTGCCGGCGGCCATTACCTTTGACAGCCTGAGCCGCACGCTGGAAATCATCCACGCCGATTTGCAGCACAAATTCGGCCTGGCGCAACCGCGCATCCTGGTCGCCGGGCTGAATCCGCATGCCGGCGAGAGCGGCTATCTGGGTCGTGAAGAAATCGACGTAATCACGCCGGCGATTCTGGCGGCACAAACCAAGGGCATGCTGGTGAGCGGCCCTTATCCGGCCGACACCTTGTTCCAAGCAAAATATCTGGTCAACGCCGATTGCGTGCTGGCGATGTACCACGACCAGGGCTTGCCGGTGCTGAAATTCGCCAGCTTCGGCCAGGGCGTCAACATCACGCTCGGCCTGCCGCTGATCCGTACCTCGGTTGATCACGGCAC
>JBDSCZ010000107.1:0-7394 GCA_039920865.1 Burkholderiaceae bacterium
CATGCGCTTGCGGCCGAACGCGGTCTCCACCGGCACCACTGACAGGCAATTGGACTGCACCCCGCAATCGCCGCAGCCGTCGCATAGCGCCTGATTGATGAACAGCCGCTGTTGCGGATCGGCCTTATTGTCCATACCGCCCTGCTTGCGACGGCGGCGCTTGACCGCGGCGCAGGTCTGCTGATAGATCAGCACCGTCACGCCGGCGATGTCACGCAGCTTGCGCTGCACCAGGTCTAACTGTTCACGATCATGGAAAGTGGCATAGGCGGGGAACAAATGCCTGATTGCATCGTACTTGCCGATATCGTCGCTGACCACCGCCAGCGCCTTCACGCCTTCCGCCTCCATCTGGCGCGCAATCGCATCGACCGACAGGGTGCCGTCCACCGGCTGGCCGCCGGTCATCGCGACCGCATCGTTGTACAAGATCTTGTAGGTGATGTTCGATTTCGCCGCAACCGACTGCCGGATCGCCAGATAGCCGGAGTGGTAATAAGTGCCGTCGCCCAGGTTCTGGAAAATATGCGGTGCACGGCTGAATTTTCCATGGGCCGCCCAATCGACGCCTTCGCCACCCATCTGGATCTGGCCGCTGGTGTTGCGGTCCATCCAGCTCGCCATGAAATGGCAGCCGATGCCGGCCTGCGCGCATGAGCCTTGCGGCACCCGCGTCGAGGTATTGTGCGGACAGTCGGAGCAGAAATACGGAATCCGCCGCACCCCATCTGCCGCATTCGACAACAGCGTCGGCAGGGTGAAATCGACCACGCGTGCTCGACGGTCGAGCGCCGGACTGTGCCGTGCCAGCCAGTTCGCGACCGTTTCAATCAGCCGCGACGGCCGCAATTCGCCGATCGCCGAAATCTGCGGCCTGCCTGCGGCATCGCATTTTCCGGTGATGACCGGACGCACGCCCTGCGGGGCGTTGTAGAACAGGTCGCGCATTTGCGTTTCGACCACCGGCGCTTTTTCCTCGATCACCAGGACCTGCCCGAGGCCGCGCGCGAATTCGATCATGCGCGTCGGTTCGATCGGGAACGACAGCCCGACCTTGTACAGGCGCACGCCGGCCGCCGCCAGCGCGTCATGCGACAGGCCGAGACGGCGGAACACCTCGATCAGGTCGTAATGCGCCTTGCCGCAAGTGACGATGCCGGCACTCGCATCCGGCGCAGCGATCATCAGGCGGTCGATGCTGTTGATGCGGGAAAATATCCTGACCGCATCGAGCTTGTGCTGCAGCCGCACTTCGATCTTGGGCGACGGCGGGTCGTCGCTGCGGTAATGCAAGCCATCGGCGGGCGCTTCAAATCCGCTTTCCTGCCGCACTTGCTGTGCCGATTTCCATCCGGCGACGCTGGCCCAGGTCTGGTCGAGATCGACCGTCATGCCGCTTTCGACCACTTTGGACAATGCGGTAAAGCCGACCCAGGCGCCGGAAAAGCGCGACAGCGCCCAGCCGTACAAGCCGAACTCCAGGTATTCGGCGACGCTGGCCGGCGACACAGTGGGCACGCTCCAGGCCTGAAACGCAAGATCGCTCTGGTGCGACATCGACGACGATACGCAGCCATGATCGTCGCCGGCGACGATCAGCACGCCGCCGGCAGGCGACGAACCGTAGGCATTGCCGTGCTTGAGCGCATCGGCGGCGCGGTCGACGCCGGGCCCCTTGCCGTACCAGTACGCGAAAACGCCGTCGACGGTGCGCTGCGGATCGGACTCGACCTGCTGCGTGCCGAGCACCGCGGTGGCGCCCAGCTCCTCATTGATCGCCGGCAGGAAGCTTATCTGGCTGCGCTCGAGGATGTCCTTGGCGCGCCACAACGCCTGATCGACCATGCCCAGCGGCGACCCGCGATAGCCGCTGATGAAGCCCGCCGTGTTCAATCCGTGGGCGATATCGCGTGCACGCTGCATCAGCGGCAGGCGCACCAGGGCCTGGATCCCGGTCAGAAAAACCTGGCCCCCGGGCGCCAGCAGATTGTCCGACAGTGTGTACTGCGAACGAAATTTTGTCTCTTCCATGCCGGCTGCCCGTGTCGTTGTTATGCTACGAGTCTATGCTGCTATCAAAAGAAAATATTTCCTATCATTTGCCAAAAAATTGTTTATCAAGAATATTTTTCTTTTAACTTACTTTACTGGAGAAAAAATGTCTTCACTGGACGGCTTTAGCATGCGCATCCTTTCGGAACTGCAGCGCGACGCGCGCCAGACCATCCAGCAGCTTGCGCAGCGCATCGGCCTGACCAGCACCCCGTGCTGGAAGCGGATCAAGGAAATGGAGCAGGATGGCGTGATCCGCGGCTATACCGCGCTGGTCGATCGAGACAAGGTCGGCTTGCTGATCTGCGTGCTGGCGGAAATCAACCTGAGCAAGCACACGGAAAAGAATGCATGCGATTTCGAAAAGGAAGTGGCCGCGTGTCCGCAGATTACCGAGTGCTACAGCACCACCGGCAACGCCGATTACACGATCAAGGTTGTCACCACCGACATCAAGGCCTATGAAACCTTCATGCACAACGTGCTATTCAAGTTGCCCGGAGTCGAACATGTGCGCTCGAGCATTGTGTTGCGCGAAGTGAAGTGTGATCCGCGCCTGCCGATCCTTAGATAAGCGGCAGTATGTACAAAAATACTGCATTACCCGCTGTGTAATACAGCGACATGAAAAATACATTGGTGTGTATCAATACAGTCACAAGTGCCTAAGTGGCGCAGCGGGCGGCTGCCGTTCGGGGTCTGGGTCTGGCTATTGGCGCTGCCGGACAGCGGGCGTGAACTATTGCAGGCGAACCCCGACCCACCTTTCGAGCATTGCGGGATTGGCCAGAATATCTGCGCTGGCGGCGGCATGCACGACGCGGCCGCGCTCGAGCACGATGGCGCGCTGCGTCAGTTGCAGCGCCTGTTCGACGTGCTGCTCGACCAGGATCAGCGCCTGCCCCTGGTCGCGCACCATGCCGGCAATCGCGCTGCACAGTTCGTCGACGATCACCGGCGCCAATCCTTCCAGCGGTTCGTCGAGCAGCAGCAGTTTCGGGTTCAGCATCAGCGCGCGACCGATCGCCAGCATCTGCTGCTCGCCGCCCGATAATTGATTGCCGAAATTCTTGCGCCGCTCCTGCAGCCGCGGAAACAGCGCGTAGACTGCCGGCAAATTCCATTTGCCGGGCAGCGCGGTCACCGTCAGGTTTTCCTCGACGCTTAGCGAGCGGAAGATTTCGCGCTCCTGCGGCACCCATCCGAGGCCGGCGCGGGCGCGCGCATGGGCCGGCATTTTCAGCAGATCCTGGCCGCACCAGCGGATTGCGCCGCGCCGCACCCGGGTATGACCCATCAGGGTCAGCAGCAGCGAACTCTTGCCGACGCCGTTGCGCCCCAGCAGCGCCAGGCTTTCACCGTCCTGCATCGCCAGCGAACAATCATCGAGCACGATCGCCTCGCTGTAGCCGGCGACCAGGTTTTCAAGTCTGAGCATTGCGCTGTCCTTTCCCCAGATAAACTTCACGCACCCGCACATCGGCCGCGATCTCGGCCGGCGTTCCGGTCACCAATTCAGCGCCGCCGACCAGCACCGTGATCCGATCGGCGAAGCGGAACACCAGGCTCATGTCGTGCTCTATGAGCAGGATGCTGATGGTGCGCGGCAGCGCGCACAGCACCGCAAACAGTTCGTCGCTTTCGCCTTCCGGCACGCCGGCCGCCGGTTCGTCAAGCAGCAGCACTTGCGGCCGCGCCGCCAGGGCCAGTGCGATTTCCAGCAGCCGTTGCTTGCCATACGCCAGCTCGCGCGTCTCGCGCATGCAGTCCTGCGCCAGGTTCAGCTGCGCCAGCAGCGCATAGGCTTGGTCGATTTCAGCGCGGCGCCGCGACAGTCCGAAAAACCGGCGCTGCCACACGCTCAGGCGGTTCCGCTCGCGTTCGCAGATCGCGTTGGTGACCGCCTCCAGCGGCGTCAATCGCGGAAACAGGGTATTGATCTGGAACGTGCGCGACAGGCCGCGCCCGACCCGTTCACTGGCGGCCAGCTGCGTGATGTCGGCACCATTCAGCCAAACCGATCCGCTCGATGGTTGCAACACGCCGGTCAGCTGGTTGATCAGGGTAGTCTTGCCGGCGCCGTTGGGCCCGATCAGCGCGTGACGCGCACCGGGAGCCAGCGACAGGTTGAGGCGCTGCGTGACTTCCAGCCCGCCAAACGACTTGCACAATTCGCGGGTCTGCAGCACCGGCGTCATGGACGCCGCCTGTGGCGCCAATGTGCCAGCAGCCGGGGCAGCAGCGCCAGACCGCCCAGGATGCCGCCGCGCAGAAACAGGGTCATTACGACCAGCAGGATGCCGAGCCAGAACAGCCAGTATTGCGGATTCATGCCGGACAGGTAATCCTGTGCCAGCAGGAAGGCGGCCGCACCGACAAAGCCGCCATACAGGGTGGCGGTGCCGCCGATGATCAGCATGATCAACAGGTCGGCCGAACGATGGAAGCTGAGTACATCGATGCCGACGAATTGCGTGGTCTGGGTCAGCAGCGCGCCGGCCACTCCTGCCAGCAGCGCCGAATAGGTGTAAATATTGGTTAATCGGGCGCCAACCGGAATGCCGATCGCCACCGCCCGCGTGCGGTTTTCGCGGATACTGCGCAGCGACAGTCCATACGGCGAATGCATCAGGCTGCGCGTCAAAACAAACAGCACGAAGCTGATGGCAAGCACGTACAGATAGCCGGTTTTGCCATACATATCGAAACTGAACAGGCCGAACAGCTTGCCGATTTCGACGCCCTGCAAGCCGTCGATGCCGCCAGTCAGTGCAATTGCGCGGTTCGCGACCTCGTACAGCAACAGGCCGATCCCGAGCGTAATCATCAGGCGGGTCAGATCGCTGCCGCGCAGCACCAGAAAGCTGGTCAGATAACCGGCGATGCCGGCCATCAGAGCGCCAGCCAGCAGTCCGCTGAACGGCTCCTGCCAACCATGCGCGGCCAGCAAACCGGCAGCATACGCACCGATACCGAAAAATGCCGCGTGCCCGAGCGTAACGATGCCGGCATAACCGAGAATCAGGTCGAGCGACAGTGCGAACAGGCCGGCGATCACGATCTGGGAGGCGAACACAAGACTGGTCGGGAACGCGAAATAGACGCTCGCCAGCAGCAGCCAGAATCCGATCTCGGCCGGCTTCCAGCGTTCGCGCGCCTGCATCAGCGTGCGCTGCCGGGCGGCCTGGACCGGAATTGTCAAATCCATGACCTTCATCGCGCCTCCTTGCGGCCCAGCAGCCCATGCGGAAACAGCAACAGCAGCAGTATCATCGCGCCATACATCACGAAGGCGCCGAGCTGCGGCAGGTAATATTTCCCGGCGATGTCAGCTACCCCGAGCAGCAGCGCCGCCAGCAAGGTCCCGATCACCGAGCCCGGCCCGCCGACCACCACCACAAGCAGGAAATACACCAGATACTTGAGCGGGAAATTCGGGTCCAGCCCGAGCACATTGACACCAAGCGCGCCGCCCAGCCCGGCCAGGCCGCTGCCGAGCGCGAACGTCAACTGGAATACCCGCTCGACCCGGATCCCCATCGAGGCGGCAGTACGCTGGTTATCGACCGCGGCGCGGATCATCGCACCGAAGCGGGTACGCTCCAGGCCGAACACCAGCACCAGCGTGATGATTGCGCCGAGTGCCATCAGGAACAGCCGGTAACGTGACAGGTCGAGCCCGAACAGCGCAAGTTGCCCGTTTAGCGCCTCCGGCAACAGCACCGGTTGCTGGCCCGGGCCCCACAGGTAGCTGGCTCCGGCGATCGCAATGAACATGATGCCGACCGTCAGCAGCACCTGGTTTAACGCGGTGCTTTTGTACAGCGGACGATACAGCACGCGCTCGAACAGCAGGCTGACCAGCGCAACCGCACAAAACACCAGCGGCAGCGCTGCCAGGAAACCGATCCCGGCCTGCGCCATCAGCGTCACCAGCAGGTAGCCGCCGGCCATTGCAAACACGCCATGCGCGAGGTTGATGAATCCCATCAGGCCGAGCGTGATCGACAGCCCGACCGAGATCAGGAACAGCAGGGTGCCATACGCCAGTCCGTCGAACAGCACGCCGAGAAAATTATGCACGGTGTCAATCTCCTTTTTAGTTCGGCACGAATAAATATGAAGCTGCATTCCCTCACCCCAACCCTCTCCCATGGGGAGAGGGTGAGAACGGGGCACGATGAAGTCGAGACTTCATCGTGCCGATCAATAGCGGCGCCGTCACTTGCCCGGGTCGCTGACCGCCGCAATGGTTTCGAACTCGACGTTATACAGCTTGCCATCGACCCTTTTGACTTCGCGCACGTAGACGTTTTGCACGATATCCCGGGTCTCGGCATCGATCTGGATCGGGCCGCGCGGGCTATTCAGCTTCATGCCCCTAAGCACCCGCATCGCCTTGTCGCCATCGATGCTGCCTTTCAGTTGGCGCACCACTTGATACACCGCCGCCATGCCGTCGTAGCCGCCGACCGCCATGAAATTGGGGCGCTGTGTCGGGCTGATCTGGCGGTACGCTGCGAGGAAAGCCTGGTTCTCGGGTGACGCATGAGCGACCGAATACTGGTGCGTCGAGATCACGCCCAGCGCATTGTCGCCGAGCGCCTCGATCACGCCATCGTCGGTAACGTCGCCGGTCGAAAGCAGCTTGATGCCGGCTTGCGCCAGGCCGCGTTCGTTGTATGCCTTCATGAAGCCGACCGCCATTTCGCCGGCCGGCACGAACACGAACACCGCTTCCGGCTTGCTATCCTTGACGCGTTGCACGAACGGGCCGAATTCCGGATTGTTCAGCGGCACCCGCAACTCGCCGATCACTTCCCCGCCGAGCTTGGTGAACGCTTTCTTGAAGGTTTGCTCGGCGTCATGGCCAGGACCGTAATCGGCAACCACCGTATGGATCTTGCGCAAGCCGCTCTTGTAGGCCCATTGCGCCATCGGCTCGGTTACCTGCGCCAACGTAAAGGACACGCGCGCGATGTACGGCGACTTGGCTGTGATCGCCGAGGTCGCGGCATTCATGATGATGGTCGGCTTCTTCGCTTCGGTCGCAATCGGTGCCGCCGCAAACGCATTCGGCGTCAGCCCGAAACCGACGATGAAATCGACCTTGTCCTTGACCACCAATTCCTGTGCCAGCCGCTTGGCTACCGCCGGCGCCGGGCCGGTGGTATCCCTAATCACGAGTTCGATTTTCTTGCCGTCGACCGTATCGCCGTGCTGTTTCATGTAGGCCTTGGCGCCGTTCGTGATCTGCATGCCGAAATCGGCAAAGGTACCGCTCATCGGGGCCAGCACGCCGATCTTGATCGTGTTGTTTGCCGCAACGACCTGGCCGGCTG
>JBDSCZ010000108.1:0-5363 GCA_039920865.1 Burkholderiaceae bacterium
CCGTCGTCCCCGCGAAGGCGGGGATCCATACACCGGTGATTCAGCGTGCGATGTATGGTTTCCCGCCTTCGCGGGAATGACAATATTGTGAATTCCGCTCTTAGTCTGAGGTTGGTAGCTAATCAGGCAATTTAATATTAAATATTAAATTCGGGTACTTTTCAGGCCGTTATCTGGCTGCGAATCTATTGGGCTGCGCCGCGTTCGGAAAAATAAAGAAAGCAACATTTACACATGAAAATTGAGAGAATTTATCGACCCTACCGGCAGTCAAGCAGTATTCTCGTCAATTCTTGAACACGTCTGCGCCCTTCGGAACGACGAATTTGAAGCCGTCGGCGGGGATCGCCGGGTTTTTCTCGAACTTCTTGAATGACAGCAGCGATACCTGGCCAAAGGCATCGCGCAACTCCATCGCTTCCGGCACGCCATTACGCAGGCCGATGCCGATGTGCTCGAAAGTGCTGTCCTTGGATTTTGGGGTGGCATCCAGCCATTCCATGCCATCCTTGGTGCCGGCTTCCTTCAGCGTGAAGTTCTTTTCCAGGTCGTTGCTGCCGAACAGGATCGCGGCCGGACTGGAGGCGAGTACGTCTCCGAGCTTCTTGATGGTGACCTGGTTCAAATCCTTGTCGAAGATGTAGAGCTTGTCGCCATCGGCTTGCAGCAATTGCTCATAGGGCTTAATGTACGTCCAGATGAACTTGCCGGGACGGGCGAACGTAAAGCTGCCACTGGAAACGTTGGACACCTTGGCGGTGCCGTCCATCATCTTGACCTGGCGCTGGGTGAACTCGCCTTTGGCGGCCTTGGTGCTGGCGACGAAGGATTTGAACTGATCCAGCGCAGCGGCATCGGCAAATACCGGTGCAAAAGCCAATATGCTGATGGCCAGCATCCTGGTAAAGACGTGTGAGTGATTGCCGTTGCGGAGTGCCATCGACTGATTACGATCTTGATTATTTTGATTTTTGGTTTGATTCGTCATAGGTTTCCTTATTCAGCGTTATTGCCTGCCGGCACTAATATCTCGCGGTTGCCATTCGACTGCATGGGAGATATGAGTCCACTATGCTCCATTTGTTCCAGCAGACGGGCGGCGCGATTGTAACCAATACGTAAATGTCGTTGCACCAGCGAGATCGAGGCGCGGCGGTTTTTCAGCACAATGGCGACCGCCTGGTCGTACAGCACATCGGCTTCATGGCCGCCCGCCCCCGCTTCTCCGACCACACCTTCAGCGCCCTCTTCCAATACGCCGCCCTCAAGAATACCTTCGATGTAATTCGGCTCACCCTGCGCTTTCAGATGTTCGACCACGCGATGCACTTCCTCGTCGGATACGAAAGCGCCATGCACCCGCACCGGCATACCGGTGCCGGGCGGCATGTACAGCATGTCGCCCATGCCGAGCAGCGCTTCCGCGCCCATCTGGTCCAGAATCGTGCGCGAGTCGATCTTGCTGCTGACCTGGAACGCGATCCGGGTCGGGATATTGGCCTTGATCAGGCCGGTGATCACATCGACCGACGGCCGCTGGGTGGCCAGGATCAGGTGCAGGCCGGCGGCACGCGCTTTCTGGGCGATGCGGGCGATCAGTTCTTCGACCTTCTTGCCGACCACCATCAGCAAATCGGCCAACTCGTCGATGATGATGACGATGGTCGGCAGTTTCTCCAGCGGCTCCGGCGCATCCGGGGTCAGGCTGAACGGGTTCGGAATGTGTTCCCCGCGCTTGGCTGCTTCGGCGATCTTGGCGTTGTAGCCAGCCAGGTTGCGCACTCCGAGCTTGGACATCAGTTTGTAGCGCCGCTCCATCTCGGCCACCGCCCAGTTCAGCGCGTGCGCGGCTTGGCGCATGTCGGTGACCACTGGCGCCAAGAGGTGCGGAATGCCTTCGTAGATCGATAGTTCGAGCATTTTCGGGTCGATCAGGATCATCCGCACGTCGTGCGGGTCGGACTTGTACAGCAGCGACAGGATAGTGGCGTTGATGCCGACCGACTTACCGGAACCGGTGGTGCCGGCCACCAGCAGATGCGGCAGCTTGGCCAGATCGGCAACCACCGGCAAGCCGGCAATATCCTTGCCGAGTGCAATGGTCAGGCTGGAGTGGCTGTCGTTATAGATATTAGAGCTGAGAATTTCGGTCAGGCGCACGATCTGGCGCTTCGGATTCGGCAGTTCCAGTGCCATGTAAGTTTTACCGGGAATGGTTTCCACCACCCTAATCGAGGTCAGCGACAGCGAGCGGGCGATATCGCGCGCCAGAGTGACGATCTGGCTACCTTTGACGCCGGTGGCGGGTTCGATCTCGTAGCGCGTCACGACCGGTCCCGGATAGGCAGCCACCACCTTGGCCTGTACCCCGAAGTCCGATAGCTTCTTCTCGATCAGACGGCTGGTGAATTCAAGTGTCTCGATGCTGACGGTTTGCTGCGCCGGCGGTGCCGCATCCAGCAGCGACAGTGGCGGCAGGCCGCCGTCCTGCGGATTGCTAAATAGCGCGACCTGGCGCTCCTTTTCGGCCCGCTCCGACTTGGGCGCGACAAGGATTTGCGGCTCGATTCTGAGCGGCGCAGCTTCGATGATCTTGGCCCGTTCCTGTACCACGATCTCGTCGCGCTTGACCGTGGCAACCTGTCCCAGCTTGCGGTCTTTCCGGGCCCAGTATGCATATTTTGTCCATTTGAATGCACTCTCGATCGTCGCTCCGACGCGCTCCGCGACAGCCAGCCATGAAACCTGAAAAAACAGGCTAAAGCCGAGTCCGAACATCAGCAACAGCAGCAAGGTGGCGCCGGTAAAGCCGAATGCGCTTTGCGTGGTGCTGCCGATCAGGTCACCCAGCACGCCGCCTGAAGCGCGCGGCAATTCCACATGCAAGCTATACAGACGCGCATATTCCAGCCCGACGCTGCCGCACAGCATCAGCGCAAAGCCGGAGGCGCGGATCCAGCCCTCGTGGCGGTGCGCCGATTCAGCCTCACCGGCAGCCGGCAGCAAGAACTTGTGGGTCAGGCGCCGATAGCCGCGCCAGACCTCGCACAGCATCAGAACGCACCACCACCAAGCCGAAAACCCGAAGATGAACAGCAGCAGATCGGCCATCCAGGCGCCAATGTTGCCGCCCAGATTATGCAAGGCAGGCACCGCATTCGCATGCGACCAGCCCGGATCGATCTTGGCATAGCTGGCCAGAATCAGGATCAAGTACACGGTTAGAACGCAAAATGCGATCCAGCGCGCTTCGAACAGCAGACGAGCCAGACGGCTCGGTAATGGTGCCACCGGCGGTTTGGCGGTACGGGTATAAGTTTGGCTTGTTCTGGTCATATGGCAGGTTAATTGCAGCAGGGTAACAGCAGCGATCTAAAAAATGGCAGGATTGCATTAATGTACGCCTTGTACATCTGCGGCAGATCCAATCAGCGTGGTGCATGGTAATTTACCGCTTACTTTATAATCTTAACCAGTTTTCGAGCGCAGCACTAATGCCCTAACCGGTCGCCCTTGAATTTTTGCTGCATGGCAGCATGATATTCAGGCAAACATCATTCATCCAACCCATCCTTTAACGTCAGGTAACCATCCGATGTCCACACCAAAACACGCACATGTACTGATTCTCGGCTCCGGCCCTGCCGGCTATTCAGCCGCCGTCTACGCGGCCCGCGCCAATTTGAAGCCGGTACTGATCACCGGCGTCGAACAAGGTGGTCAATTGATGACGACGACTGACGTCGATAACTGGCCTGCCGATCCGCTGGGCGTACAGGGACCGGAACTGATGCAGCGCTTCCAGCAGCATGCCGAACGTTTTAATACCGAAATTATTTTCGACCACATCCACACCACCAAACTGGCAGAAAAACCGATACGCCTGATCGGCGACCAGGGCGAATACACCTGCGACGCGCTGATCATCGCTACCGGCGCCTCGGCCCAGTACCTCGGCTTGCCGTCGGAAGAAGCATTCATGGGCAAGGGTGTATCGGCCTGCGCCACCTGCGATGGTTTCTTTTATCGCGGCAAGGAAGTGGCGGTCATCGGCGGCGGCAATACCGCAGTCGAGGAAGCGATCTACCTGTCCAATATCGCCAGCAAGGTCACCCTGATCCACCGCCGCGACAAATTCCGCGCTGAAGCGATCCTGATCGATCACCTGATGGCGAAAGTGGCCGAAGGCAAGATCGAGCTCAAATACAACCATACGCTGGATGAAGTCACCGGCGATGCATCCGGCGTTACCGGCATCAACATCAAATCGATGCTTGATGGCAGCATCACGCCGATCACGCTGCATGGCGTCTTCATCGCGATCGGCCACAAGCCCAACACCAGCATCTTCGAAGGCCAGCTGGAAATGAAAAACGGCTACATCCTGACCAAAACCGGCCTCACCGGCATGGCGACCGCGACCAGCGTACCGGGCGTATTTGCCGCCGGCGACGTGCAGGACAGCATTTACCGCCAGGCCGTCACCAGTGCCGGTACCGGCTGCATGGCGGCGCTGGATGCGCAACGTTATCTCGAAAGCTAAGATTAAACTGTCAACGATGCCGGCCTCGCTGAAAAACTTTGCCGACCTCGGCGCGCTGCGCAAAACCCTGAAACTCCAGGAAGATGCGCGCAAAACTGCCGAGGCAGAGAGGCTGCGCCTTGAAAAAGCGGCGCAGCGGGAAGCCGACCTGTTTCGCTGCAGTATCGGCACGGTCGCGCCACTGACTGCGCCCGAAAGAATAGCCGCCACGCCGGCACGCCCGGAGCCGATTGCCCGCCATCAGCCGGCAGACGAGAAAGCGGCCTTGCAAGAGTCTCTGTCTGATGATTTCGACGTCGAAACGCTGCTCGATACCGATGACAGCCTGAGCTATACCCGCATCGGCGTCGGCGCCGATGCGGTGCGCAAATTGCGCAAGGGTCATTGGACCATCCAGGATCAGCTCGATCTGCACGGCCTGCGCCGCGACGCAGCACGCGACGCTCTGGGCGCATTCTTGCGCAGCGCCAGCCGCCGCGGGCTGCGCTGCGTGCGCATCATTCATGGCAAGGGACTCGGTTCCATAAACCAGGAACCGGTGCTGAAACAGAAAGTGCGCAGCTGGTTGGTGCAAACGGAAGAAGTGATCGCCTTTTGCCAAGCCAAGGCATCGGATGGTGGCTCGGGGGCGCTGGTGGTATTGCTCAACGCCTGAACTCCCGACCTGATATTACCGATGCCCACCATGGGAAAAATCATATCCACGAAAAACACGAAGGCACGAAAAAAGCAACGATGTGTGCAGTTGCAGGCATCCAGACACTGCAAGCTTTTTTTTACAAGAATTGACAGAGTATGTTTTTAAAGCGCAATATTTATA
>JBDSCZ010000109.1:0-18070 GCA_039920865.1 Burkholderiaceae bacterium
TAATCCCAGCTTTACTTTTCGGCTTTTTAAGACGGACGGTCAATGTTGGTGGTTTGCTGTGATTACATCCCAGCCTGTGATTACATCCCAGCCTACGATTACATCCCAGCCTACGATCGGCATTTCAGCTTTACTTTTCGGCTTTTTAAGACGGACGGTTAATGATGGTGGTTTGCTGGGATTACATCCCAGCCTACGATTACATCCCAGCCTACGATTTCATCCCAGCCTACGATTGGCATCCTATCCTGCGATTGGCATTTGCCGGGGTTGCATTCCGGCTATGATTGCCGGATGCGAACCTACACACGTTTCCGTCAAGCTGGAGCAATGTATTTTTTCACGGTGAATCTGGCCGAGCGTCGCGGCAATGGGCTGCTGATTCGACACATCGATGCTTTGCGCGCCGCGTTTCGGGTGACGATGCAGGCGCATCCTTTCGTTATCGAGGCGGCGGTGGTATTGCCCGATCACCTGCATTGCCTGTGGCGCTTGCCCATGGGGGATGATGACTTTCCGCTGCGCTGGCGCTTGATCAAGGCCACGTTCTCACGGGCGCTGCCGCACGGTGAATGTGTTTCTGCCAGCCGGATGCGCAAGGGCGAACGCGGCATCTGGCAACGGCGTTATTGGGAGCATGTGATTCGGGACGAGCGTGACTTGCATCAGCATCTCGATTACATCCACTTCAATCCGGTCAAGCATGGGTATGTGCAACGCGCAAGCGACTGGCCGCATTCTTCGTTTCATCGCTATGTGGCGCGTGGCCTGTATCCGGCGAATTGGGCGGCGCCGCCGGACGTGATTGATATTGGGCCGGATGTGTGATCGGGGCTTGCCGCGATTGCATCCCAGCCTACGGCATTATTCTGGAGTGAGCGTTATTGGAGTATTTTTAGACGCCGAATGAAAATATGCGGAAAATTCCATAAAAATGACTATACCCCTACTTAAATTAAACCATGCAACAGCCTCTGCCAGGCTGCGCATGAACTCTGCCGGGGCCTTATGCATCCCAGATTGACTTTGCCGACCGCGTTGTTGCTTACCGTGCCGCCGCTGCTTTGGGCCGGCAATGCGATTGTCGGTCGCATCGTGCATGCGTGGGTGCCGCCGATGACCTTGAACCTGCTGCGATGGGCGATTGCGCTGCTGATCCTGTTGCCGCTGGCCGGCGCGGTGTTGCGCCGCGGTAGCGGCTTGTGGACACACTGGCGGCGCTTTGCTTTGCTGGGGCTGCTGGGGGTCGGCTTGTACAACTCGCTGCAATATCTGGCTTTGCAGAGTTCATCGCCCATCAACGTGACCTTGGTTGCGGCCGGGATGCCGGTCTGGATGCTGCTGATTGGCGCGTTGTTCTTTGGCGCGCAAGTCCGGCGCGCGCAGGTGATCGGTGCGGTTTTGTCGATCGTCGGCGTGCTGCTGGTGCTGAGTCGCGGCGAATGGCGCCAGTTGTTGGCGATGCAGATGGTGGCGGGCGATCTCTTCATGATCGCCGCGACCATCGCCTGGTCTTTTTACAGCTGGTTGTTGACGCTGCCGAAAGAGCCGCAGGATATCCGCAGCAACTGGGCGGCCTTTTTGCTGGCGCAGGTCGTGTTCGGCGTGATGTGGTCGAGCGCGTTTGCGGCTGCGGAGTGGCAGGTCAGCGACGTGCATATCGTCTGGAGCTGGCCTTTGGCGGCAGCGCTTTTATATGTCGCGGTCGGGCCGGCCATCATCGCCTTTCGCTGCTGGGGCGCTGGCGTGCAGCGCGCGGGGCCAGCCGTTGCGGGGTTTTTCAACAACCTGACGCCGCTGTTTGCGGCAATCATGTCCTCGGCTTTTTTAGGCGAGATGCCGCATCTTTACCATGTTGCGGCCTTCGCGCTGATCATCGGCGGCATTGTGTTTTCGTCAGGCCGCTGAGGTACGTTACTGAAGCACGCTATGGAGGCGAACATGCACAACGCTGACCCGGCCGCTTGGCAATGCGCAAGTCGGGAGCCGGTCCGCATCCATTCGAGGTTATCAAGGTCGGAAATCAGGTGCGGTCAAGATTGCCTCGCCGTTGCCGGTAGTAAATTACTTGAGCAGGCCTTCCGCTTTCATCGTTTCTTGTACCTTTGGCCGCTCGGCGACACGCGCGATATAAGCCTGGATGTTGGGCCACTTGCTGACATCGATCTTGTGGATTTTGGTCCAGTTGAGCACCGTGAACAGATACGCATCCGCGGCGGAAAACGTGTCGCCCATGATGTACGGTTTGCCATCCAGCATTTTTTCCAATGCATTGAAGCGTCGCGCGATGGTGCCGATCTGGACTTCCTTCATCTCCGGGGTCAGCTGGGGATTGAAGAGTGCGCCGATTTGCTTGTGAATCTCGGTCGCGGCGAAATTCAGCGCTTCCATCTGGTGGTAACGCGCAATCGTGCCGAACTCGGGCACCAGACCACTCTCGGGCTTCTGATCTGCGAGATACTGGCAGATCACGCCGACCTCGGTGAGGACTTGTCCGTCATCTAGCATTAGTGCCGGCACGTAACCCTTCGGATTCACCTTCCAGTAGTCGCCGCCGTCGGCAGTCTTCTTGTTAGGGATGTCAACTTTTTCAAGGTCAAAGGTGTGGCCTGCTTCACGGGCGACGATATGGGTCGCCATTGAACATGCGCCGGGCGAGTAATAGAGTTTCATGCGGCTTCCTTGAGCGTGGATGGTTGAAAAGCGCCGTCGGTCCGATTCAAAAATAAATGCATCAAATCAACGCGCGAAGGTGTTCAGAAAAATTCCGAAAACTGTATCACAACAGACTGAAGGAAAAGCATACCTGATTAGTTACCAACCTCAGACCCGGCTTCACACGCTCAAAACACGCGTCATTGTCGCGACGGCGGAAATGACGGTAATGTGGAATTTTTTCTTCGTTTGAGAAAGTTCACTATTTTGCAGCGCGCACCAAGGCCTGAACTGAACGCTTGCGCATATCTTTGAGCGCTGTCAACCCACGCTGTCAACCCAAATATCTGTTACTGCGTTCTGGTGGTATGCCGCTGCTAATGCGGATTGTAAAACCCGATCATTTGAAGGAATTAAAATGAAAAAATTACTGAGTATTGCTGCACTGATCCTGGCATTTTCTCCATTTGCACAAGCGCAGGACAACGGTGCGGGACTACCTGGCCATCCAGACGCCCGTAACGATCGAAGTGGGGCATCCAATTATTCTGAAACTATGGAGCATAAAAATCATATGGGTGCCAAGCCGAAGCATCATGCGAAGTCCCATCATATGAAATCCTATCATCCAAAGCGTCATCATCCGAAACACCCTCGCCACGTTGTTCCCGCAAAGTAATTTGCCGCAAGATCAGCGCAAGTAGCTGCCTTGAAATACGCAGCGCACAGCCTGTGCCGTGCGATGCGTTGACGGTGGGTATTTTTAGATTCCCCAATAAAAGTATCCGGTAAATGGCATGAAAATTTCCATACTCCATATTAAATCATTCGATGGCCGGCTCCGGGTAGGTCCATTCGTCCTGAGCGCAGCGAATCGAAGGGGCACTTTAGTGCGAACGGGTTTGGTGGGAGCACTCAGATTCAAGCGCTAATTGTGATATAGCAATTAAATCTGTATTGACTGCGGCGTCGGCCGGACGTTTTTGCGGCGGCCGGCGTGGCAGATCCTGCGCTGTTGCTGGACCTGCTGCGCTTCGCCCATCCGGCCCTGCATCCGCAGTGTCGCCACCAGTACTTTCCAGCCCAGATCGTGCAGCGGGAAAGCGTGGGTGAGGCTGCGTGCCAGCGCTTCGGCCTGCTCATAACGAGCGCCGTGATAGTGTGCCAGCAGCAGCGATACCTGCCGGCGGCCCGGAACATGGCCGTAGCCGAGCGCCATTTTCCACGGCAAGCGGGGTTGCCTGACGGTGTAGCACGGGTTGGACGCCTTGGCGAGCTTGATGCTGACCGGGATTTGCGGCGCTTGCCGGATTTCTTGTGATTCTTGCTTTGTTGCAGTTGTTGCGGTTGCTGTTGTCTTCACTGTTGTGGCGGCGACGGCAACCGTCGTTGACGTTGCGGCCGGATCGGGGCGCGGTTTGCCGGCCTGAATCAGCGCATCCATATAACTGAGCCAATATTGCCCCTGCGTCGAGGACGATTGGGATAGTTTGATGGCGTGGTACAACACTTCGGCCTGTTGCCATTGACCTGCCTGGCAATGCGCAATGGTTTGTTGAATCGCTTGCTCCAGCGACATTGAAGGTTTTAGCTGTGGAAATACAGAGTTGGGCATGGCAAATAAGTGCAATCAGGGAAGCGGCATTATCCCTGAAACCGCAGCGCAGGTGCGTAAGCAGATGTTTCTGATGTTTTTGATATTGCAGATGGCTGGCATTGGCTCTGTATATAGCCGCAGGTTCATGCTTCCTGTTCGGCGTATTGCAAGAAAGCCGCGCGCATGTCATTGCCGGCAATCGCCTCGAAGTCGGCCCGGCTTTTGCCGCAGGCAGTCTGCAAGCGATCAACCAGTTCGCCAAAAGAGAGGTCGTGATGCACGTCGAGTTGCCTCGCGCGGCTTGCCAGCGACGACTGAAACTTGGCTTCATCGATATTTTTAGCCGAGAAAACGATGCGGTTGTAGCTGCCGCTGGCACCGGTCCACCACATTTTCCAGTCAAAAACCGCATACTGGCGCTGCATGACAGGGGCGAGATCAGTGGCGTCGCCCCATAGGTTCGAGACCAGCACGCCGTCGTGCTCCAGCGCAGCGTGACATGACCGATAAAATGCCTCGGTGCACAGCGATGGCGCCAGACCATCGGCGCTGAAGCCGTCATGCAAGATGATGTCGACCTGATGGTCGATGGCGTTTACATAGTCGGCCGCATCGACATGGATGATCTGAAAGCGCTGGTCGTTGTCGGGAATGACGAATTTGCCCCGCAGATGGATGACGTCAGAGTTCAGTTCCAGCACGGTGATTCGGGTCGCTGGCAGCATCCGGTAACAGTATTTGGCGAGAGAGCCGCCGCCCAGCCCAATCATCAGGATGTGTCGTGGTTCCGGATTGAACAGCAGGAAAGCCATCATCGCCTGGGTGTAACTCAGCAGCAATGCGTCCGGCGCGGAAATCCGCATCGCGCTTTGAATGAATTTTTCGTCAAAGTGCAGGGTGCGCAGATCGCCGTGATCGAAAGCAAATGGCCTGCCTTCGCTTCTGTACAGATCATCGCCAAATCGGTCGGGAAGAGTTATGTCGTCATCGCGACTTGATTTTTTCATGGTGGCAATATGGTGTGCAAAAACGAATGCTTGAAGATGGGCGCAATATCGACGCAGTAGCGCCATTGTACGCCGACAATCGCTCATTCAGCCGTGGAAATCATAGGCGCCTTGCCTGCAACGTTTCTGGTGTGCCATTCCTACTTGCGTTCTGATGTGCGCCAATAGGCGAATTCAGTTTCATGGCAATTGCCATCCATCTCGGCAACCTTGTTGTGAAGATGGAATTGTGCGTCCTGTATTGCCAGATCTGTTTGCCATGTGACCCGGTGGTTAACAAGCCGGAACCCCTGCCGCAGAACCTTGAAAACAGTTTCGGTAGAAATGTCCAAATATTCCACCGCATGCTTGCAATCCAAACAATTGTGCTAACGCAACTTACATTGCATGGATTCATGTATTTTTATACCAAGATCATCGCAGCTCGATGACTGGGGCACAAACATCACGCACAATACAAGCGGCGCAAGAGTTTCTGACCGGATGTCCATGATTGCAAGCTTGCAATTGGATAGGCAGAGGTGATGTGCCGGTGTAGGTGTAGATAAGGATAAATGGGAGATTCATGTTTCGACTTTTGCGCTATTTTTCGATTGCGAGCCTGGTCTCGCTGGTGCTGGCGGCAGCTGTCCTTGGTGCGGTCTACCGACAGATTGCGACCCGCCATCTGCTTGAACTCGGTGAGAGCAACAACGTTGCACTGACACAGACTTTGGCCAACTCTTTTTGGCCACAATTACACAGCTTCGCCGATTCGACAGGGCGGCTCGACGTCGAGGCGCTGCGCCGGCATCCCGATATCGCCGGCTTGCGCCTCGGCGTGGTTGAACAGATGCGCGATACCAATATGATCAAGGTGAAGCTATACAACCTCGATGGTCGCACCCTGTTTTCGACCGAGACGAAGCAGGTCGGTGAGTACGAGAGCCGTAATGCCGGCTTTCTTTCGGCGCGCCAGGGGCAGCCGGCTAGCGAGCTGACCCATCGCGACCAGTTCAGCGCCTTCGAACAGGTGATTGAGAACCGCGATGTGCTGTCGAGTTACGTTGCGTTACGCCGCGCCCCCGATGCGCCCATCGAAGGCGTGGTTGAGGTCTACAGCGATGTCACCGATTTACTTGGAGGCATAGAGAGGGGGCAACGTCTGGTCACCGCGAGTGTCGTCGTCGTGCTGACTCTGCTCTATGCCATCCTGTTCTTCATCGTCCGGCATGCCGATCGCGTCATCAAGGGCCAGTATGAGCAGCAGCGCCGCAGCGAGCATGCGTTGCGCGATGCCCAAGAGCATCTCGAACATCGTGTCCAGGAGCGCACCACTGAGCTGGAGGTGATCAACCACTCGCTCGAAATAGAGGTCGAGGAGCGTAAGCGTACCGAACAACGCATCGAATTCATGGCCTACCATGATGCATTGACGGGCTTGCCCAACCGTGAGCTGTTGCTGGATCGAATCAAGCAGTCGCTGACATGGGCGGACCGCCGCGGCGTTCAGCTTGCCGTGGCTTTTATCGATCTCGATCATTTCAAGCACATTAACGACTCTTTGGGACATCACATTGGTGATCAGGTGCTGCAATCGATCGCGCAGCGTCTGCCACTGTGCCTGCGCGAAGGCGATACCATTGCGCGCGTCGGCGGCGACGAATTCATTGTCAGCTTGCCCGACATACACTCCGATCTGGACCTGTTCCAGATTGCCCAAAAGCTGCTCGACGCGATCGTCCTGCCCATCGAAGTGGCGGGACACACTCTTCACCTCACTGCCAGCATCGGCATCGCCATGTATCCAGAGCACGGGCGCGACGTGGTGACGCTGATGCGCAACGCCGACTCGGCGATGTACAGCGCCAAGCAACTCGGACGCAACAGGCATCAAATGTTCGCCGAGCACATGAACCTACGGGTGCAGCAACGGGTGATGATGGAGAGCGCAATGCGGCACGCCATCGAGAGCAATGCATTTGAACTCTATTACCAGCCGATCGTCGCCCTCGACTCGGGCGCGATCGTCGGCGCCGAGGCGCTGCTGCGTTGGCCTAATCCGCACGGGGCCTGGATTTCGCCAGTGGAATTTATTCCGGTGGCAGAGGAAAGTGGCCTCATCGTGCCGCTCGGCGAATGGGTACTCAACGAGGCTTGTAGCCAGTTACACAGGTGGCGTGAGCGTGGGCTGCGCGATTTTACGTTGGCGGTCAACTTGTCGCCGTGCCAGTTTGCATCTGAGGGCCTGGCCGCGAAAGTCGCCGCGGAGATCGAGCGGGCCGAAATCGATCCGGCCTGGCTGCACCTGGAGATCACCGAGAGCCTGTTGATGAGCCAGAGCGAAGTCATACTGGCCAATTTCGACGGGTTCGAGCGCCTCGGCATCAAGTTTTCCCTCGACGATTTCGGCACTGGCTATTCGAGTCTCGGGTATTTGAAGCGCTTCCCGCTCCATCTGCTGAAGATTGACCGCTCGTTCGTCCAGGGTCTGCCCGACGATTCCGACAATGCGGCGATCGTGACCGCTGTGATTGCGATGGCCAAGAGCCTGGGCATGGAGGTGGTCGCCGAGGGCATCGAGACCGACGCGCAGCGTATGTTCTTGAAGCGGCTCGGCTGCAGCCATGGGCAGGGTTTCTTGTTCAGCCGGCCGGTGCCGGCCGATGAGTTCGCGGCACTGATATTCGATCCGCTCGAAATAAGCGCTGCTGCATAGTGCCAATCTGGCATCAGCTACGTACTGGTCACGCCAAGCTGTGATTCTGCAATCGAGGGTCTGGTACCCGTTGAGGGTGCCAAGAGCGCCTTCGGAAAGCGATGGAGGCTGTCCACGGTTGTCTGGCCTGACTTATCAGTCCGGACTGGAGCGATAAAGCTGCACCAGTCGGTACATTCGCACGCTAGACGGAAAGGCGTATTTTCCAGTGACCAGATTTGTCTGGGCCGGGGAGCCACCATAGACTCGAACAGCGTGGGAGTAAACCTATGGTTTCCCAATTGTGAGCGTCGGCAGCGGGTTGGCGACCGTCATTCACGGAATTCGCCCTGGCCCAGACTTTACGGCCAATGATCAGCTGACCTGCTTATTTTCTCGTGCCTTTCATGTCGTTGGTGGACAATGCCTACCAACAACTTTTAAAAAGAGCAACACATGCGCAGCCAGGCCAGCGAACTGAACTTCCAGAACGATATTCTTGCGGCAATGCAGGCCAATGGCTGGCTGCTGGGCAAGAGCGCGGCATACAACCGCGAACGGGCATTGTATGAATCCGATCTGCTGGCCTTCGTGCAGACCTCGCAGCCGGACGAGTGGGCCAGGTATCAGGCGATTTATCCGGTCGATCCCGAGCGCCATTTTCTGGAGCGGGTCACGCAGCAGCTGAATAAGTCCGATCCGAATGCGGCGGCGTCGCTGACCCATACCGAGCTGCGCACCTACGGCACGCTGGGCGTGCTGCGCCACGAGGTCCGTGATCGCGGCTGCCGTTTCAAACTGGTGCAGTTCAAGCCTGACCACAATCTAAATCCCGACACGTTGGCGCGCTATCAGGCCAACCGGCTGCGGGTGGTGCCGGAACTGGTGTACAGCCCGTATGCGACGGCCGCGCATCTGGCGCAGACCGGCCGCCAGGCCAAGGCCTGGCGCATCGATCTGGTGCTGTTCGTCAACGGCATTCCGGTGGTGACGATGGAGCTCAAATCGGAGTTCATGCAGGCCATCGACAATGCGAAGCGCCAGTATTGCCAGACCCGTTTGCCGCGCGATCCGGCGACCAACAAGCCGGAACCCTTGCTAAGTTTCAAGCGCGGCGCGCTGGTGCATTTTGCAGTGAGCCAGTTCGAGGTCTATATGGCGACCCGGCTGGCGGGTGACGATACCTATTTCCTGCCGTTCAACAAGGGCAGCGCCGGCGGCGGTGCCGGTAATGACGCACCGCTGGATGCCAACCGCTACGCGACCGATTACCTGTGGAACGCGGTCTTGCTGCCGGATAACCTGCTGCAGGTGCTGGGGCGTTTCGTGCATTTGCAGATCGAGGAGAAAGAGGATTGGGAGGGCCGCAAGGCAAAGAAGGAGTCGCTGATCTTCCCGCGCTACCATCAGTGGGATGCGGTGAAGCAGATTCTGGCGTCGGTGGCGCTGGAAGGCGCCGGGCAAAAATACCTGATCCAGCATAGCGCGGGCTCGGGCAAGTCGAATTCGATTGCGTGGGTCGCGCATCAACTGGCGTCGCTGTACGACGCGCAGGGCGACAAGCAGTTTCATTCGGTGATCGTGGTGACCGACCGCACGGTGCTGGACGACCAGTTGCAGGATACGATCCATCAGTTCGAACATGCGGACGGCGTGGTCGGACGGATCAACAACAAGGATGGCGACGGCTCGAAATCGGAGAAACTGGCGGCCGCGCTGGCGCAGTCGCAGCCGATCATCATCGTCACGATACAGACTTTCCCGTTCGTGCTGAAGGCGATCGAGGATAGCGTGATCCTGAAGACGCGGCGCTATGCGGTGATCGCCGACGAGGCGCATTCGTCGCAAAGCGGCAGCACCGCCAGCAAGCTGAAGCAAGTGCTGATGCTGGATGCGCGTGCCGACGGCGACGACATCAGCAGCGAGGACGTGGTCAACGATGCGATCCAGGCCAGCATCGTGTCGCGCAAGGGCTCGTCCAACCTGAGTTATCTGGCGTTTACCGCCACCCCCAAGGCCAAGACGCTGGAGCTGTTCGGCCGCCTGCCGCATCCTGCGCTGCCGCCGTCGCAGACCAATCTGCCGGTCGCGTTCCACGAGTACACGATGCGGCAGGCGATCGAGGAGGGCTTCATCCTGGATGTGCTGAAGAACTACACCACTTACAAGGTCGCGTACCAGTTGGCGCAGCAGGCGCAGGCGCTGGATGCCGAGGTCGACAGCAAGAAGGCCGGCACGCGCCTGAACCAGTGGGTCAAGCTGCATCCGACCAATATCGCGCAAAAGGTCAGGATCATCATCGAGCATTTCCGCGCCAATGTCGCTGGACTACTGGGCGGTCAGGCCAAGGCGATGGTGGTGACCGGCTCGCGCAAGGAAGCGGTGCGTTACAAGCTGGCGTTTGACGCCTATATCGCGGAAAAAATGGCGTCCGGACGCGGTGGCGCGCGGGGTTACGAGCAGATCCGCGCGATGGTCGCGTTTTCGGGCGAAGTCGAGGATGCGGATTCTACCTATACCGAGCGCAGCATGAACCCGCTGCTGAAGGGGCGCGACATGCGCCGCGCGTTCGATAGTGACGATTTTCAGGTGATGCTGGTGGCCAACAAGTTCCAGACTGGCTTCGACCAGCCCAAGCTATGCGCGATGTATGTCGATAAGAAGCTGGGCGGCGTGGAATGCGTGCAGACGCTGTCGCGCCTGAACCGGGTGTATCCGGGCAAGATGGAGTCCGGCACCTTCGTGCTGGATTTCTTCAACGATCCGCAGGACATCATCGATGCGTTCCAGCCGTATTACCGGAGCGCCGCGCTGGCCGATGTGTCGAACCCGAATCTGGTGTACGACCTGCAGCAGAAGCTGAACAGTCTGGGCATCTATCAATGGCAGGAGGTCGAGCAGTTCTGCAGCGCCTTTTATCGCAAGAGCGTCAACAAGGCGGCGCTGGGCAATTATTGCAAGCCGGCGCGGGATCGCTGGATTGGCCGCCATAAGTCAGTGCTGGCTGCATTGAAAATCGCCAAGCAGATGTTCGAGCGCACCAAGAAGACCGGCGATCCGGTGCTGATGGCGAATGCGGAAACCAGCCTGAAAGACTGCATGCTTGAAAAGGATAGACTGGAGATTTTCAGGAAAGACCTGCAGAGCTTCAGCCGCTTCTACGAATTCATGGCGCAGATCGTGGCGTATGGCGACACCAGATTGGAAAAACTCAACCTGTTCGCCAAGCACCTGCGGCCGATGCTGCGCGAAGACACCAGCGTGGAAGACGAGGTCGATCTGTCGACGGTGGTGATGACGCATTACCGCTTGTCGGAAATCCGCAAGCAGGATCTGAAGCTGCAACAGGACAGCACCGACTATAAGCTGCAGCCGGGTAACGATCTCGGCAGCGGCAAGCCCAAGGACAAACTGGAAGAACTGCTGTCGCAGATACTGCAGCGGCTTAATGAACTGTTCGTGACCGACGGCCTGTCGGATGCCGACATGGTCAATTATGCGTATGCGATTCTGGACAAGGTGCGCGAGAACAGCACGGTGATGGATCAGATCCAGAACAATAGCGCCGAGCAGGCGCTGCTGGGCGATTTCTCGAAAGCGGTGGATGATGCTGTGATGGACAGCAGCGCTGCGCACCAGAACCAGATGATGCAATACCTGTCCAGTCCCCAGATCGCCAGCGGCTTTTCTCGGGTCATTTTCGACTTGCTGCTGGCAGGCAAAGGGGCAGTTTTGCCGGCACGGGAGCCGGTCTGAGGCTGGCGTGTTTCGCGCGGCTGGAGAGCGATGTCTGAAGTTGGTAGTTAGTCAGGTGTTTATATAATCCCGCTTTGGCTGAATCAGGTTCGTGATATTCGTGTCTTTCGTGGACAATATTTTCACCGGTAATGGACCTGTGTAACGTCAGAAGTTATGATCCAGATCCGCATGCAATTCGCATCCATCATGAATTTGAGCCGCATCGATGAATCAGCCCCGCCATTTCGCCCTGATCCCCGCCGCCGGCGTCGGTGCCCGCATGGGCGCCGATTGCCCGAAGCAGTATCTGCCGCTAGCCGGTCAGCCGATGCTGCGCCACACGGTGGCCGCTTTCCTGAACAGTGCGCTGATCGCACACACCTTTGTGGTGGTCAGCCCGGACGATGCGTATATCGACCAGGTGCTGGGCGAACTGGCTGGCGTGACAGTATTGCGCTGCGGCGGCGCGACGCGCCAGGACTCGGTACTGAACGGCTTGCAGGGGCTGCAAGACCGGCTTGCAGCCGACGACTGGGTGCTGGTGCATGATGCGGCGCGTCCCGGATTGACGCCGGCGCTGATACAAAAGCTGATTTGCACGATTGGCGACGATCCGGTCGGCGGCCTGCTGGCGCTACCGGTGGTCGATACCGTCAAGCGGATCGAAGCAGGGCGGGTGCAGACGGTGCCACGTGACGGCCTGTGGTTGGCGCAAACGCCGCAGATGTTCCGTTACGCGTTGCTGGAGCGTGCGTTGCGCACCGTGGCGGAAGTGACCGATGAAGCCAGTGCGATCGAGGCCATCGGGCTCACGCCGCAACTGGTCGAAGGCCATGCCTGCAACCTGAAAGTCACGCAGGCAGCGGATATCGCGCTGGCGGAGCTGTTCATGGCCGCGGGGCTCGATATATACTAAGGTTGGTATTTTTGATGTTCGCCTGTTCTTCTGCAGCAATTAATGTTTTTTATCATATACCCCTGAATTTTATGTTTTCTGAGATAACGGTGATTCCTTAATGACAGATTTCCCTCGATTCCGCATTGGCCAGGGCTTTGATTGTCATGCGCTGGTGCCAGGCCGCAAGCTCGTCATCGGTGGCGTGCTTATCCCGCACAAGACGGGCTTGCTCGGCCATTCCGATGCCGATGTGCTGTTGCATGCGGTTACCGACGCGCTGCTGGGTGCGGCCGGATTGGGCGATATCGGGCGTCATTTTCCGGATACCGATGCAGAGTTTTCCGGTGCGGATTCGCGTTTGCTGCTGCGCGAAGCGTACCGGCGCGTAACGGCTGCCGGGTATATCCTTGGCAATTTGGACGCCACCATCATTGCGCAAGCGCCGAAGATGGCGCCGCATATCGGCCAGATCGTCGGCAATCTTGCGGTTGATCTCGGCGCAGATATAGGTCAGATCAACATCAAGGCCAAAACCAGCGAGAAGCTCGGTTACCTCGGCCGCGAAGAAGGAATTGCAGCGCAGGCGGTGGTATTGGTGTACCGCAAGTAAGTGAATCCAAGCACAAGTAAGCACTGCTGCAATAAGTCTTTGCAGGTGTTTGAAAATTTGGTTAAATGATCGCAAGCCGGCAGGCATCACGATGCTGCCGTCACACCATGAACAAGGAGATATCGATGAATACGAACGACCTGAAACAAACGCTGATTAAACTGCACGCCAATCTGGAGTCGTCTGAAAATGTCGATCCGGAGCTGAAGGAAATCCTGCAAGCGCTGGACAAGGATATTCAGGCCTTGCTGGATAAGGATGAAACCGACGGTTCGATCGCCGGCGAATTGGTGGACCGGTCACAAGCCATTTCGGCCCAATTTGCAGCCGAGCATCCGCAACTGGAGCAGGTGCTGCGGGAGTTGGGTCAAATCCTGAATCGGATGGGGATTTAAGCACCTGGATATTTACCGTGCAAGCAGCGCACACAGTGTACAAAGCGTCATTTTTAGATGAACAAAGGAGCACACCATGTCAAATGAAGGCTACCACGAACCGATCGAAAAACTCTCGGCCCAGACGATGGACATGCACCGCGCCATTACCTCGCTGATGGAAGAACTGGAAGCCGTCGACTGGTACAACCAGCGCGTAGATGCCTGCACCGATCCGCAACTCAAGCTGATCCTGGCGCACAATCGCGACGAGGAAAAAGAGCACGCATCGATGATCCTGGAGTGGATCCGCCGCCGCGATCCAAAAATGGATCACGAACTGCGCGCCAACCTGTTCAAGGCCGGCCCGATTACCGGCCAGCACAAAAGCGCGGAAGATTGAAATTAAATCAAGTCACCTCCGGCTTTGCCGGAGGTACTTAATTGGCTGGTGAACGCAAGTTGACCAGCTACGTTACGGCAAGGTAATCTTCAATGCCTTTTCTATAGGTGGATAGCAGACGCCTGTATTTCTATGGCAGCCCTGATAAGCGGCCAACAGCGTAAAGCTTTTTGCCGTTGGTGCGCGCTCCAGCGTGATTACGGCTTGAATCGGTTTCTCGTAAGTTTCCGTCCTGCCGAAGGTAGGATCGTTCGTGACTTTGCCGTCCGGTAGATTGACCGCTTTGATTACAACACCGCTAGAATTCTTGACCGAGAAATGGATTCTATCCTTGTACAGGTAATAGCCTTTTGACGGCATCAAATCCGCAACCAGCGTCGTCGGCCCTTTGAACGCGACTTTCACTTTGAATGCCAGGTCAGGCTCCAGCAGCTCATCCTCTTTCTTGTCCGAAAAAAGCCCCTCGAGACGCTGCTGCAGACTCGGTCCGGACGCTGGTTCGGCAAAGCTGTGCTGGTGCGTGCCAAGCGAAATAACAGCAAGTGTCAGACATGACAAGAAACGATTTTTAAACATGTGTGTTCTCCAGCGGGCATAAAAATTACGGGATTGTCAGAGCCGATTGTATGCGTTGTGCTTCTATGTGCAATTTGTCCTGTTCTGGTGAGCAATGGAACGCTGAACAAACAGCTAATTTTCAAGAACCCTCTTCGGAGCGGGTACTGACGTGGAGGAATTTCTCTACCGGCATCACCGCCACGATTCCCGCTCCAGGAACATCGGAATGCGCGATTTCCATAATGGCAGTTGTTAGCACCTCAAGCTTGGACTCTTCCACAAAAATCTCGATTTTGATGTGCTCAGTCAGGTGATTTTTTGAAAAATAGTCCGTGTAACCGCCGAATCCATTTACCTTGGTCACGGTCATTCCCCATACGTGAAGACTGCCAAGCTTCACTTCCAATGCGCTTAAAACGTCTGGTCGAATGATTGCGACCACATATTTGAAACTCATCCCATTCTCCTCAATAAGCGAATTGCTGATTGAGTTCGGCCCGTCTTGGTCATAACCGGGCTTCACTTCCTGCAAACGCTATGATATTTACAAATGCATGACGGGCGGTGCACCTCGACACTAAAAATGCGGCCGCCCATCCAGCCCTTTACTTAACGGCGGTCACGACATAGTCGACGCCGTGCTTTACGAACGCAATCGTCACTTTCTTGCCGACCGCAAACTGGTCGAAGAGGGCCTTGTCTTTCACGACGAAACGCATCGTCATTGCCGGCCATTGCAAACTTTCGACCGGACCGTGCGCCAGCGTCACTCTACCCTTCGCTGGATCGACCGCTTTCACTACGCCAGTCGCCTGATGGCGCATTGCTTCGGGAGCCGTGCCTTGGGACATCTTGTCCATTTCCATGCCCTTCATGTCCATATCCTTCATACCGCCGGATTGCGCGATAGCAAGACTGGAGGCGGACAAAGCGAGAATCAGTGGCAGGGTTGTGCTAAGTTTCATGATGATTTCCTTGGTTGTTTAAGATGCGGATGAAAACACTTTTTTATCGTGCGAAACAGCTTCATAAGATTGATTTTCGATCGGTGGCGCAAGGCTTTCTGCACGAATCCGGCGCCGGCGCAACAGCAGATACACGGCCGGAACCACGAACATCGACAGCAGCGGCGCCGTGATCATGCCGCCCACCATCGGTGCGGCGATGCGTTGCATCACTTCCGACCCGGTGCCGGTACCGAACATGATCGGGACCAGACCGGCGATGATGACGGCCACCGTCATCGCTTTGGGCCGCACCCGCAGCACCGCGCCTTCGCGGATCGCGTCGAGCAGATCGGCCTCGCTGGTCTGGCCGTTGCCAATGCGAGCCTCCCAAGCCTGCTTCAGATATAGCAGCATGATCACGCCGAATTCGGCAGACACGCCTGCCAGTGCAATGAAGCCCACGCCGCTGGCGACCGACAGGTTGTGACCGAGCAGCCACAGCAACCAGATGCCGCCGGCCAGCGCGAACGGCAGCGTCGCCATGATTAGTGCGGCTTCATCAAAGCGTTTGAAGGTCAGATAGAGCAGCACGAAGATGATGAACAAGGTTGCCGGCACCACGAGCTTCAACTTGGCAGAAGCGCGCTCCATAAATTCGAACTGCCCCGACCAAGAAATCGAGTAACCGGCTGGCAACTTCACTTCCTTGGCGACCGCCTGCTGCATGTCGCGTACTGCGGAGCTCAGTGCGCGACCGCGGATATCGACATAGACGTAACCGGTCAGGCGCGCATTCTCGCTTTTTAGCATCGGCGGACCATCGTTGATTCGGATTGCAGCCACATCGCCCAAGCGGATTTGCGCACCGCGCTCGGTCAGTACCGACAGCTGGCGCAGTTTCTCCACCGAGTCGCGCACCTCGCGCGGATAGCGCACGTTGATCGGGAAGCGCTGCAGACCCTCGACCGTCTCGCCGACGTTTTGACCGCCGATTGCTGCCGATACGATGCTTTGTACGTCGGCAATATTCATCCCGTAACGTGCGGCAGCATCGCGGTCAATGTCCACATCGATATAGCGTCCGCCATTGAGGCGCTCGGCCAGCGCTGACGTGACGCCCGGCACCTGTTTGACAACCCGCTCGATCTCGGCAGTAATGCGGTCAATCTCTTTCAGGCTGGTGCCGGCGACCTTGACGCCGACCGGACTCTTGATGCCGGTGGCCAGCATGTCGATCCGGTTGCGGATCGGCGGTACCCAGATGTTGGACAATCCCGGTACCTGGACGATACGGTCCAGTTCATCGACCAGCTTGTCCGGCGTCATGCCAGCGCGCCATTGGTCGCGCGGCTTGAACTGGATCGTGGTTTCCAGCATTGTCAGCGGCGCCGGATCGGTGGCACTGTCGGCACGCCCAGCCTTGCCGAACACGCTTTGCACCTCGGGCACGGTTTTAATCAGCCGGTCGGTCTGTTGCAGCAACTGTGATACCTTGCCCGCTGACAGCCCGGGCAGCGCCGACGGCATGTACAGCAAGTCGCCTTCGTCGATAGGCGGCATGAATTCGCCGCCGAGTTGCGACAACGGCCAAATCGTCGCGGCAGCAACCAGCACAGCAAGCACTATTGTTGCCTTTGGGAAGCGCAACACGTTTTCGAGCATGGGACGGTACAACGCGATCAGGGCACGATTGAGCGGGTTCTTTTGTTCGTCAGGGATACGACCGCGAATCAGATAGCCCATCAGTACCGGAATCAGCGTCACCGCCAAGCCGGCTGCCGCTGCCATCGCATAGGTCTTGGTAAAGGCGAGCGGAGAAAATAGCCGACCTTCCTGCGCTTCCAGGGTGAACACCGGAATGAACGACAGTACGATGATCAGCAACGAAAAAAACAGCGCCGGCCCGACTTCGGCGGCCGCGTCGCCGATCACGCGCCAATGGTCATCTCCTTTGAGTTTCTTGCCGGGATGGGCATGGTTCCACGCCTCGATATGCTTGTGGGCATTCTCGATCATCACCACCGCAGCATCGACCATGGCGCCGACGGCGATTGCGATCCCGCCCAGCGACAGGATGTTCGCATTGACCCCCTGGTAATACATGACGATGAACGCGATCATTATGCCTATCGGCAAGGTGATGATGGCGACCAGTGCAGAGCGCAAGTGAAACAGGAAGATCGCGCAGACAATGGCCACCACGATAAATTCCTCGATCAGCTTTTCTTGCAGATTCGATATGGCGCGCTTGATCAGGCTGGAGCGATCATAGGTCGTGACGATTTCAACGCCGGGCGGCAGACCCGCTTTCAGCTTCTCCAGCTTGGCTTTGACTGCGGCAATGGTTTCCAGCGCATTCTTGCCGAAGCGCATGATGATCACGCCGCCGGCGACTTCGCCCTCGCCATTCAGTTCGGCAACGCCGCGCCGCATTTCCGGCCCCACCTGGATCCGCGCAACGTCGCCCAAGCGTACCGACACGCCGCCATCGGTAGTCGATAGTGGAATCTTGCGGAAATCGCCCAGCGTCTGCAGATAACCTGAAGCGCGCACCATATATTCGGCTTCGCCCAGTTCCAGCAAGCCGCCGCCGATTTCCTGATTGG
>JBDSCZ010000110.1:0-5680 GCA_039920865.1 Burkholderiaceae bacterium
GGACGGCGGCGAGCCTGGCTGAGGTGGATGGCGATATCGATTCGGCGGCGGCGTTGCGGAATGCGTCGGCGCACTGGCTGCGCCACACGATGCTGACCACGCATGCGAACAACGGGGTGGCGCTAAAGACACTACAAAATACTGCCGGCCATGCGAACCTGTCGACCACCGCGACTTATCTGCACAAGTCGGACCATGAGAGGCATGACGAGCTGATGGCGTCGATCAACGAGGACCAGGCAGATGAAGGATTGCGGCAACAGCCCATCGAAAAATGACGGCGGACAACAGTAGCTAGGCAAGCAGCCTGCCTAATGCAGGCTGGACGATGCATCCCCAGAAAAATACGGGCAGATTCGCTACAAGAACTTTTTTCTGGAAAGTGGATTTTTTGCCCCTTACTGGTTTATCGTGTCGGCTATCGTGCAATGCAATGCAATGCAGTGCGCCGCGCTTCAATCCAAATAGCAGAGGAAACCGTGTTTAACATCACATTTACAGACAGCGAGCTTTATGAGCTGGGTGATGCCGTTTCACCGGCATTGCTGCAGATGCTGGCTAAAAAAGATACAGACAATAATGAAGCCAAATATGGCAGCGCAAGCAACCTGCTGTCGATCATGCGCAAGATTGCACAGGCAAGATGGCCAGATGCGATCCCGGACTGGTTATCTGATCTGGAGGCGGAGGTGGCGGCGCTGCGCGCTGCGAAATCAGGTGATCAGGGTGCGGCGGCAGCCGTTGCCGCATTCAAGTCGGGTGAGGTCGGGTTAATGCCAACGTTCAAGGCGGACGCACTTGCCGACAGCGATGGCATACGGCAGTTCAAGCTGGATTGACGGGGAAATGGCAGCACAGGCGCATGATGGATGCTGCGTGGCTCAAACAGCAGCAACACTTCCCGGCAAACTGATTTTGATTAATTCGATAACGCCGTCATGGTGGATCGCCACCGCATCGCGTAATTGAACATCAAGGAGAAAATACAATGGCAAAAATCGAGCAGCTGGAGATGGAGTGTCCAAAATAGCAAATGCGGTTACTGCGACAGCAGTCTCTGTGTCACCTATATCAGCCCAGCGGACGAGCGGCTGCGTGGTTACCGGGCTGACGAGGTAATCGGCCACCATATTTTTGAAATATTCACCGAAGAGGGGATTGTCGCCGTCACGGAAATAATGCGACAACGAGGGGTGGCTGAACTGCACGGCATCACCAGGGAAATCACCGAGCGCAAACAGATGGAGGAGCAGGTGCGAGAGCTGACGTTCTACGACACACTCACCAATCTACCCAATCGTCGTTTGCTCAGCGACCGCGTAAACCAAGCCATGGCTGCCAGCAAGCGCAGTGCTCACTATTGCGCGCTGATGTTTCTTGATCTGGATAACTTCAAGCCGCTGAATGACACGCACGGACACGAGGTTGCCGATCGATTAAAAAGGTGCGTGCGCAAGACCGACACAGTCGCGCGTGTGGGCGGCGATGAGTTCGTGGTGATACTGAGTGATTTGAATGCGGATAAGGCCGAATCGACAGCTCAGGCCAAGATGGCGGCAGAAAAGATTCGCATCGCGCTAGCGGAATCCTATCTGCTGACAATAAAACGCGATGGGAAAGCCGATGTCGTTGTACAACACCACTGCACGGTGAGTATCGGCGTGGCATTATTCATCGATCATGACTCCAGCCAGCAGAACATTCTCAAATGGGCTGATGCTGCGATGTATGAAGCAAAAGAAGCTGGGCGCAATTTGATTCGGTTCTATGATGTAAACGATTAGAGTTATTTTCCTCATGAGGCGTGAGGGTGTCCGATTGTAGCGCCCGTAGCCTTTTCATTTTTCACCCCATTCCCCTGCTTCCCCGGCTTCCCCGTTCCCCGTTTGACAAAAGACCCATAGTGCGAAACGCTGTTGGCGCCGACGCCAAACTGACCCACCTCAAGGCCTTTAAAACCTTTACTGCATGCGGGCCTGTGGACCACGGACGTGGGTCACTTAAAATCGGCGCCCTGGGTCAAAAACTCATCGGCGTCAACACCGATTGCCTCTGTGTCGGAAAACAACTGTTAACCGATTGTCTGCACTAGTGCTGGCTGCTTGCATCAACACTCCGATTGCATTACAATGTAATACACGCAACATAAGGAGAAACGATCATGGCTGCAAACAAGCTTGTGCAGACCCGTATCGACGGGGCAATCAAAGAAGAGGCCGCCGCCGTGTTGGCCGCTATGGGACTTACCGTGTCCGACGCGGTACGGCTGCTGCTGACGAAGGTTGCGCGTGAACACGCCTTACCTTTCGATCCACTGATTCCCAATGCAACCACCATCGCTGCCATGAAGGAGGCCCGCACCGGCAACCTGCCCCGCGTCAACAGCATCGCCGACCTGAAAGCCGCACTCAATGCGGGCGATTGAGTGGACAACACAGTTCAAACGCGACTACAAGCGTGAGGGCAAAAGTCAATATCGGGCAACGCTTGATGCTGACTTGTTCCCCGTGGTAGATACGCTGGCGAATGATCAATTGCTTGCGCCGCGTTACCGCGATCACGCGCTGACCGGCGAATGGAAAGACCATCGGGATTGCCACATCAAGCCCGACCTGGTGCTGATCTACCAAAAACCAGACGCTGAAACCTTGCGGCTCGTGCGGATCGGGTCGCACAGCGAACTTGGCTTGTGAGGCAGTAAAGGGCGTTCCTATCATCGATGGCGGAATTTTCGGCGGTTCCGGCTTAGAACCCCGTTAGCCGCCGGTCAAACGGTCCAGCCAGGAAACCACCATTTTGCTGGACGGTGTGCCGGTCGCACTTTTTCCTACACCCCAGCCATAAATAAGCTGTATTCCACCTTCAGTCACCGGTTGTGCATTGCATTTTTTCTCTTTTTTATTGAACTGCCAGCCTTTATTGCTGCAATGGGCGAGTATCTCAAGGCTCCCGGCCTGCGCAAGTTCAAACGCCAGTCGCCCTTGCGTCGTATTGGCCCAAGCCATCGCCGCCTTTTCGTCCTTGGCTTGCTGGTAGCCCTCGGCTTTGCCGCTATCAAAGCCAGACGAATGGCTGGTGACATGCGTGAGCCAGCCAAACAAGGTAAACGCGACGACAACGATCAGCGTGACGGCCCCGATCCACTTGGCTTTTTCTTTGCCAGCCACGTCTGAAGCGACCGCGCTCAACGCCTTTGCGGCGGCCGGAGACAGAGTCAAAATCGCTTCCGAGATCGCCCGGTCAATCGCCACCTTGCTTTGTGTTGCCGCGGACACCGCAGCCGCCTCGGCAGCCTTTCGCGCCGCCGCAGGAAGTGCGGAGAACGCCCCATGGTACGCATCCAGGGCGATTAAAATCGGTAGCATAGGGTCATTGCTCGCAATCCCCAGGCTGTGCGCGATGGCCTGTACTCTTTGCACCTGGTGCGCAGTCGGCTCCACGCCACCAATCAGTTTCATTGCCGGTTTTATATCGTTCATAGCACCACCTCGAACGCCTTCTGCACCGCATTGCGAAACCGCGTCAAGACCGAGCGTTCCGCAATGGTCAGCCCTTCCGTTGCGTTACTAAAAGCCAGCCGGTTGTCATTGATCTTGTCGGCCAGCAAGTCGTTCAATTCCGGGTACTCGATGGTTCCGGTGACGCGATTTTTCTGCGCACAGGCGTCGAATCGTGAAAATTTCTCGGCGGCGCCGAAGTAGGTATTTTTCAGCACATAGGTGGCGCTGTATCCGGCAGTGCCGTCCAAAAAAGTCTTCAGCAATTCAATGCTGTCACGCTGCCGGTTGATAGGCCACAGCATCACCAGTTCGCGTTTTTGTTCTGCAACTACATCCGCAACAATGCCGCCGTGCGCGATTATGCCCCTGGTTGCTCTTGCTGCGCTGTTGACGACCACATAGGCTGTCTTATTCGCCTCGATGATGTCGCCAAGCGTCATATAGCCATCCTCCTTGTCAAGATTGCATATCGCGCTCGTTACCAGCTTGTGGAGTGCTTTATGGGTGTCAGGATTGCTATCATCGGACTCCACCAGCACCACTTGTTCGCCCTTTGTCAGCAGCGCATCCACGACACCTAGCGTTACCATCGACTTGCCGACACCACCCTTGCCGCCGCCGACGATGATGACCTTGTTCCCGTTTTTAGTCGCCATTTTATAATTCGTCGTTCGGTGTATCCGGCGTGATTTCAAAGGTGCCGGCGTTGCCAGTTTCCGGTTTCATTGGTGAGATATCCCCCTGCTTGCTGACACCACGATCAGCCACTACATCCTGTTGCGGCGTTGCGGAGCGCGTCTTCTTTGGAACAACCAGTTTCTTGCCTTTAATGATCTCGGTAATGCTTTTCGGCAGGATGTTAAACACATCCAGTTTCAGCGCATCCGACACCTGTTGCGCCGTATAGCCCTTATCCATGAGCGCCTTGATTTCCGCCTTTATAAAGCGCACCACATCCGTCTTGCTGCCACTCACCAGCTGTCCAGGCTGTTGCGTCTGTTCCAGATTGCTCAGCGCAGCTCTCGCCTTTGTTGCATATTCCGCGATATCAAACGTTCTCATTTCATTAGCCATGGCTGTTATCCGATAGTCAGAGGTTATGTTTATTGTGTGCAGCACAATAAGTATTGTTTCACAGTAATTAATTTCCGTAAAGTAAATGTTGTTACTGTAAAATATAAGCCACGATAAGGTAATGGAGACGTTACAGGATGGCCTCTGTCATACACATACGCTTCGCATATATGTCTGCCAGAGGACGGAGGAACGTTCGGCGGCTGCGCCTTCTCACTTTCCCCCTCAACCTGCAATGGCTCCGCCCTTGACCCGAATCAACAACAAGCCAAAAACAAGAAACCAGAACCCGAACCAACAACCAGAACAACCCCGGAGCCAGCGCAACATGGTTTTCCAAACCAAAGGAATAATCGGCCTCGACGCCGTCATCAATGTCCGTCTCACGACGGCAGAGAAGGTGCGGCTGCAAGACGACGCCGACATGGCCGGCATATCGATGTCGGAGCTGGTGCGGGCGCGCTACTTCGGCCGGCCGGTGATCGCCAACGCCGACCATGTAATGGTCAAGGAGCTGCGCAGAATCGGCGGCCTGCTCAAGCACGTACACGTTGAAAGCAACGGCGCATACAACCAGGCCACCGCCGATGCGCTGGCGCAAGTGAAACGCTACATCGAGACACTGAGCCGGAAATGATCGCCAAGAAAGTCCCCAACCCGAAGAAGTCGGCCAGCAAGTCCGAGCGGGTGGGCGGGCTGACCGATTACATCACAGCGCCTGAACATAAAAACGGACTGGAAAAGTGCATCCATTTTGCGGCAGTGAATTTCCTGACCGACACGCTCGCAGCGCAAAAGCTGGAAATGATCGCGCTGTCCCAGGAAGGCGTCAAAAGCAAAGACCCGATCGACCATTGGGTGTTGAGCTGGCGCCATGACGAGCACCCGACACCAGAGCAGGCACGGATAGCGGTTGCAATGTTCATTGAGCATTGCGGCCTGAGCGGCCATCAATATCTCTGGGGGCTACATGACGACACCCAGAACAGGCACGTCCACATCGCGGTAAACCGGGTCCATCCGGACACCTTGCGTGTTACGAAAATCAATCAGGGCTTCGACCGCGAAGCCAGCCAGCAAGCGATCGCCCTGATCGAACATGCGCA
>JBDSCZ010000111.1:0-2143 GCA_039920865.1 Burkholderiaceae bacterium
CCGGTGGCGCAGCCGGCAGAGTCACCCAGGACCATGACCGTACCGCAGCAAGCGGTGATTGCTGCGATTGAAAAAAAGATAGAAACAGACGGCCTGACCCCGGAACAACGCGCGATCGTCACGACGCACGTGCGCGAAAACGGGGTGAAGGAAGCGGCGGCAGCGCCGGCCAGGGACTACCGCAACGAGCTCATCGAGGAGGTTGCCAAGCTTACGGGCGGCCAGGCGGAAATCGGGCAAGAAACGCGGTTGAAGCTGTCCGGTCTGGTGTTCGCCGTGAATGAGCAATTCGCCGCCATGCATCTTGGCAGGGGCAAGGTGCACATCATCGACCGCACCCAATCGCCGGTGGATCTCGGCAACTGGGAGGTCAGTAAAAACAGGCCGCCGGAACGCAAAACGCTTTCTGTCATCGGCGTGCAGAACGTGTTTGGAAAAGCGGCACTGGCCCAGATCGATAAAGCCAGGGCCAATGGTGTGGATTTCAATCAAGGGGTTGTTCAAGACCATAGTCCGGGGCTGTAATTGCGTCAGACAGGGTGCCGATGCACCATGCATTACACGCACTACAGTATGGGTATTAATCATGACCGGCTCCATTCGCCTGCCGCGACAGTTTTACTGCAGAAGTAATGAAACGCTATGGCATGAAAAATTATGCTGAATGAGGAGAATTCACCGATGCGCCAAGTACTAACCGCCTGCATCGTCGACGATGGCGACGAAGTCAAAGCCGCGCTATCGGACGGGCGTGTGCTGTTCGCAGCCGATGTGCGCGCGCTGGCCGGCAAGCTCGTGGCCGCCGGCGTTGCCATCGACAATGCGCATTGCGCCGACTGGCGAGAAGGCGGCATTGCGCCGACGGCAGGACAAGCGATTGCGCTTCAAGTGGCAATGCGGCGGCGGCTGGCGTTGGCGCCGGATCGGCAACGCAGCAGGACGCTTTTATTTCTTGATTTCGACGGGGTTCTGCATCCGTTTGCTATGCCGCCAGATGCCGCGCAGTTATTTTGCCATTTGCCGCGACTGGAAGGCGTGTTGCGCGATTTTCCGGAGGTGCAAGTTGTCATTAGCAGCACCTGGCGGGAAAGTCGCTCTCTCGCCGAGCTGGCGGCGCTGTTCTCACCGGATATCGCATGCCGGATTATCGGTGTATCGCCGGTGATTGCGATTCACAGCCTTGCCGATGCCAGCGCAGTACGCTACCGGGAGATTGTGCAGTTCCTGGAAGGACAGGACGAAGAGGCGCCAATCAAGTGGATCGCCCTCGATGATGATGCCGACCTGTTCCCGCCGCATTGCCCGAACCTGATCCAGTGCATTGACGCTTTTGGAAGTGCCGAAGAAGCGCAATTAAGACAAGCGCTATAACAAAGGGAGAAATCATGGCGATAGAACAAAAAATCCGCTCGCTGCACTGCGGTTTGCAAGCCGGACTGGGCTTCCAGGAAATCGACGGCCAGCGGCTTCTGCCGTTGCAGCATGTCCCATTCGAGCTGCAACATATCGTACTTCACTGGATCAATGCACTGCCGGAGGATCTGCTGGTGGAACTGGTTGTCGATGGCGACAAATTTACGGAAACTGGATGGAGCGCCTTTGTTTCCTGGATGACGCACACGCTCGACGCGGCGCAGCGCAAGCCGGATTTCGCAGCCAGCGCACAGACTTTGGTGATCGCGCAGCGCGATTAATCGGGCCGATTCAGGCCCAACGCGCTCGCGAAAAGCGTACGCATGCGCCCGCGCGTCATAGCGTGCTTGATGTTACGGCAACCCCACTCGTGAAAAAATCCTGGTACAGGGGGAAGCGCAAACCGCCGATTTTTCCGGCACGGAAAATTTTCCACGATGCTTGGATTGGCCGTATTCGTGCTAATTTAGTCCTGGATTGACCGTGATGGATGCCAAAAACCTTCATTCTTGGCGCAATTTATGGAAATTGTGGCGAAAAACGCGCGGAAATCAGCCTTACGGCATATTCTGTGGTTTGGGCTTGCACCCATTCCATGGCGGCCAACCCTGCAGGTCAGCGCCGTCGTAGCAAAAGCGTATTGCCGGCGTGGGGTCCGCGATCATGGTACGCAGGATCGCCGCAGCATTGTCATCGAGGCCCGCCTCAGGGTCGGTAAACAATACGCTGC